>NZ_CAJPHM010000007.1:0-392135 GCF_905339955.1 Burkholderia sp. BCC1996
CGGCGACGACGCGGGCTTCCTGAACGCATCGCGGATCAAGGGCAGCCACGCGGCGATCAAGACCGGCATGCTGGCGGCGGACGCCGCGTTCGACGCGCTGCAGGCCGGTCGTCAGAGCGATGAGCTCAACGCGTATCCGGATGCGTTCAAGCAATCGTGGCTGTACACGGAGCTGTACCGCGCGCGCAACTTCAAGCAGTGGATGGCGAAGGGTCTCTACCTCGGCACGCTGATGGTCGGGCTGGAACAGAAGGTGATGGGCGGCAACGTGCCGTGGACACTGCATCACAAGCATGCGGACCACGAGATGCTGAAGCCGGCATCGCAATGCACGCCGATCGAGTACCCGAAGCCGGACGGCAAGCTGACGTTCGACCGATTGTCGTCGGTGTTCATCTCGAACACGAACCACGAGGAACACCAGCCGGCGCACCTGACGCTGAAGGACGTGAACGTGCCGGTGAACGTGAACCTGCGCACCTACGCGGGGCCGGAAGCGCGCTTCTGTCCGGCCGGCGTCTACGAGTTCGTCAAGAACGACAGCAACGAAGATCGCTTGCAGATCAACGCGCAGAACTGCGTGCACTGCAAGACCTGCGACATCAAGGACCCGACGCAGAACATCGTGTGGGTCACGCCGGAAGGCGGCGGCGGGCCGAATTACCCGAACATGTAACGCAACGCATCCCCGCGCCCGCGGGCGCGAACGAACCGGAGTGAGACGATGAGCAATGCAGCGAAGGAAGTCGTGGTGGTGAGCGGTGTCCGTACCGCGATCGGCGATTTCGGCGGGAGCCTGAAGGATTTCTCGCCGACCGATCTCGGCGCGAAGGTCGTGAGCGAAGTGCTGTCGCGCGCGAACGTGCCGGGCGATGCGGTCGGGCATGTCGTGTTCGGCCACGTCGTGAACACCGAGCCGAAGGACATGTATCTCGCGCGCGTCGCGGCGATCAACGGCGGCGTCGCGCAGCACACGCCGGCGCTCACCGTGAACCGCCTGTGCGGCTCCGGCCTGCAGGCGATCGTGTCGGCCGCGCAGACGATCATGCTCGGCGACGCCGACGTCGCGATCGGCGGCGGCTCGGAGAACATGAGCCGCGCGCCGTACACGGTGCCGGCCGCGCGCTTCGGCCAGCGCATGGGCGACGCAAAGCTCGTCGACATGATGCTCGGCGCGCTGCACGACCCGTTCCAGACGATCCATATGGGCGTGACCGCCGAGAACGTCGCCAAAAAGTACGGCATTTCGCGTGATGCGCAGGATGCGCTCGCGCTCGAATCGCATCGTCGCGCGGCGCGCGCGATCGCCGAAGGCCGCTTCAAGGACCAGATCCTGCCGATCTCGATCCGCACGAAGAAGGGCGAGGTCGCGTTCGACACCGACGAGCACGTGCGTCACGACGCCGGCCCGGACGACTTCACGAAGCTGAAGCCGGTGTTCGTGAAGGAGGACGGCACGGTGACGGCCGGCAACGCGTCGGGGATCAACGATGCGGCCGCCGCGGTGCTGATGATGAGCGCGGATGCCGCGCGCGCGCAGGGCGTGAAGCCGCTCGCGCGTCTCGTCGCGTACGCGCATGCGGGCGTCGATCCGGCGTACATGGGCATCGGCCCGGTGCCGGCCACGCAGAAGGCGCTCGAGCGCGCGGGCCTGAAGATCACCGATCTCGACGTGATCGAGGCGAACGAGGCGTTCGCCGCGCAGGCGTGCGCGGTCACGCAGGAGCTCGGCCTCGATCCGGCCAAGGTCAACCCGAACGGCTCGGGCATTTCGCTCGGTCACCCGATCGGCGCGACCGGCGCATTGATCACGGTCAAGGCGCTGTACGAGCTGAAGCGCATCGGCGGGCGTTACGCGCTCGTGACGATGTGTATCGGCGGCGGCCAGGGGATTGCGGCGATCTTCGAGAACATCTGATAATCGACCGCTCAGCACCCGAATACACAGGAATCGTCATGGCAATCGAAACCGTCGGCGTCGTGGGCGCCGGAACCATGGGCAACGGCATTGCGCAAACCGCGGCCGTTGCAGGACTCAACGTCGTGATGATCGACGTCAGCGACGCGGCGCTCGACAAGGGCGTCGCCGCCCTGAAGGGCAGCCTCGAGCGGCTCGTGTCGAAGGATAAGCTCGACGCCGGCGCACGCGACGCCGCGCTCGCGCGCATCACGACGTCGACCGACTACGCGAAGCTCGCCGCGGTCGACATCGTGATCGAAGCCGCGACCGAGAACGTCGAGCTGAAGAGCCGCATCCTGAAGCAGATCGAGTCGGTCGCGCGGCCCGACGCGATCATCGCGACCAACACGTCGTCGATCTCGATCACGTCGCTCGCGGCGCTGCTCGCCGATCCGTCGCGCTTCGTCGGCATGCACTTCTTCAACCCGGTGCCGCTGATGCCGCTCGTCGAGATCATCCGCGGGCTGCAGACGAGCGATGCGACCGCGTCGGCGGTGCGTGCGCTGACCGAGCGTTTCGACAAGTCGCCGATCGGCGTGCGCAACGCGCCGGGCTTCGTCGTGAACCGGATCCTCGTGCCGATGATCAACGAAGCGTTCTTCGTGCTGGCCGAAGGCATCGCGTCGGCCGAGGAGATCGACGCGGGGATGAAGCTCGGTGCGAACCATCCGATCGGGCCGCTCGCGCTGGCCGATCTCGTCGGGCTCGACGTGTGCCTCGCGGTGATGGACGTGTTCCTGAAGGACTTCGGCGACACGAAGTATCGCGCGTGCCCGTTGTTGCGCGAGATGGTGTCGGCCGGGCGGCTGGGGCGCAAGACGGGGCGTGGGGTGTACGACTACAGCAAGTAAGCGGCGCATCAGTGCCTCTTCGCGCGGCCGCCTTCGGGCGGCCGCGTGCTTTGCGCGACGCGCTTATGCGTCGAGCGCCGCGAGGTCCCGCGGCAAGGGACGCTTGAACATCGCGAGCATCTGCCGGGCCGCTCTGCCGAGAGCCGGCCCGACGGCCATGTGCGCCGTCGAATGCGCGTCTTCCTGGTAGTTTCCCTTAAGTCCCCTCGTCGGGATTTTCCCCTAGCGCACCCCTGCGCACGCCACGCACGCCGCCTCGGCGCAATTCCCGTCCAATCCCGCACAGCCGCACCGGCACTGGTTTTCACGTCATTCGCACGGTTTCGGGGCAGTCATGCCTTTTTGCCCGCATTCGATGCATTACCAAAGGTATGGAAAAGCGCACAGAAAATGTATCTGGAGCGACGAAATTGGATTGATACGCTGCAGTCACTGAATCAGCGCCGTCAACCACGCGAGCGCGGCATCGAGCCCTGGCAGCAAGCCGGCAATCGATGGCGACACGTGCGGAGTTCGCGGTTTCCGTTACCAGTTAGTCGGGATGACAGAATGGCCCCAAATCTGACGTTTGCACCGGGCGACGTACTTCCCCCCGGAGCAATCTCCACCGACGGTGCGCCGTCGATCGCCCGGTCGAGCATCGCGACCGGAACCGACATCCTGACCGTCAAGCACCTGTCGAAGATCTTCGGTCCGAAGCCCGAGCGTGCGATCGAGCTGATGAAGCGCGGCGTCGGGCGCAACGAGATCTTCGCCGAAACCGGCAACATGGTGGCGGTCGACGACGTGAGCCTGAGCGTGCGGGCCGGCGAGATCTTCGTGATCATGGGGCTGTCGGGCTCGGGTAAATCGACGCTGGTACGTCTGCTCAACCGGCTGATCGAGCCGACGTCCGGGCAGGTCGTGCTCGAAGGCCGCGACATCGCGCCGATGTCGACGCCGGAATTGCGCGACGTTCGACGCCGGAAGATGGCGATGGTGTTCCAGTCGTTCGCGCTGCTGCCGAACCGGACCGTGCTCGACAACATCGCGTACGGGCTCGAGGTCGCGGGGATCAAGAAAGCGCAGCGCTACGAGGTCGCGCGTGCCGCGCTGGAGCGCGTCGGGCTCGGGTCGTACGAGAAGCTGCTGCCGAGCGAGTTGTCCGGCGGCATGCAGCAGCGCGTGGGCCTTGCCCGCGCACTCGCGGTGAACCCGTCGGTCCTGCTGATGGACGAGGCTTTCTCCGCACTTGATCCGCTGATCCGCTTCGAAATGCAGAACGAGCTGCTGCGCCTGCAGAAGGAAGAGCAGCGCACGATCGTGTTCATCTCCCACGATATCGAGGAGGCGGTGAAGATCGGCGGCCGCATCGGCATCATGAAGGACGGCTGCCTGATCCAGGTCGGCACGCCGGCCGAACTGATCCAGACACCGGCGGACGCCTACGTGCAGGACTTCTTCCGCAATGTCGACGTATCGCGCTTCCTGAAGGCGTCGAGCCTGCTGACGAAGATCGAGCGCGGGCTGATTCAGTGCGACGCGGGCACGTCGTCCGACCGCTACCTGAACCGGTTGATCGACAGCGGCGCGGAATGCGGCTACGTGTGCGACGAGGCCGGCCATTACCTCGGCTGCGTGACGGCCGCCACACTGCACCGGTCCGGTGCCCGGCCGATTCGCGAGGCATTCCTGCCCGACTTCCATGCGGTGTCGATCGATACGGATCTGCATCGGCTCGCGTCGATCGCGCTGACCCGGCAGCACGACGTGCCGGTGACGGACGCGGCGGGACAACTGGCGGGCGTCGTGTCCTGCCGGACGATACTCAAGCAGATGATGCAACGGAGGGCAGCATGAACGCGTCGGTGATCGGGAAGTTCGCGGAAGACTTCGTCAACTTTTTGTTTCTGCATTTCCGCGGGGGTTTCGACACGTTTTCGGCGGGGCTCGGCGCGGTCGTGAAGCTGCTCGAAGACGGGCTCGCCGCCGTGCCGTTCATCGCGATGGTCGTGATCATGGTGGGGCTCGCGCTGTGGCGCCGCGGCATCGTGTTCTCGATCTTCGTCGGTCTCGCGCTGCTCGTCATCCATTACATGGGCCTGTGGGCACAGACGGTATCGACGCTCGCGCTCGTTACCGCGGCGACCTTCTTCAGCCTCGTGATCGGCGTCCCGCTGGGGATCTGGGGCGCGCGCAACAACCGGATCGGCATGATCCTGCGCTCGCTGCTCGACTTCATGCAGACGATGCCCGCGTTCGTGTACCTGATCCCGGCCGTGATCCTGTTCGGGCTCGGACGCGTGCCGGCGGTGATCGCGACGATCGTGTTCGCGATGCCGCCCGTCGTGCGGCTGACGACGCTCGGCATCCGGCAGGTCCGCGAGGAACTGATCGAAGCCGGCCGCTCGTTCGGCAGCACCGACTGGCAGCTGCTGTGGAAGATCCAGTTGCCGAACGCGCTGCCGTCGATCATGGCCGGCGTGAACCAGACGATCATGATGGCGCTGTCGATGGTGGTGGTTGCGTCGATGATCGGCGCGGGCGGCCTCGGCGAATACGTGCTGAGCGGCATTCAGCGTCTCGACATCGGGATCGGTTTCGAAGGCGGGCTGGGCGTCGTGCTGCTCGCGATCGTACTGGATCGCCTGACGGAAAGCTTCGGCGTGAAGGCGAAGAAGAAGGCGAAGAAGCCGATCGTGCGCGCCGGCAAGGCCGGCCCGCGTGGCGCGGTACGCACCTGACGAACAGGGCGGTCGAAGGCATTTGAAGGACGATGAAGCGTCGCGGCCACGGTGCCGCGGCGGAACCGGTGTAGCAGTGCGTGGAGACCGGAAACGCCGATCGAAGGCGTTCCTCACCCTTGAAAGACTCGCGTGATTAAAAAGGAGTACTAGATGAATACCCATACGTTCAAGTCGCTTCTGGCGAAAATTGCGGTATCGACGGTGGTGGCCTGCAGTGCAGGTGTGGGCGCGGCATCGGCGGCCGAGCCGGTCAAGATCGCGGTGACCAACTGGGCGGACGTGCTCGCGGTCGCGAACGTCGCGAAGTACGTGCTCGAGACGCAACTCAAGCAACCGGTGCAGTTCGTCCAGGCCGACATCGGCATCCAGTACCAGGGTGTCGCGCGTGGCGATCTCGACATCATGGTCGGGGGCTGGCTGCCGGTCACGCACGGGACCTACTACGCGAAGTACAAGAACGACCTGGACGACGTCGGCATCATCTACACCGGCGGCAAGAACGGCTGGGCGGTGCCAACCTACATTCCGGAATCGGAGCTGTCGTCGATCGCCGACCTGAGCAAGCCGGAAGTCAAGAGCAAGCTGAACGGCACGATCCAGGGCATCGAGCCGGGCGGCGGCCTGATGCAGGCATCCGAGAAGACCATCAAGGCGTACAACCTGGACGGCTACAACCTTCAGGCGTCGAGCGAGGCCGGCATGCTGGCGAGCGTGTCGCGTGCGTACCAGTCGAAGCAGTGGATCGTCGCAACGGTCTGGAGCCCGCACTGGCTGTTCCAGAAGTGGCAGATGCGTTACCTGAAGGATCCGAAGGGCACGCTGGGCGGCGAAGAGCAGATTCATGCGTTCGCGTCGAAGAAGTTCGCGGGCAAGTTCCCGCGCGCCGACGTGTTCTTCAAGCACCTGAAGCTGACGCTGGCCGATGTCGAGGCGATCGAGTTCGAGGGGAACAGCACGAACGACTACGCGAGCGCCGCGAAGAAGTTCGTCGATGCACACCCAGAGAAGCTCAAGGCCTGGCTGCAGCAGTAAAGCCGCGCCCCGGTGGCGCAGACGATGCGATCGGCGTCGTCCGTGCGAACCGGCGGGGCGTATCGCCCGAAGCCGATGGGCGGAGCCGCAACGATGGCGCCGGCCTCGCGATGTGCGGTACGCGCAGTCCATGCAGCATGTCACGAATCGCGTCGCGGAGTCAGCAAGTGAACGAGAACGCCCGCTTTTTTTCCGAAACGCTTCAGAGCCGGGATCCGGTGATCGCGTCGGAGATCGCGCTGGAGCTGCGTCGCCAGCAAACCCAGATCGAACTGATCGCGTCTGAAAACATCGCGTCGGCGGCGGTGCTGGAAGCACAGGGCACCGTGCTGACGAACAAGTACGCGGAAGGCTATCCGTCGCGGCGGTACTACGGCGGTTGCGACCATGTCGACCGGATCGAGGCGCTCGCAATCGATCGCGCGTGCGCGCTGTTCGACGCGAGCCACGCCAACGTCCAGCCGCATTCGGGCGCGCAGGCCAACGGCGCGGTGATGCTCGCGCTCGTCAAGCCGGGCGACACGGTGATGGGCATGTCGCTCGATGCGGGCGGCCACCTCACGCACGGCGCGCGGCCCGCGCTGTCGGGGAAGTGGTTCAACGCGGTGCAGTACGGCGTGAACCGCGACACGCTGCGCATCGATTACGACGACGTGCGCCGGCTCGCCGAGCGGCATCGCCCGAAGCTGATCATCGCCGGTTACTCCGCGTATCCGCGCGCGCTCGACTTCGCCGCGTTTCGCGAGATCGCCGACAGCGTCGATGCGAAGCTGATGGTCGACATGGCGCACATCGCGGGCATCGTCGCGGCCGGCCGGCATCAGAACCCGGTGCCGTTCGCCGACGTGGTGACGTCCACCACGCACAAGACGCTGCGCGGCCCGCGCGGCGGCTTCATCCTGACGAACCACGCCGAGGTCGCGAAGCAGATCGATTCGGCGGTGTTTCCGGGGTTGCAGGGCGGGCCGCTGATGCATGTCGTCGCCGGCAAGGCAGTGGCCTTTGCGGAAGCGCTTCGGCCGGAATTCACCAGCTATATCGAGCAGATGTTGCGCAACGCGCAGGCGCTCGCGCGCGTGCTGACGGCCGGCGGCCTGACGCTCGTCACGGGCGGCACCGACAACCACCTGCTGCTGGTCGACCTGCGCGCCCGGCGCATCACCGGCGCGCAGGCCGAGAAGGCACTGGAGCGCGCGGGCATCACCTGCAACAAGAACGGGATTCCGTTCGATACGGAAAACCCGACCGTCACGTCCGGCATCCGGCTCGGTACGCCGGCCGGCACCACGCGCGGCTTCGGAACCGCGCAGTTCGAGCAGATCGGCGAAATGATCCTGGCAGTGATGGCTGCGCTCGAGCGCGATCCGAACGGCGACGAAGCGGTCGAGCGGTCGGTACGGACCCGCGTGCGCGACCTGTGCAGCCAGTTTCCCGTCTATGCGCACGCGGAGGCGTTCGCCTGATCCGGGAATCGGTCTGAACCTCGAACATCGTTCGGATCACGTAGTGAATCGATCGGCGTCGCTGCGCGTATGCAGCGACGTACCGACGACGTTGTGTCGAATTGCCGGTTTCCTGCCTGACGGGCGGGAACCTGGTGCAACCACTTGATTGAGGAATCGAAAATGAGCTTCGAGGGCGTACACACTCCGCTGGTCACCCCGTTCGACGCGGACGGCGAAATCAACCACGAACTGCTGGGCCGGCATGCGGCCGATCTTGCGGGCCGGGTATCCGGCCTGGGCATCGGCGGGACGACGGGCGAATACTACGCATTGAGCTTCGACGAGCGCGTGCGCACGTTCGACACGGTCGCGGCTGCGGCCGGCGGCAAGACGTTCCTGACCGCGGGCATCAACGCGACCACGACGAAGGAGGTGCTGCGCCTCGGCCGCGAAGCGAAGCGCGCGGGACTGAACGCGTTGCTGGTGGCGGCGCCGTACTACGCGCAGCCGACGCAGCAGGAACTGCTCGCGCACCTGCTCGCGGTCGACGACGCGCTCGACATGCCGATCATGCTGTACAACTTCCCGGCCCGCACCGGCACCGAAATCGGCGACGACATTCTCGAGACGCTGCTCGAGCGCAAGAACTTCGTCGCGATGAAGGAAAGCACCGGCGACATCTCGCATCTGCATCATCTGTCGACGCATTTCAGCGGCCGGCTCGTGCTGAGCTGCGGGATGGACGACCAGGCGCTCGAGTTCTTCGCGTGGGGCGCGCGCAGCTGGGTCGGCGGCGCATCGAACTTCCTGCCGGAAGCGCACACCGACCTGTTCGACGCATGCGTGAAGCGCGGCGATTTCGCGACCGGCCGCACGCAGATGGCCCAACTGCTGCCGGTGCTCGAACTGCTCGAGCGCAGCGGCAAGTTCATTCAGTACGTGCGCTACGGCTGCGAGCTGGCCGGGCTGCCGGTCGGCGTCGCGCGCGCGCCGCTCGGCGCGTTGTCGGGCGACGAGCGCGACGCGTTCGCGAAGCTCGTCAAGCCGTTTCTGCGCGACGGCCGGTAATCCGTCATGGGCTCGACTCTGGAATTCGCGCGGTTTCCGGCGCCGGACGGGATGAACGGGTGGTGGGAGAGCCTTCCGCCCGCACCGGACGCCAATACCGTCAAGTCGGACAGCCGGTTCGACTGGGTCGTCGTCGGCGGCGGCATCACCGGGCTTTGTGCCGTGCGCCGGCTGGCGGAGCTCGCACCCGGTGCGTCCATCGCGCTCGTGGAGGCCGACCGGATCGGCCGCACCACGTCCGGGCGCAATTCCGGATTCTTCGTCGACCTGCCGCACGACATCAGCAGCGAAAGCTACTCGCGCAGCATCGACGAGGATCGTGCGGACGTGCGGTTTCAGCGGCACGGCATCGACTATGTGCGCGAGATCGTGCGGCGTTTCGGCATCGACTGCGACTGGCGCGACGACGGCAAATTCCACGCGTCGGTCAACCGGAAGGGCGCGACCGCGCTCGCGCATTTCGCCGACGGGCTGTCGCGCATCGGCGAAGCATTCGAATGGCTCGATCAGCCGGCGATCCAGGCCGTGACCGGCACCGGGTTCTACACGGGCGCGCTGTTCACGCCGGGCTGCAGCACCGTGCAGCCGGCGGCGCTGATGCGCGGGCTGGCGGCGACGCAACCGGCGAACGTGACGGTGTTCGAGCTCAGCCCGGTGACGCGGATCGAACCGCGCGGCGACACGCGCGTACTGCATTTCGCCGACGGCACGATCGTCGCGAAGCAGGTGATCCTGTGCACGAACGCATACGCGGCGACCTTCGGCATGCATTCGAACGGCTTGCTGCCGGTCTATACGTTCGCGTCGCTCACGCGCCCGATGAACCCCGACGAAGTGGCGAGACTCGGCGGCACGCGCTCGTGGGCGCTGATTCCGGCCGATCCGATGGGCACGACGGTGCGGCGCCTGGTCACCGATCGCATTTGCGTGCGCAACCATTTCGCGTTCCGGCCGGACGTGAAGCTGTCGCAGGCCGATCTCGCGAAGTCGCGGCATTTGCATCAGCGCTCGTTCGAGCGGCGCTTCCCGATGCTCGGCGGCGTCGAGCTCGAATATACGTGGGGCGGGCCGCTGTGCCTGTCCTCGAACAACGGTGCACTGTTCGGCAGGCGCGACGACGGCCTCTACGAGGCGATCGGCTGCAACGGCCTCGGGCTGAGCCGCGGGTCGGCCTCCGGCAAGCTGATCGCCGAATACGCGCTCGGCGAATCGAACAGCCTCGTGCAGCAGTTGCTGAAGCAGCCGCATCCGCGTCCGCTGCCGGTTCGGCCGCTCGTCGACCTGGCCGTGTCGGCGACGATCTGGGCCAAGGAATTCTCGGCTGGTGCCGAGCTTTGATTTTTGAGGAAACGACATGACGACCCATCAGGATTGGAAACAGAAGGCGAACGCGTTGTCGCTCGACGGTCGCGCGTTCATCGCGGGGCAGCGCAGCGCGGCGGCGTCGGGCGAGACGTTCGCGACGCTCAACCCGGCGTCCGGCAAGGTGCTTGCCGAAGTGGCGCGCTGTAGCGACCGCGACGTCGATCGCGCGGTCGCGGCCGCGCGCGAAGCGTTCGAGTCGGGCGTCTGGTCGAAGGCCGCACCCGCGCATCGCAAGGCGGTGCTGCTGCGCGTCGCGCAGCTGATCGACGAGCACGCGGAGGAACTCGCGCTGCTCGAGGCGCTGGAAGCCGGCAAGCCGATCGGCGAATGCCTGGGGCTCGACATTCCCGAGTCGGCCGCGTGCATCCGCTGGCATGCGGAAGTGACGGACAAGCGCTACGACGCGTTGTCGCCTTCCGGCGCCGGCGTCGTCAGCATGGTCACGCGCGAGCCGATCGGCGTCGTCGGCGCGGTGCTGCCGTGGAATTTCCCGGCGCTGATGCTCGCATGGAAAATCGGCCCCGCGCTGTCGGTCGGCAACAGTGTGGTCGTGAAGCCGGCCGAGCAGACGTCGCTGTCGACGCTGCGGATCGCCGATCTCGCGCTGGAAGCCGGCGTGCCGCCGGGCGTATTCAGCGTCGTCACCGGGTTCGGCAGCGAGGCTGGGGAGGCGATCGGCCGCCATCCGGACGTCGATCTCGTCGCGTTCACCGGCTCGACCGCGACCGGAAAGCGGTTCCTGCACTACTCGGCCGATACGAACCTGAAGCGCGTCGTGCTCGAGTGCGGCGGCAAGAATCCGCAGGTGATCCTGCCGGACGTCGCGAACCTCGATGCGGTGGCGGAACAGGCGGTCGCGGCCGCGTTCTGGAACATGGGCGAGAACTGCAGCGCCGGCTCGCGGATCCTCGTTCCGTCGAGCCGCAAGGCGGAACTGCTGGAGAAGGTCCAGGCGGTGCTCGCCGGCTGGAAGACCGGCGATCCGCTCGATCCGGACGTGAAGCTCGGCGCGCTGATCGAACAGAAGCATTACGAGAAGGTGCTCGGCCATATCGAACAGGCGAAGGCGGAAGGCGCGCGCGTGGTATGCGGCGGGCGCGCGATCCTCGCGGAGACGGGCGGCTGGTTCGTCGAGCCGACGATCTTCGATCAGGTGACGCCGGAGATGCGCATCGCGCGCGACGAGGTGTTCGGGCCGGTCGTGTGCTTCATCGAATACGACGACGTCGACGACGCGGTGCGGATCGCGAACGATACATGCTACGGGCTGGCCGCGTCGCTGTGGACCGACAACGTGAACAGCGCGCACAAGGTCGCCGCGCGGATTCGTGCGGGGACGGTCACGGTGAACTGCTTCGGCGAAGGCGACCTGTCGACGCCGTTCGGCGGCTTCAAGCAGTCGGGGTTCGGCGGCCGCGACAAGTCCGTGTACGCGCACGATCAATATTGCGAGCTGAAGACCACCTGGTTGAAGCTCGACTAAGTGGGGCGCGCCGCGCACGCTGCACCCCGGGGCCGCGCGGCCCAGGCTGCAGGTTGCGGCGAAACCGTTTCGGCGGCTTGTCGAGCCGCCGATCGGCTGCGATGTTGTCCTGCACCATGTCGCGCGAGTATGGCCAGCGGCCGCTCGGCCGGCGAGAATGGCGCACGCGGCGCGCGACAGAACGAACGACGCTACGCCGCGTCGGCATCGCGTATGGTGCGCTGCGCCCCCGCGCCGCGCCGCGCAGTGGCCTGGCGCGGGGGCGGATGGGCGGCACCACCGTGCGCCTTGCCGTCTCCATCATCGCTTCCGATAATGGCGACGCAGTGCACAATCGATCAAGAATGACGTCATCGCGACGCCGCCCGGCCGACTCGCAAGCCGTAATATTCAGATAATCGAAAGGTTTGCGATGAGCCTGCTCGCAGGCAGCCGATGGGGACTGCCGTCGACGAATGCGCCGACGCTGCGTCCGACCTCCGTTTTGAGAGTGAAAGCCATGTTGAAGAAGCAATTGTTTGCAGACCGACTCCTCGCGCAGATGCCGTCGCTTCGGGCGCTGCGGTGTTTCGTGACGGCGGCGCGCTACGAGAGCTTCACCCAGGCGGCCGAGGTGCTGTGCGTGACGCAGGCCGCGATCAGCCGGCAGATCAAGGAACTCGAGGATTCGCTCGACGTCGCGCTGTTCGAGCGCACCGGCCGGCATATCGCGCTGACGGATGCGGGGCGCGTCCTCTACAACGCGTCGTACCTGTCGATCATGAACATCGCCGAGGCGGCGGAGGCGGTGCGCCGCACCGACAGGCACGCGCTGATGATCTGCGTGTCGCATACGTTCTCGGCGCTCTGGCTGTCGTCGCGGCTGCCCGCGTTTCGCGAGCGGTTTCCGGATATCCGGCTGAACGTGATCGTCACCGAACACTTCATGGAACTCGACGGGCTCATCGAGCCCGATGTGATCATCACGAAGAACCCGCCGCGCGAGCCCGAGTTCGAAGCCGAGCCGCTGTTTCACGACATCGTGTATCCGGTTTGCAGCCCGTCCTTTCACGAACGCCACTTTCGCGGCCGGTCGCTGAAGCCGCTGGACCTGCTGTCGTACCCGACCCTGAATCTGTCGATGCTCGGCCGCGCGCAGGTGTGCGAGCACGTCGACTGGCGCGTGTGGCGCAACTGGTTCCAGCAAGGCGACGGTACCGACACGCTGACCGAGAACAAGTATCTGGAAAGCAACGACTACCGGCTGCTCGTCGCCCAGGCCGAGGCCGGCGAGGGGACGCTGCTGGGCTGGCATCACCTCGTGCACCGGCAGATCGAGCAAGGCATCCTGGTGCGTCCGGTACAGGACGTGCTGGTGTTCCGCGATCGCCATCACTATCTGATCACGCACCGGAATGCGCAGCCGCGCGACGAATATCGGCTGTTCCGGAAGTGGCTGGGCGACGAGGTCGGCGTGATGATGCGCGGCTGGCTAGATGCCGGGGTCGAGATCGGTCAATAGCACGCTGCCGCCGCACCACGCGTTCGTCAGATGAAACCTGCGTCCGCAACCCCCAAAGGCTATCGCCGTCTGATCCCGTCCGTGACGGCGCTCGTCGAGTTCGAGGCGGTCGCCCGCCTCGGCAGCTTCACGCTGGCCGCGCACGAACTCGGCGTCACGCAGGCCGCGGTGAGCCGGCAGATCAAGTTCCTCGAGGACCTGCTCGGCACGCGCCTGTTCCATCGGCTGCATCGCTCGATCGAACTGACCGACGAGGGTGCGGCGCTGTACCGGGTGATGGCCGAGTCGATGCAGAAGATCGCCGGCGTGTTCGACCGTCTGACGAGCGGCCCGATCCGGCAGGAACTCGTCCTCGCGGCGACCTCCGCGTTCTCGCATTTCCGGCTGCTGCCGCGGCTTGCCGCACTGAAGGCCGCACAGCCCGAGTTGCAGCTTCGTCTCGCGACGCTGATGTTTACCGCCGATCTGCGCCACAACGAAATCGACATCGCGGTGCGCTACGGGAACGGTCGCTGGGCCGACGGCACCGCGATCCGCCTGTTCGACGAAGAAGTCTTTCCCGTCTGCTCGCCGGCCTGGCTGCGGCAGCACGGCGCGCCGGAATCGCTGGCGGAACTCGCCGCCGTCGCGCTGGTGGAGTCCGATTCGACGTCCGAGGGCTGGATGGGGTGGGAGGCGTGGTTCCATGCCGCCGGCTTCCGGCCCGACCGGTTGAATTACGCGCTGCGCTGCAGCTTATATACCGATGCGATCGATGCCGCCCGCTATGGTCATGGTGTCGCGCTCGGCTGGGGGCGGCTCGTCCACGACCTGCTCGACGCCGGGGAACTGGTGCGGTTGTCGGTGGCGTCCTTGCAGATGACGGACGCCTATTACATCGTGGTGCCGCACGGGAAGACGATCACGCCGGCGATCGACGGCCTCGTCGAATGGCTGCGCGCGGACGTCAGGCAGGACTGACGCAGGCACGCCGGCAGACTTTCGCGGCGATTTTCGCTCTGTCCGCTTCGCATGATCCCAGGTAATACCAGAACGAAAATAAAGCGCGTTGACGCTCTTTTTCATCGATCCAATACTGAAATCGACGCGGAACATTCGAAGCCGCGCGATTTCACGAACCTTGGGATTGGAGAAAGACGATGTCCGAAGTGCAAGTCAAGACGCACGGTGACCTGATCCGCAGTCGCCAACCGGGCCACGGGATGCCCGGCGAACTGTTCGGCCGTCAGGACGTCTTCGAAACGGATGTCGAGATCTTCTTCCGGAAGCACTGGATCCTGGTTGGCGTGACGGCCGACGTTCCGGAGCCCGGCGACGTGTCGACCGTCGACATCGGCAAGTCGTCGATCTTCATCGTGCGCGACGACGACGAGAACGTCCGAACCTACCGGAACGTGTGCCGTCACCGTGGCGCGCGCCTGAAGGAGGCGGGGAAGTCGACCGTTGGAATGCTCGTGTGTCCTTATCATCAATGGACGTACGACCTCGATGGCACGCTGCGCCACGCGACGCACATGGGCAAGGATTTCGACACGACCTGCCGCAGCCTGATTCCGGTGAAGACGCGCATCATCGGCACGCACATCTTCGTGTGCCTCGACGACGATGCACCCGAGGACATCGCGAAGCTCGAGGACACGATGGCGCCGCGCTTCGCGCCGTACGACCTGCGGCATACAAAGATCGCGTTCGAGCAGGAGATCGTCGAGCACGGCAACTGGAAGCTGGTGATCGAGAACAACCGCGAGTGCTATCACTGCGCGGGCACCCATCCCGAGCTGACCGCGTCGTTCCTGCCCGAGGATTTTGGCTTCTGCCCGGAAAACCTCACGGACGAACAGCTTCGGGCGTTCGAGGAATACCAGGCGCGCAACGCCAGCTGCCAGGCGAACTGGGCGCGCGAAGGCTTCCTCGGCTCGGCCGTCGAATGGCTCGATGAGGATGCCGTCACGCAGTTCAGGACGCAGCAGCTCGTGATCGCCGGCGCGGGCGAATCGCAGACGATCAGCACGAAGGTGGCGAGCACGAAGCTGTTCGGCGACCTGCAACGGCGCGATCTCGGCGATACGCATCTGTGGACGCACAATTCGTGGACCCACGTGATGAGCGACCACGCGGTGATTTCGTACATCATCCCGCTCGCACCGGACAAGACGCTCGTGCGCACGAAATGGCTCGTCCATGCCGACGCGGTCGAGGGCGTCGATTACACGCTGTCGGATCTGACCGAGGTATGGGTCGCGACGAATACGCAAGACAAGCACCTCGTCGAGATCACGCACGCGGGCACCCAGGATCCTGCGTATGCGCCGGGCGTGTTCTCGCCGTTCACCGAGGCTTACGTCGACCGGTTCTCGCGCTGGTACGGCGCGCGGTTGAGCGCGCACGGGATCTGATGGAGGTGAGACGCGTCGGGAGGGCGATTTCGGATCCTTTCTCAGCGGTGTGCGATGCGGGCCCGATTGACGTTGACTTCTCCTGGCCCATCGGTCCGCTCGGCTGACCGGTCCCGGCTGGCGGGATTTCAGAATTGAAACTTCGATTCCATATCTGAGTCGGTACGAGGCCGGGCTGCGCGCCCGAGCCCCGTCCATCAACGCCGTCCGTGTGATATTCCATGTGGCCTGCTTTTTGCCTTTACGAGACGACATGTTCGATGTCCTCTCGTCTGACCGGTCTTTCCTGACGAAACGAACCGCACGGTTCGAGAGGCGACCCGCTTTTCAATCGTAAGGTGAATGCAATGACTGACTACGGCAAACGAAACACGGTTTCCGGGAACGATGCGCGTCGCGTTGCGCGCGAACGCGCGGTGGAAGCAGATCGATCCGCGCCGACGCGCGAATCGTCCGGTGAACGCCGCCGCGATACGAACTGGGCGTGGGCGAAGGGAACGGCCGGCTACGACTGGATGGATCACGCACCGCTGTTCGATCACCGCGATTGATCCTGTCGCGAGCGCGGTTCGTGCCACGGGCTCGCCGTGGTTCGACCGACGACCGGACCGGCCGGCGAGCCGGTCCCTTATTTCCGGTTGGTCGGCTGGATGCTATTCGTCGTCGCGATGTCGATAGCGATCATCCGGCGATCTGGCGAACATGTCGACTGGCGAAAGCCGCGACGATGCAACCGCGAATGACCGACGCGACGATCCGCACGCCGCCCAATGAAGCAGGCGGGCGGAGCACGGCGCGTCGGCGAACTCAATTCAACCATTCACTATCCATGGCCGCCGTGACGCCTACCCCCATCCAGTCTATCCTGATCGCGAACCGCTCGGAAATCTCGATCCGCGTGATGCGTGCCGCCGCCGAACTGAACATGCGTACGGTGGCGGTGTATTCGAAGGAAGACCGCCTCGCGCTGCATCGCTTCAAGGCGGACGAGAGCTACCTGATCGGCGAAGGCAAGAAGCCGCTCGCCGCGTATCTCGACATCGACGACATCCTGCGCGTCGCGCGGCAGGCAAAGGTCGACGCGATCCATCCGGGCTACGGCTTCCTGTCGGAGAACCCCGATTTCGCGCAGGCCGTGATCGACGCCGGCATTCGCTGGATCGGCCCGTCGCCCGACGTGATGCGCACGCTCGGCAACAAGGTGGCCGCGCGCAACGCGGCGATCGCGGCTGGCGTGCCCGTGATGCCCGCGACCGCGCCGCTGCCGGACAATCTCGACGCATGCCGCGCGCTGGCCGCGGAAGTCGGCTATCCGCTGATGCTGAAGGCGAGCTGGGGCGGCGGCGGACGCGGGATGCGCGTGCTGGAAAACGATCAGGACCTCGAAACACTGCTGCCTGTCGCGCGCCGGGAGGCGCTGGCCGCGTTCGGCAACGACGAGGTATACGTCGAGAAGCTCGTGCGCAATGCGCGGCACGTCGAGGTGCAGGTGCTCGGCGACCTGCACGGCACGGTCGTGCATCTGTACGAGCGCGACTGCACGGTGCAGCGGCGCAACCAGAAGGTGGTCGAGCGCGCGCCGGCGCCGTATCTCGATCACGACGGCCGGCAGGCGTTGTGCGAATCGGCGCTGCGCCTGATGCGCGCGGTCGGGTACACGCATGCGGGCACCGTCGAATTCCTGATGGACGCCGACACCGGCCAGTTCTACTTCATCGAGGTGAACCCGCGCATCCAGGTCGAACATACGGTGACCGAGATGATCACCGGCATCGACATCGTGAAGGCGCAGATCCGCATCACCGAAGGCGGCCGGATCGGCCTCGCCGAGGACGCGACGGACGGCGACGGCACGCTCGTCGCGCGCGCGGCCGGCGTGCCGGAGCAGCAGGCGATTCCGCTGAATGGCAACGCGTTGCAATGCCGGATCACGACCGAGGACCCGGAGAACGACTTCCTGCCCGACTACGGGCGGCTCACGGCCTATCGCAGCGCGGCGGGCTTCGGCGTGCGCCTCGACGCCGGCACCGCCTACGGCGGCGCGGTGATCACGCCGTACTACGACTCGCTGCTGGTCAAGGTGACGACCTGGGCGCCGACGGCCGCCGAATCGATTCACCGGATGGATCGCGCGCTGCGCGAGTTCCGGATTCGCGGCGTCACGTCGAACCTGCAGTTCCTCGAGAACGTGATCAATCACCCGGCCTTCATCGCGGGCGACGTGACGACGCGCTTCATCGACAGGACGCCGGAGCTGCTCGCATTCGCGAAGCGCGGCGATCGCGCGACGAAGCTGCTGCGCTATCTCGGCGAGCTGAACGTGAACGGCAACGCCGAGATGAGCGGCCGCACGCTGCCGGCATTGCCGCTGCCGAAACCCGTGCTGCCGAAGGTCGATACGGCGGTGGCGATTCCGGCCGGCACGCGCGATCGACTGCGCGAGCTCGGCCCCGAGAAGTTCGCGCGCTGGATGCTCGACCAGAAGCAGGTGCTGCTGACCGACACGACGATGCGCGATGCGCACCAGTCGCTGTTCGCGACGCGCATGCGCACGGCCGACATGCTGCCGATCGCGCCGTTCTACGCACGCGAGCTGTCGCAGCTGTTCTCGCTCGAATGCTGGGGCGGCGCGACCTTCGACGTCGCGCTGCGCTTCCTGAAGGAAGACCCGTGGGAGCGGCTCGCGCTGCTGCGCGAGCGCGTGCCGAACATCCTGTTCCAGATGCTGCTGCGTGGCTCGAACGCGGTCGGCTACACGAACTACGCGGACAACGTCGTGCGCTTCTTCGTGCAGCAGGCCGCGAGCGCGGGCGTCGACGTGTTCCGCGTGTTCGACTCTCTGAACTGGGTTCGCAACATGCGCGTGGCGATCGATGCGGTCGGCGAGAGCGGGATGCTGTGCGAAGGCGCGATCTGCTACACCGGCGACCTGTTCGACACGTCGCGCTCGAAATACGACCTCAAGTATTACGTCGGCATCGCGCGCGAGCTGCAGCGGGCCGGCGTGCACGTGCTCGGCATCAAGGACATGGCCGGCATCTGCCGCCCGCAGGCGGTCGCGACGCTCGTGAAGGCGCTCAAGGAAGAAACCGGGCTGCCCGTGCATTTCCATACGCACGACACGAGCGGCATCGCCGCCGCGTCGGTGCTCGCGGCGGTCGGTGCGGGCTGCGACGCGGTGGACGGCGCGCTCGACGCGATGAGCGGCCTCACGTCGCAGCCGAACCTGTCGAGCATCGCGGCGGCGCTGGCCGGCAGCGAACGCGATCCCGGGCTGGATCAGGACCGCCTGCACGAAGCGTCGATGTACTGGGAAGGCGTGCGCCGTTATTACGCGCCGTTCGAATCGGAGATCCGCGCGGGCACGGCCGACGTCTACCGTCACGAGATGCCCGGCGGCCAGTACACGAACCTGCGCGAGCAGGCGCGCTCGCTCGGCATCGATCATCGCTGGACCGAGGTGTCGCGTGCGTATGCGGACGTCAACCGCCTGTTCGGCGACATCGTGAAGGTCACGCCGACGTCGAAGGTGGTCGGCGACATGGCGCTGATGATGGTCGCGAACGACCTCGGCGTGGACGACGTGCGCAATCCGGACAAGGACATCGCGTTCCCCGAGTCGGTCGTGTCGCTGTTCAAGGGCGAGCTGGGTTTCCCGCCCGACGGCTTCCCGGCCGAGTTGTCGCGCAAGGTGCTCAAGAGCGAACCGCCGGCGCCGTATCGTCCCGGCGACCAGCTTGCGCCGGTCGACCTCGACGCGGCACGCAAGCAGGCCGAGACCGCGTGCGAGCGCCCGCTCGACGACCGGCAACTCGCGTCCTACCTGATGTATCCGAAGCAGACGGTCGACTATTACGCGCACGTTCGCGCCTACAGCGACACGTCGGTCGTGCCGACGCCGGCGTTCCTGTACGGGCTGCAGCCGCAGGAAGAAGTGGCGATCGACATCGAGCCGGGCAAGACGCTGCTCGTGTCGCTGCAGGGGCAGCATGCCGACGCGCAGGACGGCATCGTGAAGGTGCTGTTCGAGCTGAACGGCCAGTCGCGTTCCGCGCTGGTCGAGCAGAAGAGCGTCGTGCAGGCGGGCAAGGAGCGTCATGGCCTGCAGCGTGCCGATCCGGCCAATCCGCTGCATGTCGCCGCGCCGATGCCGGGCTCGGTGGTCACGGTCGCCGTGCAACCGGGGCAGCGTGTGTCGGCCGGCACGACGCTGATCGCGCTCGAGGCGATGAAGATGGAAACGCACATCGCGGCGGAGCGCGACTGCGAGATCGCGGCCGTGCATGTGAAGCCGGGCGAGCGAGTCGCGGCGAAGGATCTGCTGATCGAACTGAAAGACCCGGCGCAATGACGGTTGCCGCGCCCGGTCGTATTCGCGAAGCCGATCGGGTGCAGCCGCGAGGATCACGAACCGCGCGAGCGGTTCGGCCAGATGCGCGAGCATGTGATGGAAGCGCTGCTGCTCATGCCCTACGCGCGCTCGACGAGCGGCCACACGGCGGCCGCGCCGAAGCACGCGTTGCAGGCGGCGCACGACGTGTGCGCGATTTCGGCGGCCGGGTCGTTGATGTCGGCGATCGGCTCGGGCGGGCGATGCGTGCAGCATGGCAAGCGCGGCGACACCCGGCGTGCGTCGATGCCCCGGCCGTCGATCGCTCCCGCGCCGGCCCGCAGCACGCACGACGCATGGATGGCGGTGTGTCGCGCGCGCGTCCGGCGTCGCAGGTCGTTGCGTCTACACGTTGATGACGCCGCGTCCGAGCTCAACCACGCGACCGCCGACGCTGATTTCACCGTTCGAGCCGACCGACAACCGCAGCAGGCAAGGCCGGCCGACGGCTTCACCCTGTTCGACCTGAAACGCGGCGGGCAGCGCGTGATGGGCCGCAAGCAGCCAGCCGCCGAGATTCGCGCAGGCCGACCCCGTGCCCGGGTCTTCGAAAATCCCGCCGCCCTGTTTCGCAAAGAAATAGCGGGAGACCACTTTCCCGGGCCGATGCGGGTCGAACGCGAACACATAGGCGGTCTTCCGACCGAGGCTGTTGGTCGGCCAGCGCTCGAGGCAGGCGTTGTCGGGCCGGGCGCGGCGCACGGCCGCGGGGTTCTTGACGGCGACCAGCAGTTGGTCCGCGCCGGTGTCGACCCAAAGCGGCGGCGCGAGAAAATCGTCCGTCGTCAGTCCCAGCATGGCCGCCGTGTCGGTATCGGGCAACGCGCAAGGCGCCGTTTTCGGCATGCCCGCGTGCGGGGCGGTGAACGTCCACACGTCGTCGCCGGCTTTGACGTCGACCACGCCGGCCTTGAATTCGAGTGCGAGTGTGTCGCCTGCCTTCAGCAGGTCGCGCACGACATGCGCGGTACCGAGCGTCGGATGGCCCGCGAACGCCATTTCATGGCCGGGCGTGAAGATGCGCACGCGGGCATGCGCATGCGCCGACGGCAGCACGAACGTCGTTTCCGACAGGTTGAACTGCACGGCCAGTGCCTGCATGGTCGCGTCGTCCATGCCGCGCGCATCTTCGAACACGCATAGCGGATTGCCGCCGAAGGTGGATTCGGCGAATACATTGAGCAGGCGGAACGCGTACTGGGTCATCTCGATCTCGTGTGAGAGGGGCGTGCTGGTCGGGGCGTGCGAGCATCGCCCGGATGTCGGGATGCTTCGGCACGATCCTGCATTCTGCCGGACCGAGCGCATCGATCGATGCGCGGTCGCTCGGCATTTCAATTTTCGTGCATCATCAGGGTTCTCCGCTTCGGCCCGGCCACGCGAATTTTCGCAACGATCGCGCCAATTTTTTCGCCGGAGCAGACGGCCGCCTGCGAATCCGGAACCGTCCGGTTCAAACACAACGACGCCGTGCCCATGCAACACAGGTCGGGTTCAGTGTCGCTCAACGCTTGCAGCATCCTGCATGCAGGAGGAAGACATGGCATCCGACGGAAGCCACCTGAAAACCGGGGGTGGACTCGCGAACGCATCGGCGGGCACCGCTTCACCGCAATCCATGCTGGAAATGCTCGCACGCGGCGTGGAAAACCTGCTGATCCCGGCCGACACGCCGTGGCCCACGGCGCAGCTCTACCTCGCGGACAACGACCGACCGTGGAAATTCTCCGCTGTCCTGGTTGCGATCGTCACGCGGCGCGAGCCGACGATCCTGCTGACCAAGCGATCGTCGGGGCTCAGCGAATACTCGTCGCACGTAAGTTTCCCCGGCGGACGTCCGGCGGAATCGGACACCAGCATCGGCGCGACTGCCCTGCGCGAGGCGTTCGAGGAAATCGGCCTCGCGCCCGATGCGGTGCGGATGATCGGAAGCCTGCCGATTCATAAAACGAGAAAGCGCAATCACGCCATTTTTCCCGTGATCGGCTTCGTGCCGGAGACGGCCGCATGGGAAGCCGCACCCGCTGAAGTCGAGGCGATTTTCGAGTTTCCGTTTTCGACGTTGCTGAATCCCGATCTGCCGCGGCAATACGACGACGGCGAACGCGCCGGCGCCTGGTACTGGGCGGATCAGACGCAGGACATCTGGGGCGTGACCGCGTTCATCCTGAAATCGCTGGCGGGTCTGGTGCGCGATGCCGCGGGCGGAGAGTGTGCACGTCCCGACTAGTTTCACGCACGGGGCCTCGGGCCCGCCGAGTCACGCGTGCCGCTCGCGGCGCGTCGCTCAGTGTGACGACACGAACACCGCATCCTCGAACGCCGCCGGAATCGCGAACTGCGCACGCATCCGCTTCGTCTCCTGCGCGGGCGTGAGCCCGAACAGCCGCTTGAATTCCCGGCTGAACTGCGACGGGCTCGCATAACCGACCGCATGGCCGGCCGTCTCCGCGGTCAGGTCCTGGCGCACCATCAGCAAGCGCGCCTGATGCAGCCGCGTCGACTTCAGGTACTGCATCGGCGACACCTGCGTGATCGCCTTGAAGTGGCTATGGAAGCTCGGCACGCTCATGCCGGCTTCCGCGGCCAGTTGCGCGACGTCGAGCGATTGCGCGTAGTCGGCGTGGATCAGGCGCAGCGAACGGCCGATCCGGCCGAACTGTCCGCGCATCGCCAGCGCGTTGCGCATGGCGCTGCCCTGCGCGCCGGTGAGCACGCGGAAATACAGTTCGCGCAGCAACCCGCGGCCGAGCACCGCCGCTTCGAGCGGCCGGTGCAGCGCCTCGACGAAACGCAGCACGGTCGCCTGCATCGCGTCGTCCATCGGCGTCGACATCATGCTTCTCGGCGCCTGCGCGGGTTCGGCGATCCCTTCGCGGTCGATCTGCGCGGCGAGTTCGGCGGCCATCGGGAAATCGAGGTGCAGATACAGCGCGAGCAGCGGGTGCGCCGCCGTTGCGTCGGTTTCCATGCTGAACGGGACGGGCACCGAGACGGCCAGGTAGTGGGCCTCGTCGTACAGGTAGCGTTCGCCGCCGAAATAGCCGCGCTTGCTGCCCTGGCAGACGATCACGATGCCCGGGTCGTACAGCACCGGCGTGCGCGACAGCGCGCGGTTCGAGCGCAGGATGCGCACGCTCGGCAGTGCGGTCAGGTTGTAGCCTTCGTCCGGCGCCAATGCACGCAGCAATGCGATCAGGCGTTGGCGGCTGCGCGCGGGCAGCTGCGGCGATCGGGACGAAGAGGGCGCGGTGCTCATAGTTTTGTGCAAGAAAATCAGCGGAATCGAGCTTAATTTGCGTAGATCGTCAGACTAGTATGCATGCTTCGATCGACATTCGGGAGAAGCTCACATGGCATCCGGCACTATCATGCTCATCACCGGCGTCAGCAGCGGCTTCGGCCGTGCACTCGCACAAGCGGCGCTGGCCGCGGGTCATACGGTGGTCGGCACCGTGAGAAGCGAAGCGGCGAAGCGGGCGTTCGAAGCGCTGTCCCCGCATGCGGCCATCGGGCGCGTGCTCGACGTGACCGACTTCGAGCGCATCGACGGCGTCGTCGCGGAGATCGAGTCGAGCGTCGGGCCCGTCGACGTGCTGGTGAACAACGCCGGTTACGGGCACGAAGGCATCATGGAGGAGTCGCCGCTGTCGGAGATGCGCCGACAGTTCGACGTGAACGTATTCGGCGCCGTCGCGATGATGAAGGCCGTCGTGCCGTTCATGCGCGAACGCCGGCGCGGCCGCATTCTGAACATCACGTCGATGGGCGGCCACATCACGATGCCCGGCATTGCCTATTACTGCGGCAGCAAGTTCGCGCTGGAAGGGATTTCCGACACGCTCGGCAAGGAGCTCGAGCCGTTCGGCATCGCGGTGACCGCCGTGGCGCCGGGCTCGTTCCGCACCGACTGGGCCGGCCGCTCGATGACGCGCACGCCGCGCTCGATCGCCGATTACGACGCGCTCTTCGAGCCGATCCGTCACGCGCGCGAGGAGAACAGCGGCCGTCAGTTGGGCGATCCCGCGAAGGCCGCGCGTGCCATGCTCGCAGTCATCGAGGCGGACCATCCGCCGGCCCATCTGTTGCTCGGCAGCGATGCGCTTCGGCTCGTGCGCGCCAAATGGTCGGCGCTGGACGACGACATGCGCGCGTGGGAGGCGGTGACCGTGTCGACGGACGGTTGAGGCACGAGGGTTGGGGCGTGCGAAATCGCACGGTTAGTTGCGTTGAATGGTCGAGTCTCGGGATGCGAGCACACCTCTGCGAGGTTGTGCCCGTCCGGACCGGTGACGAACGCGGCATGGTCGTTCGCGCCACACATCGTCGTTGCCCGCGGAGAACCGATAGACGGCGGTATGCAATTGGCTTCATGACACGGTCGCGGTTTTCCGCTACAACACTCAGGTGCCGCATCGACCGGTGCGGTGTGCCGCCGCGCCGCCGTTCGACACCGACATCCGCCCGGGTGGCCGGCCGGCACGTGACGTTCACCTACCCCAAAGGAGCCTGAAGCCATGCCTTACATCACCACGAAGGACAGCGTCGACATCTTCTACAAGGACTGGGGCCCGAAGGATGCGCAGCCGATCATGTTCCACCACGGCTGGCCGCTGTCTTCCGACGACTGGGATGCCCAGCTGCTGTTCTTCGTTCAGAAGGGCTATCGCGTGGTCGCGCACGATCGTCGCGGCCACGGCCGGTCGGCACAGGTTTCCGACGGCCACGACATGGATCACTACGCGGCGGACGCGTTCGCGGTGGCCGAAGCGCTCGACCTGCGCAACGCGGTCCATATCGGCCACTCGACCGGCGGCGGCGAAGTCGCGCGCTACGTGGCCCGCCACGGCGAGCCGGCAGGCCGCGTCGCGAAGGCGGTGCTGGTCAGCGCGGTGCCGCCGCTGATGCTGAAGACCGACGCGAACCCGGAAGGCCTGCCGCTCGAGGTCTTCGACGGCTTCCGCAAGGCGCTTGCCGACAATCGCGCGCAGTTCTTCCTCGACGTGCCGTCGGGCCCGTTCTACGGCTTCAACCGGCCGGGCGCGACGGTGCACCCGGGCGTGATTCAGAACTGGTGGCGCCAGGGCATGATCGGCAGCGCGAAGGCGCACTACGAAGGCATCAAGGCGTTCTCGGAAACGGACCAGACCGAAGACCTGCGGTCGATCTCGGTGCCGACGCTCGTGCTGCACGGCGAAGACGACCAGATCGTGCCGATCGCCGATTCGGCGCTGAAGTCGGTCAAGCTGCTGAAGAACGGCACGCTGAAGACGTATCCGGGCTATTCGCACGGGATGCTGACGGTCAACGCCGATGTGCTGAACGCCGACCTGCTGGCCTTCGTCCAGTCGTAACGGTGGCGGCGCAAGCCCGTTCTCGCGGGCTGCGCCGCGCTGGCCGGTGATGCCGGCCAGCTCCCTTTCGCTTCGCCGGCGGGTTTGACCGGCTACGCGGAACGATGCTGCCGGCACGACACCGCGAAGTCGCCACGGCGCAGCGCAGCGTCCGGCTCGCTACCGTTCCCCCTCGATGCACCGCACGATTGCGGCCAGTCGCCAGTCGCCCACCGCCCACCGCCCACCGCACCCCGCACCCCGCACCCCGCACCCCGCACCCCGCACCCCGCACCCCGCACCCCGCACCCCGCACCCCGCACCCCGCACCCCGCACCCCGCGGCCGACGCGGCAATCCGCATCCACGCACCACCGGCTCATGCGCGTGCCGACACCCGGCGAAATGCATGTCCACTCACTGTAGACGCAACCCCACCTTGATTCCGGATCGTATGAATTAAGATGCAGCCGGCACTTCGGGGTGTCCGGCGCTGGGCGACAGAGGCAGTACGCAAGCCGTCGCCCGTACCGGAAGCAAAGGCCGTCCGCGCGATCTAACCGGGCGAGGCTCGACGAAAGCGCGGCATTCCATATCCATTGAATGGCACTGCTTATCAATATGCGCGGCAGGTTTGACCTGCTGCGCGTACAAGCACATGCCGTCAATCCAGAACAAGAGGATTGTGATGAAACCCGTTACCTGGACGGCCATGGCCGTCGTTCTCGCGTTGACCGCATGCGGCGGCGACGACGTCTCGACCAAGAGCGGTGCGTCGCAGTCGACACCGACCTCTCCCGGATCACCTTCCGGCACGACATCGCCCGGCGGCGGCTCGAACGGCGGCTCGAATGGCGGGCCGACCGGCGGCGGAACCACGCAGCCGCAGGCCGGCTGGTCGACGGCCGTCGCGGTGGACGGCAAGGGGCCGGAAGGCGACCCCAGCGTGACGATCGACGCGAGCGGCAATGCGCTCGCCACCTGGATGACCGTCGACCCGGCCAGTCCGTACGGCAACGAAATGTGGGGCGCGCGCTATGTCCCCGGTTCGGGCTGGCAAAGCGCGACGCGGCTCGACACGAGCGACGGTACGCATTCGATGAACGGATTGACCGGCGTTCCGCCGCAGCTGGTCGGCAATGCGAGCGGCCAGGCGGTCGCGTTCTGGACCGAATGGATGCCGGGCCCCAACACGTACGCATTGTGGGCGCGCCCGTACAGCCCGGGCGCCGGCTGGGGCACGGCGTCCGAACTGGCAGCGGACATGAGCGGTTCGTCCTATACGGCCGGGATCGACAGCCAGGGCAACGCGCTCGTCGCCTGGACGCAGTCGATCAGCCTGCTCGATACGCGCATCGCCTGGACGCGCTATACGCAGGCGGGACAGTGGTCGCCCACGGCGCTGATCCAGATGCCGGTGCAGACCGGGCCGGGTGCGGTGACCGGCGATACGGACAACGTGAGGCCGATGATGTCGGTCCTGTCGTCCGGCCGCGCGGTGCTCGCGTGGCGGCAGACCAACCATACGCATTCGGCGCTGTGGACGGCCACGTACGACCCGACCAACGGCTGGACCGACGTCAACCAGGCCGTGTCGAACACGAGCCTGTTTACGACGATCATCTCGCCCGCGGCCGGCATGGACGCGAAGGGCAACATCACGCTGGTGTGGGGGCAGCTCGACGTGACCGGCGGGCATCTCGAGACGACCACGATGGCGCAACGCTTCGTCGCCGGCACCGGGTGGCAGCCGGCCGCGCCGGTGGCGCCGGCGATCACTGAGCCGACCGGCTTCATCGCGACGCCGATGCTGACCGTCAACGACAACGGCATCGCGGCCGTGATGTGGGCGGAGGGCGGCGCGGCGCTGCAGGCGAGCGTGTCCGATGCCAGCGGAAACTGGGGGCCGCTGCAGCGGCTGACGGAACACCTGAACGGGGCGGCCGCCCAGTACCCGCCGCTGGTGATCGACGCGGCGGGCCACGTGACGGTCGCATGGCAGGACACGGGCTTGCCGGGCGCGTCGGCCGTCATCGCGGCCCGCTACCGGGACGGGGCGTGGAGCGCGTCGACGGTGGCGCCACAGAGCGCATCGTGGCCGGCGCTGGCCGTCAACGCGACGGGGTCGATGGCACTCCTCTGGCAATCGTACGTCGCGAGTATCGGCAGCCAGCTGCAGTCCAGTTTCTATACCCCGGGCTCGTGATCGCGTTGCGCGGGAAACCGAAGGAGAAGCCATGAAGAAGACCTTGCTTTGCACCGTACGGACCGCGCTGGGCGCCGCGGCCGCCAGCCTCGCGCTGGCCGGTTGCGGCACGACGCAGATGAACATGACCGACGTGCAGACATCGACCGCGAAGACGATCGGCCTTGCGTCGTCGGACGAAATCACGATCGCCAACGTGCAGTACGGGAAGAAGAACGGGCTCGGCGGCCAGCAGGTGAGTTACGACGCGACCACCGGCAAGGGGCGGCGCTTCACCTGCACCGTGTTCATGATTCCCGGCCTCACGCCGATCGACCGGCCGACGTACAACGACTGGGAATGCCACCCGCGTCGCTGACGCCCGCGCTGCCCGCCGCGCGCATGTCGATCGACGGCGCGGCGGGCACTGCGACGAACCCGCTGTCCACCGCCGCATTTTGGTCCGATAATCGACGAACCGATCCCTTCCTTTCCTGTCGGCTCGAATGAAAACTGCCATGGATCAAGCGGATGCCATCCCCGTCTTCAAGTTTCGTACCACCGACTATCCGGTGCGGGACCGATTCCACGTGTGGGTCAAGGACATGCTCTGCGACTACCGGCTGGACGACCTCGGCGACTACGGCGCGTTCAACGCGGAAGCGACCGGCGCGGCGCTCGGCCCGCTGATCTTCTCGAGCCGGTGCTGGCGGTCGCGCGCGCCGACCTACTCGGTGCACCGCACGACGCGGCGGATCCGGCTCGACGGCCAGGATTCGATCCGCTTCACGCTGCTGCTGGGCGGGCATCTTACGTGCCGCACCGGCGGGCCGGAACTGGTCAAGCGTGCGGGCGACCTGTTCGTCTATGACGTCGCGCAGGTCAACGATTGCCGGGTCGAGGCCGGCGACGTGATCAGCCTCGTGGTGCCGCGCTATCTGCTGCCGGCCCATGCGGCGAACGCGCACGGGCAGACGCTGGCGAGCGGTGTCGGGCGGCTGCTCGGCGACCAGATGCTGTCGCTGCACCGCAACCTGCCGAACCTGCGCACGCACGAATTGCCGAGCGTCGTGCAATCGTTGCTGCTGCTCATGAGCGCGGCCGTCGCCCCGAGCGCACAGGCGTTCGACGAGGCGCGCGGCCCGATCGACAACGCGCTGATCGAGCGCGTGCGGCGCTATATCGACGCGCACCTGCTGGAGCCCGACCTCGCACCCGAGCGGATCTGCCGGGACATCGGCGTGTCGCGGGCGCGGCTTTATCAGCTGTTCAAGGAAGAGGGCGGCGTGATGCGGCAGCTCACGCGCAGGCGGCTGCGTCACGCGTACCACGTGCTCGGCGATCCGCAGCGCCGGCACCAGCGCATCGCGGAGATTGCATGGGCGCACGGCTTTCCGGACGAGAAGTACTTCCATCGGCTGTTCAAGGCCGAGTTCGGCCATACGCCGAAGGAAACGCCGGCATGCGCGGCGGCGCCGGTTCTGCTGCCGTTCGGCGCGGACGATGAAAGCCGCTGGGGAGACGGCGGGCGACTGAAGGGGTGGACGCTACCGTTCGGGGTACTCAACAACTGAGCGGATCACGCGTGACGATTCAACGCGGAAGTCGTGCCATTCGTGCCATTCGCGCTCGCACGTCACGCCTCGTTCGCAGCGCTGTCGTCCAGGTCGCCTTCGATCGCGGCCATCAGATCGTCGACGCTCACCATCAGCGCCCGAACCTGCCGCAGCGATTCGTACTGATGCAGCACCGTGCGCCATGACGGCAGTTCCAGCAGCGCTTGCCAGACGGCGCCGAGGCCATGCGGATCGGCATCCGTGCATTGCGCGAGCGCGCTCGCGTATTCGAGGCTCGCCGGCGCCGACAGCAACTGCATCCGGCTTGCGGCACCCAGCAGGCGCGGCGCCGGGTCTGCCGACGCATCGCAGCAGTACAGCACTTCGCGCTGCAAGGCCGCGTCGTCGATCGTCAGCGCGCGCAGCGACGCGCCGTGCAGGCGTACCGTGCCTTCGCGCGTGTCGAACGCATAGACGGTGTCCGGATCGGCTTGCGCGAGCAGGCTCAGGCCGCGCAGCAGGCGCGGCAGATCGGTCGTCGCGGCATCCGCGGACGCTTTCGCTTCGACGAGAAACACGACGTGCCACGCGGCCGACGGATCGTCGCCGCGCGCGCGAGCGAGCAGCACCGCATCCCACTCGGTTTTCGCGCGGTCGTGCTTGGCCGGTATCGAAGCCGGCACGCGCATCGACGTGACCACGCGATACGTGCGCTGCGCATCGCTCGCATCGAGCTGTGCGGCCAGGGCGTCGAGCGCCTGCGCGGCCAGTGCTTCGACGGCCGCGCCCCGCTGTTGCGACGTGACACCTTGCGCGACGGCGAGCGCGCTGCCTTCGAGCGGACCCTGGCGGCTCCACAGCGTGCGGTACTGCCGGACGTCCGGATCCGGCGCCAGCGCATCGAGACGCCGCAGCCGGGCGAGTGCGGCGCTGTCCTTCAGTCTGGCGACGTCCTGTTCGAACGCGGTGTCGGTCGCCATCTCCGGCCGCGCGAGCAGCTGCCGCAGCGCGGCGTCGAGATCGTCCCACGACGCGCCGGCCGCGGCCGCATGCAGCCGCGCGAGCGGTTCGCGTTGCCATGCCAGCGCATGCCGCTCGAGCCGGGCCGGATGCGCGATCGTGTTGACGGCCGAGCGCAGCGCGCGCCGGTCCTGCTCGGCATGCGCGGCGAGCGATGCGTATTCGCGCACGGCCGCCGCGCGATGCCGAAGCACCGCGGCCTGGAAGGCGGGGTCGCCGGATTGCGGGTCCATCGCGTCGCCGATCATCCGCGCGAGCGCATCGATGAAGCGGCGTTGCAATGCGGGGTCGGGTGTGCGGCCGTCGGCCTGCATCCGGCGCGCTTCCTCGATCGCGACGGCGATGACGACGGCCGGGTTCGCGGCGTCGGCCAGCGACGGCGCGCGCACGAGCGGCGGCAACCGGTAGCGGCGATCGACGGTGCGCAGGACTTCGTCCAGCAGGGCGGGCAACGGTGTCGGCGGCATGGCGAATGACGGAAAGGCACGCGGTTCAAGCGTGACGGGCGTTGTGCAACGGTATCACGCAGCGTCGGCAGGCGGGGCGGGCGCCGCGTTCGTCGCGAGCCGCACCCGCCGCTGAACGTCAGGCCGTCAGCCCGTCAAGCCGTCAGCGTCACCGACAGGCTGCCGAGTTCGCCGAAGCGCACCGTCAGCGCATCGCCGAGCGGCACGTCGATCGCACCCGCATACGAACCGGTCGTCACGATCTGGCCGGCCTGCGCGCCGTCGCCGCGCGATGCAAGGAAATTGACCAGCCATACCAGCGGCTTGAGCGGATCGCCGTCCGGATGACGGCCGTCGATCGTGCGATTCAGCGCACCCTCGAACGACAGCGCGAGCGTCTCGAGCGGCACGTTCAATCCGTCGGGCACGACGGGACCCACGCACAATCCCTGGTTGAACTGCCCGTCGGCAAGCAGTTCGAACTTCGATGCGCGCGCGGGCTCCGCATAGCGGCAACCCAGCACCTCGAGCACGATGCGCACTTCGCGGATCGCGCCGCGCACGTCGTGCTCATCGTACGGCTGCGCGCGGGCGGGCAGGTCGCGATCGAGCACGAACGCGATTTCCGGCTCGATCCGCACGATCGGGCCGCCGACGACGCGGTACGGCGCATCGGCTGCGCGGATCGTCGACGCGAAGATCGGCGCGACGATCACGCGGTCGGGCGGCGGCAGCGCGCATTTCCATCCGCCGATGGATTCGCCGAGCAGGTCGGCGACGCGATGCTGGATCGCGAGTGCGGTGTCGACGTTCTCGGGGCGCAAGGCGTCGGGCAGCAGCGGGCCGGGCACGCCGGCATGGCGGGCGGCGACGAGATGCTGGGCGGCGCCGTCCACGCGTTCGGTAGTCGTTGTCATGTCGGTTGAGCGAGTTGAAAGTGAGCCGGCAAAAAAGGGCCGGACGAAGGTCGTAATGTCGATGATAGCGCCTTCGGCGGCATGGCCGCTCGGCAGCACGGTTCGGCCACCGGGACGGCGCCCCGGCTGCTCCGCGTGGCGCTTTGCCGCACGACCCGCTGTCGGGGAATCTTGATCGCCGTCAACCTTCGAACCGGCCGTCCGCCGATGATGGGCACATGGCCGCGCGCGACCGCGCCCGGCAACTCACCCCAGCGAGGTTCGCATGTACAAGAAGATCATGGTGGCCGTCGACGGCAGCGCTTCGTCGAAACAGGCGCTTGCCGAGGCAGTGAAGGTGGCACTGGCGGGCGACACGCACGTCAGCGCCGTCTATGTGGTCGACAAGTCGGTGCTGTTCACGTACGCGGGCCGTTTCGACCCGCACGCGCTCATTGAGGAAATCCGCGACGACGGGCGCAAGGTGCTGCATGAAGCCGAACAGATCATCGCACTGGCCGGCGCGAAGGGCGAGGCCGAGCTCGTCGAAACCGAGAGCATCGGCGAGGACGTCGCGGAACGCCTGCAGCGTTACGTGACGGAGCGTGGGATCGATCTCGCGGTGGTCGGCACGCACGGGCGGCGCGGCATCCGGCGCGTGCTGCTCGGGAGCGTCGCCGAACGCTTCGTGCGCGGCTCGAAGTGCCCGGTGCTGCTGATTCGCGGCGATGATGCCGGCGAGCCGGCGTCCGCCGCGGCAGCCTGACGCGAGCGCGCGATGATACGTCGCCAGTACCGGATCGTCGTCGCGGCGATCGCCGTGTTCGTGTCGCTCGCGGGGATGATGGCCGTCGTGACCGGGCTGCTGTTCGACGCGACGATCGCGCTGCGCGGCGGCGCGATCGCGTTGATCGTCGGCGTGGCCTGCTTTGTCGTGATGCTCAACCCGGGGCCGAAGGGCGAGGGGTGACGCGCGGCCCGCGTCGATTCTGTCCGTGCGGCGCACGCCTGTGACAGGCTGACCGTTCCCGCGCGAAGCCGCAGACCCCGGCATCGCGCGCGTGTCTCGCAGCGCTCGAGGCGTTTTCGAGCGTCGGCGGTTCTGTCAAACTGGCGCCCATGACACCGCGCCTCGCCTCACCGCCTTCCTCCGATTCTGCGCCCGCGCCCGCGGGCTTTCCCGATGCCGACGAACTGGCCGCGCTGCGTGCGTGGTATGCGGGCATGACCGTGCGTCAGGCCATCGAGCGCTATCTGCCCGATCGTCTTGGCGACGGGCGGTCGGCGCGCGGCGTGATCGGCGGGATTCGCCGCGGCCTCGTGCGCGTCGCGCGGCAGGCCGGGCGACCCGACCTCGCGGAGCAGCTCGGTCATGCCGACAGCGCGCGCATCCAGATGGCGAAGGCCGCGACCGACGCGATCGGCGTGCTGCGCCATGCGCGCGCGCCGGTGCCGCAGATCAGCGACGACGTCGGCTTGTGGCTGCCGGCGCGCGCCGTCGTCGCGCTGCGTGCGCACGGGATCGCGACGCTGGCCGACCTGACCGTGCGGATTCCGCGGCGGCGTCAGTGGTGGCGCGCGATCGCGGGGCTCGGCATGGCGAGCGCGCGGCATATCGAGGGGTTCTTTTCCGCGCATCCCGACCTGACCGAGCGGGCGCGCGCGCTGATCGCGGCCACGCCGCGCAGCGGCATCGTGCCGTGGGAGCAGCTGAAGCTGCCGCACGAAGTCGACGGATCGAACGGCACGTTCCGCGCGCCGCGCGCAACCAGCACGCTCGACGCGGACAACGATTACGCGGCCGTGCACGCATGGCTGTCGCTGCACGAATCGGCCGCGACGCGCCGCGCGTACCGGAAGGAAGCCGAGCGGCTGATCCTGTGGGCGATCGTCGAGCGCGGGCGCGCGCTGTCGTCGCTGACCACCGAGGATGCGGTCGCGTATCGCGCATTCCTGCGCAACCCGGCGCCGCACGAGCGCTGGGTCGGGCCGGTGCGGCCGCGCGGCGCGCCGGACTGGCGGCCGTTTTCGGGCGGGCTGTCCGCGCGCTCGGCCGCGTACACGCTGTCGGTGCTCGGCGCGCTGTTCCGCTGGCTGATCGAGCAGCGCTACCTGCTCGCGAATCCGTTCGCGGGCGTCAAGGTGCGCGACACACGCGGCGCGAATGCGCTCGACACGTCGCATGCGTTCACCGAAGGCGAATGGCTGCTCGTGCGCACGATCGCGGACGGGCTCGAGTTTCGCAAGGACAAACCGTCCGGCGCGCCGCGGTCCGGCTGGACGCCGGCCGCCGCGCAACGGCTGCGCTTCATCCTCGATTTCGGCTATGCGACCGGGCTGCGTGCGAGTGAGCTGGTCGGCGCGACGCTCGGCGACATCGAAACGGACGCGCACGGCGATGCGTGGCTGAAGGTGATCGGCAAAGGCAGCAAGGCCGCGCGTGTCGCGCTGCCGCCGCTCGCGCGCACGGCGCTCGACCGGCATCTGGTCGCGCGGCGGCTGCCGGTGACTCCGGTGCGCTGGCGGCCGGATACGCCGCTGATTGCGAGCCTCGCGGAAGACGGTGCGGCCGGGATCACGAGCGTGCGGCTGTGGAAGGTGATGCAGCGGTTCTTCGCGCAGACGGCCGCGCTCGTCGATGACGACAATCCTGCGCTCGCGCAGAAGCTGCGGCAGGCCAGCCCGCACTGGATGCGCCATACGCACGCGACGCATGCGCTCGCGCGCGGCGCGGAGCTGACGACGGTGCGCGACAACCTGCGGCATGCGTCGATCTCGACGACGTCGATCTATCTGCACGGGGACGACGTGAAGCGGGCGCGGCAGATGTCGAGTGCGTTTTCGGCTGACAAATGAGCTGGGGAGCAGGGGGAGCACGGTGCACGAGCGATTGCGCGACGATTGAACGGAACGACACCGCATCGGTGACGGTCAGAACGGTTATTCGATCACGGAGCGCATGAATGGCATCGAGTCAGGGAACCGTCGATTTCATCGTCGAGCAGATGGCTGCGGCGGGCGCCGTGTCGGCCCGCAAGATGTTCGGCGAATACGGCATCTACTGCGACGGCAAGATGGTCGCGCTGGTGTGCGACGACCGGTTGTTCGTCAAGCCTACGCCCGACGGGCGTGCGTTTCTCGGTGCGTGCGAGGAAGGTCCGCCGTATCCGTCGGCGAAGCCGCATCTCGTCATCGGAGGAGAGCGCTGGGACGACCGCGAATGGCTGTCGACGCTGATCCGGATCACGGCCGCGCAACTGCCGGTGCCGGTGAAGCGGAGCCGATAGCGGTCGGCGTATTCTGTGAACCATGCGCGCTTCCCCCGCGCCCCCCGCTGGAGCACAAGAATGGAGACATCCACAAACCCGCAAGCCCCGCGCTACGCCCGCCGCGCCTGGCACGCGCTCGTCGCGGCGCTATGCGTCGGCTGGAGCGCGCTGTCGTTCGGCGCGGATGGCGCCGACGGCGCGGCGGCCCTGCTCGACCGTTATCACAGCCTCGGCGAGCAACTGAAGAACAACCCGTTCCACCGCCCGCTGTACCTCGAGTCGTCCGAGGCATCTTCATCGCTGAAGGGCGATATCTACGCGGTCGTCGACTATCCGTTCGCCGTCGTGAACGGCAGGCTCAACGATCCCGCACAAGGCCCCGCGAACTGGTGCGCGGTGCTGATCCTGCACCTGAACACGAAGTACTGTCACGCGTCGACAGGCGGCAACGGCCCGGTGCTCGACGTGAACCTCGGCCGCAAGATCGAGCAGAAGCTGTCGGACACCTACCGCGTGCAGTTCCGCTACCGCGTGGCCGCCGCGACGCCCGACTACTTCCAGGTCGACCTGACCGCCGACAGCGGCCCGATGGGCACGAAGGATTACCGGATCGCGCTGGAGGCCGTGCCGGTCGGCGCGTCGCGCACGTTCCTGCACCTCACGTATTCGTACGGCTTCGGCACGGTCGGCCGCATGGCGATGAAGACCTACCTCGCGACGGTCGGCAGCGACAAGGTCGGGTTCACGGCCGCGAGCGGCGCATCGGCTGCGCAGCCGCAATACATCGGCGGCGTGCGCGGCTTGCTGGAGCGCAACACGATGCGCTACTACCTCGCGATCGACACGTATCTCGCGACGCTCGACAAGCCGCTCGACCAGCGCCTCGCGCGCTGGTTCGACGCGACCGAGCAGTATCCGCAGCAACTGCACGAAGTCGAGCGCGGCGCGTATCTGCAGATGAAGGCGCAGGAGGTGCAGCGGCAGCAGACGGCGCGATGACGCCGCCTGCCGCGCGCTGCTCGGCGTCGATCAGTTCGACGCGCCGCCGACCGTGCGAATGCTGTGCCACTGCCCCTGTTCGACGCGGAACAGCGTGTAGGGCGGCTTGATCAGGTCGCCGCGCTCGTCGAACGAAATCTTCCCGGTCACGCCCGTGACCGACACGCCCGGCAGGCTCGCGACGATCTTGCTGCGGTCGAGCGAGTCGGCCTTGCGGATCGCCGCGATCATCGCGAGCGTCGCGTCGTACGCAAACGGCGCATACAGCTCGACGTCCTGGTTGAAGCGCGCCTTGTAGCGCTGCGCGAACGCGATCGCCGACGGCAGCTTGTCGAGCGCCGGCCCCGGCTCGAGATCCTGCGTACCTTCGCCCGCATTGCCGGCGATCTTCAGGAACGCATTGCTTTTCAGCGCGCCGGCGCCGAACAGCTGCGCGCGGATGCCGAGCGAGCGCATCTGCTTGACGAGCATCGCGCCCTGTTCGTCGAGGCCGCCGAAGAACAGCAGGTCGATGTTGTTGCTCTTCATCGTGGTCAGGATGCCGCGGAAATCGACCGCCTTGTCGTTCGTGTATTCGCGGCCGACGATGGTGCCGTGCGCGTCCTTCACGCCTTTCTCGAATGCGTCCGCGAGCCCCTGGCCGAATGCGGTGCGGTCGTCGATGATGCCGATCCGCTTGGCCTTCAGCTGCTCGACCGCGAAGCGTCCGGCGACCACGCCGCCGACGCCGTCGTGCCCCATCGTGCGGAACACGTTCTTGAAGCCCTGCATCGTCAGTTGCGGGTTGGTCGAGCCGGGCGTGATCATCGCGACGTTCGCCTGCTTGTAGACGGCCGACGCGGGGATGCTGCAGCCCGAGTTGTAGTGGCCGACCACGCCGACCACGCCGTCGTCGACGAGCTTCTGCCCGACCTGGATCGCGATGCGCGGATCGGCCTGGTCGTCCTGCACGTCGAGCACGAAGCGCACGGGCTTGCCGCCGATGGTCGGGTGTTTCGCGTTCTCCTCGTCGAGCGCGAGCTGCGCGCCGTATTGCAGGTCCTTGCCGACGCGCGCGACCGGGCCCGTCAGCGGGCCGGCGAAGCCGATCTTGACGGTTTCCGGGTCCGCGGCCTGCGCGGACGCGGTGACCGTGCCGATCGAGCAGACGGCCAGCCATGCCAGCCAGTTACGACGATTCATGATGCCTCCTTGCAGTGGTGGAAGTGGCGGCGCGCGTCAGAATCGCGCGGCCCGGTATGGGGTGAGATCCAGCGGCGGCGCGCGTTGCGCGACGAGATCGGCGACGATCCGCCCGGTGATGCCGGCGAGCGTGACGCCGAGATGCTGGTGGCCGAACGCGTGGATCACGCGCTCGCTGCGCCGCGCGCGGCCGATCACGGGCACGCCGTCCGGCAGCGTGGGCCGAAAGCCGAGCCAGCTGCGCGTCGGCGCGCCGAGCGATGGCAGTGCCTCGCGCGCGGAGCGGGTGAGCAGCGCGACCAGCGAGCGGTTCATGCCGGCGTCGAAGCCGCCGAGCTCGACGGTGCCGGCCGCGCGCAATCCTTCGTCGAGCGGCGTCATGTAGAACCCGCGCTCGGCCCAGCCGACCGGCCGCGTGACGATCTGCTCGCGCGCGGCGAACTGCACGTGGTAGCCGCGTTCGGTGTCGAGCGGCACGGTGTCGCCGCACGCGGCGGCGAATGCGCGCGAGCGGGCGCCGGCGGCAATCACCACATGATCGAAGCGGCGCACGGTGCCGCCCGCATGCAGGCTCACGCCGTCGCCGCCGGGCTCGATCCGTTCGACCTGCGCGCGTTCGAGCGTCGCGCCGCCGGTTGCCAGGTGCGCGAACAGTTCGCCGAGGAACCCGCAGGGATCGGAGAAATGCCAGCTCCCATGGAACAGCACGCCGCGCGTGAAGATCGGCGCGAGCGCGGGCTCGAGCCGGCGGATCGCGTCCGCGTCGAGCGTGTCGAACGGCACGCCGAGCCGGCGCCGCAGCGCGAGCGACGGCTGCGCGGCGTCGAACGACGCCTGCCGTGCGTACAGATACAGGCATTCGCGCGGCCGCACGAATGCCGCGAGCCGCGACGGCGCGAGCAACGGCGCATAGCCGTCGGCGGCGCGCGTCAGCAGCGCGGCCAGCGCGCTCGCGCTGCGCGCGTGATGCGCGGGCGTCGACGCGACGAGGAACCGTGCGAGCCACGGCGCGCCGCGCAGCAGGTAAGGCCAGCGGATGCGCAGCGGGCTGTCGGCGCCGAACAGGAAGTGCGGCATGTCGCGGAACACGGACGGGCCGTTGACGGGCACGCAGCCATACGGCGCGAACGTCGCGGCGTTGCCGAACGACGCGCCATGGCCGACGCCGGCCGGATCGAACAGCGTGACGCGGTGCCCGTCGCGCTGCAGCCAGGCCGCCGCGCCGAGTCCGATGAAACCTGCACCCACGATGGCGATGTTCGCCATGTCGCCTCTCCTCCGGCACGCGTGATTCACACAAAGATGGGATAAAGAATCACACAGTAATTTTTTGTGTGCAATCAAAAAGCGATTGTATGGCGCTAGCGTTTACCCGATTTCAAGTCACTGTTTTGACTGACCTTTCGGCTGACGTTTGACCGAAAGGGGATGTCATATACAATCGCTGGGCAGGCTTGGACGGCAGACAAACGCTTTTTGTGTGGATACAGGCGACGAATGGCAGCAGACAAACTTTCCGGTGAGCGCGACGGCGACGCGCCGGCGCAGGCGAAGCGGCCGACCTATGTCGAGGTATCGAGCTCGATCGAGGCGGAAATCCGCAACGGCATGTACCCGCCGGGCAGCCGCCTGCCGCCGCAGCGCCAGCTCGCGACGGAGCTCGGCATCAACGTGTCGACCGTGTCGCGCGCGTACAAGGAACTGCAGCTGCGCGGCCTCGTGATCGGCAGCAAGCGGCGCGGGTCGCTCGTCACCGGCGGCGCGATGCCGAGCATCGAGCCGGCCCGCGCGTCGCTCGCGGCGGGCAACGGGGTGATCGACCTGACGGTGAACCGGCCGGCGACCGGCGAGTTTCTGGCGTGCCTCGCGCAGACGTTCGGCACGCTGCCGGCCGATCCGCGGTTCGCCTCGCTGCAGGAATACCAGCCGCCGCAGGGCCCCGACTGGGCGCGCGCCGCGGGCGCGCAGTGGCTGGCCGCGCCGGGCTTCACGCCGTCGCGCGACCAGGTGGTCGTCACGAGCGGCGCGCAGCACGGGCTTTATGCGGTGCTGAACAGCCTGATCGGCACCGACGGCGTGATCGTCGCCGACCGGCTCACGTATTACGGCCTGAAGGCGCTCGCGCCGGTGTTCCAGTTCGAGATCGTCAGCGCGCCGGCCGACGACGACGGCCTGCTGCCCGACGAGATCGAGCGGATCTGCCAGCACATGCCGGTCAAGGCGATCTTCGTCGTGCCGAACCTGCAGAACCCGACCGTGACGACGATGAGCCTCGCGCGCCGCATGGCGCTCGTCGACGTCGCGCGCCGCCATCACGTGACGATCATCGAGGACGACGTGTACGGGCCGCTCGTGCGCGACCGGCTGCCGGCGATCGCGGGCTTGGGTTCCGAGCTCACGTTCCATATCGGCGCGACGTCGAAGATCCTCGCGCCCGGGCTGCGCCTCGGCTACCTGAGCTGCCCGCGCGACAGCGTGGCGCTGTGCGCGGAAGCGGTGCGCACCACCGCGTGGATGCCCGCGCCGACGTCGATGCTGATCGCGACGGTGTGGATCGAGAACGGCACCGCCGAGCGAATCATGAGCGCGCAGCTGGCGGAGATCCGTGCGCGCGTCGATCTGGCGCGGGAACTGCTGCCGGCCGGGCACCTGAAGTCGGACCCCGCATGCATGTTCGTGTGGCTGCGGCTGCCGCCGCCGTGGCGGGCCGACGACTTCGCCGCGAACGCGAAGGCCCGCGGCGTGATCGTGATGCCGTCGTCGACGTTCGCGGTCGATCGCGCGGAAATCGAGCACGGCGTGCGCATCAATCTCGCGTGTCCGGCGACCCGCGACGAACTCGTGAACGGGCTGCGGATTCTGGCCGGCACGCTGAAGGACCGGCCGCGCGCGCTGTTCGGGTCGATCTGACGCGCGCCGTTCGCGCCGAGCCAACCCGCAACGACTTCGACGATCCGCCGCGGCAGCGGCGCTGTGCCGTCATGCAGGCGTGACATCGCGTGCAGCGGTGGTGGCTGGCGGTTCGCTGCCTGTATCGGGCCGGCCGATGGTGATCCTCACGCCGTGCGTCGGCGAACGGCCCGCATGCCTTGTTCTCACCGGAGCGCGGCCGCAACTCGTCCGGGCCCGATTCCCCGACCATCGAGACACGCGCTGGCGCGCGTGCCAATCGCCGCGGCGTTCTGGCGTGATTTTCACGGCTGCACGATCGCGGGCCGGCGCAACCCATCCCTGCCGGGCCTGTACTGCATTGCGGATGCCGCACGCAACCGCGAACTGCGCGATCACCCGTACCCCCTCGAATCGCGGCCGCCGCCTCAATTTCCCAGCCGCTGCGTCAATTCATAAGACGTACAGTTCGCCCGAAATCGCAAATTCGCGCCGAACTGTACTCTTGTGTGCGTATCCGATGTGTGTACTCCGCGCCAACTGTTCTGCTTTTAAGATCCGATCATCAAGTGCACAGTGCCGCAAGCCCAGACGTCACGGGCCGCCCGGCGCATCTTCAAAAGCGAGCCACGGCGATGGAAAAGGCAAAACCGGAGGGAGCAATCAGGCGTCACGACAGCCCGGTCGGCGGGCAGAACACGCGCGCATCGGACGCGCACGGAGGGGCGGCGCGCATGCGCGCGCCGGCGGGGAGCATGCGATGAAGCTCTACGAAAAACTCGCGGACGACATCGAGCGCCTGATCCGTCAGGGCGTGTACCGGCACGGCGACCGGATTCCGTCGGTGCGGCAGGCAAGCCAGCAGCACCGGATCAGCATCACGACCGTGCTGCACGCGTACCTGCTGCTCGAAAGCCGCGGGCTGCTGGAAAGCCGTCCGCAGTCGGGCTACTTCGTGAACCTGCGGCGCGACGACAACCATGCGCCGGTGCGCGAACTGCGCCCGTCGAAGCCGATCGCGATCTCGTCGTCGGTCGACATGAGCCGGCTCGTGCTGTCGACGCTGCGCTCGATCGGCACCGACGACGCGGTGCCGCTCGGCTCGCCGTACCCCGACCCGAGCCTGTTCCCGTTCGAGAAGCTGAACCGCTACGCGTATGCGGCCGGCCGCGACAAGTCGCTGTGGGGCGTGACCGATGGGCTGCCGCCCGGCCATCCGCGCCTGATCCGGCAGATCGCACGGCGCTACCTGGAAAACGGGATGTCGGTCGACCCGAACGAGATCATCGTGACGGTCGGCGCGACCGAGGCGATCAACCTGTGCCTGCAGGCGGTCGCGAAACCGGGCGACACGATCGCGGTGGAATCGCCGACGTTCTACGCGATGCTGCACGCGATCGAGCGGATGGGGATGAAGGCGATCGAGGTGGCGACGCATCCGGAATACGGAATCGACATCGCGGCGCTGGCGGCGATCGCGAAGTCGCAGCCGATCGCCGCATGCATGGTGATGCCGAACTTCCAGAATCCGCTCGGTTTCCAGATGCCCGACGAGCGCAAGCGCGAACTGGTTGAGTTCGCAACTAAAATCGATATGCCGGTCATCGAGAACGGTGTGTATAACGAACTGTATTTCGGCGAGTCGCATCCGAGCACGCTGAAGTCCTACGACCGCAGCGGGATCGTGCTGCACTGCGCGTCGTTCTCGAAGAGCCTGACGGCGGCCTACCGGATCGGCTGGGCGTTGCCGGGCCGGTATCGCGATCAGGTCGAGAAGCTGAAGTTCCTGAACACGCTGGCGACGCCGTCGCTGCCGCAGCTGGCGATCGCCGAATTCCTCGAGCGCGACGGCTACGAGCATCACCTGCGGCGCCTGCGCAAGGCGTATGCGCAGCAGGCGAACCTGATGCGCGCGATGGTGTCGCGGTTCTTTCCGGAGGGCACGCGCATCTCGAGCCCGGCGGGCGGCTACGTGCTGTGGGTCGAGTTGCCGGCGCAGGTCGATGCGATGCGGCTGTACCAGCTCGCGCTGGAGCAGGGGATCACGATCGGTCCGGGTTACATGTTCTCGATCACCGACAACTACCGGAACTTCATCCGGCTGAACTACAGCAGCCCGTGGTCGCCCGAGATCGAGCAGGCGGTGATCGCGGTCGGCAAACTCGCGGCGTCGTGCATGCGGTGAGGCGAAGGCCGGCGCGCGTCGCGTGCGCCGGCCTGCTCGATGGCGATATGCGGGCTGAACCGCGGGCCCGGGCGTTGGCGTGCGGCGATCAGCGGCTGCCGCGCGCGATGGCCAGCATCACGCCGAAGCCGACGAGCAACACGCCAAACGTGCGATCGATCCAGTGACGCAGGGACAGCAAGCGATCGCGGACGGCGTCGGCGGAGAAACAGAGCGCCACGAGACTGAACCAGCCCGCGTGCGCCAGCGCGATGAACAGGCCGTAGCCGATCTGCACCGGCAATGGCGTGTCGGGGCGGACCGCCTGCATGAACAGGCTGACGATGAACACGGTGGTTTTCGGATTCAGCGCGTTCGTCAGAAAGCCGGTGCGCAGCGCCGCCAGATCCGACAGGGGCGCGGCCTGCGTCGCGGGGCGGCCGTGCACGGGTTTGGCCGCGAGCATCTTCGCGCCGAGGTAGATCAGGTAGAGCGCGCCGACGAGCTTCACGGCATTGAAGAGCCACAGCGACTGGCGGATCAGGAGGCCGACGCCGAGCAGCGTGTAGCTCACGTGAACCGTCACGCCCAGCCCGATTCCCCACGCGGTGAGCAGGCCCGAGCGGCGCGACAGCATCAGGCTGTTGCGCGTGACCATCGCGAAATCCGGCCCGGGGCTGACGACGGCCAGCAGCGTGATGGTGACTACGACTATCCATTCCGTCATTGCATCGTCCTTTTGAAATTCATCGTGATGAGCGAATATTAGGGATCACGATTCGCGAGGAAAAGCGATGTTTTCTGACCAGGATGGTGAGCCTGACTCACATGAGGTTCGTACCAATCTGCCGTCGTTGATGGCCCTGCGCTGCTTCGAGGCGGCGGCGCGCCATGAGCATTTCAGCCGCGCCGCCGATGAACTGCATCTGACGCACGGCGCCGTCAGTCGCGCGGTGCGTCTGCTCGAGGACGATCTCGGTGTGGCGTTGTTCGAGCGGCGCAGTCGTCGGGTCTTCCTGACCGACGCGGGCCGCAAGCTGGCGCAGGCCGTTCATGACGGTCTGCATCTGATGAAACAGGCCGCGCATGAATTGCGGACCGAGGCGGCTCGCGCGCAGCGTTGGGTGCTGTCGTGCGAACCGACGCTGCTGATGCGCTGGCTGATTCCGCGCTGGCCGGATTTCCAGGCAGCTTACGCGGGCGTCGATATCCATCTCGCCGCGGCGGGCGGCCCGTTCTCGTTCGACAACGGCATCGACATGGCGATTCGCCGCAATGACTTTGCGTGGCCCGCCGGCTATCACGCGGAGCGACTGTTCGCGGAGAAGGTCGGTCCGGTGTGCCGGCCCGACAAGGTCGATGCGTGGTTTTCAGGCAGTCGGCATGACCGCGCGTTGAAGCGGGGCGCGCCGCGACTGCATACCCGGACGCGGCCGGACGCATGGAAGGAATGGGCGGCGGCCGCGCATCAGGCTGCGGGAAGCGGACGCGGGCAGGCGTTCGACCATTTCTATTTCAGCCTTCAGGCGGCCGTCGCGGGGCTGGGTGTCGCGATCGGGCCGTGGCATCTCGTTCGCGACGACCTCGAAAGCGGCGTGCTGGTCGCGCCGATGGGTTTCGTCGAAGACGGCTCGCACTATTGCCTGCTGACGCCGGAGCCCGTGAAGGACGGAAGCGCGCAGTCGGATCTGCTCGGCTGGCTGAAGGCGATGGCCTGACGTGTGAGCCGGACCGCTTTTAGCGCCGGCGACATCCAAAAATTAAAAAAAAATGGCGCCGCGGCCATTCAGCCCGCGGCGCCATTGCGTGTCGCCACGACGGGCATCACCCGCCGCAGCGCGACAGCATGCTTAGATCTGCACGGTGTCGGCGACTTCCTTGAAGTCTTCGATCTGGTCGAAGTTCATGTACTGATAGATCTTGTCGCCGTTTGCCGTGAGCACGCCCATGTCGGCCATGTACTCTTCCTTGGTCGGGATCTTGCCCAGACGCGAGCAGATCGCCGCCAGTTCCGCCGAGCCGAGATACACGTTCGTGTTCTTGCCGAGACGGTTCGGGAAGTTGCGGGTCGACGTCGACATCACCGTCGCGCCTTCGCGCACCTGCGCCTGGTTACCCATGCACAGCGAGCAGCCCGGCATTTCGGTGCGTGCGCCGGCCGTGCCGAACACGCCGTAGTGGCCTTCTTCCGTCAGCTGCTTCTGGTCCATCTTGGTCGGCGGCGCGACCCACAGCTTGACCGGGATGTCGCGCTTGCCTTCCAGCAGCTTCGACGCGGCGCGGAAGTGACCGATGTTGGTCATGCACGAGCCGATGAACACTTCGTCGATCTTGGCGCCGGCGACGTCAGACAGCGTCTTCACGTCGTCCGGGTCGTTCGGGCATGCGACGATCGGCTCATGGATGTCGGCGAGGTCGATCTCGATGACGGCCGCGTATTCGGCGTCGGCATCCGGCGCGAGCAGTTGCGGGTCGGCCAGCCACTGCTCCATCGCCGCGATACGGCGCTGCAGGCTGCGCGGATCCTGGTAGCCCTGCGCAATCATCCACTTCAGCAGCGTGATGTTGCTGTTCAGGTATTCGATGATCGGTTCCTTGTTGAGGCGCACCGTGCAACCGGCGGCCGAACGCTCTGCCGACGCATCCGACAGTTCGAACGCTTGCTCGACCTTCAGGTCGGGCAGGCCTTCGATTTCGAGGATGCGGCCCGAGAAGATGTTCTTCTTGCCTTGCTTGGCGACCGTCAGCATGCCTTGCTTGATCGCGTACAGCGGAATCGCGTTGACGAGGTCACGCAGCGTGACGCCCGGCTGCATCTTGCCCTTGAAGCGGACCAGCACCGATTCCGGCATGTCGAGCGGCATCGTGCCGGTGGCGGCCGCGAACGCGACCAGGCCCGAGCCTGCCGGGAAGCTGATGCCGATCGGGAAGCGCGTGTGCGAGTCGCCGCCGGTGCCGACGGTGTCGGGCAGCAGCATGCGGTTCAGCCACGAGTGGATCACGCCGTCGCCCGGACGCAGCGCGATGCCGCCACGCGTGCTGATGAAGTTCGGCAGCGTCTGGTGCGTCTTCACGTCGACCGGCTTCGGATAAGCGGCGGTGTGGCAGAACGACTGCATCACGAGGTCGGCCGAGAAGCCGAGGCACGCCAGATCCTTCAGTTCGTCGCGGGTCATCGGGCCCGTGGTGTCCTGCGAGCCGACCGAGGTCATCTTCGGTTCGCAGTACGTGCCCGGGCGCACGCCCTGGCCTTCCGGCAAACCGCATGCGCGGCCGACCATCTTCTGCGCGAGCGAGAAGCCCTTGCCGCTGTCGGCCGGCTGGTGCGGCAGGCGGAACAGCGTCGACGGTGCGAGGCCCAGCGCTTCACGCGCCTTCGCGGTCAGGCCGCGGCCGATGATCAGCGGAATGCGGCCGCCGGCGCGCACTTCGTCGAACAGCACGTCGGACTTGACCTGGAATTCGGCGATCACGTTGCCGTCCTTCAGCGCCTTGCCTTCGTACGGGCGCAGTTCGACCACGTCGCCCATGTTCATCTGCGACACGTCGAGTTCGATCGGCAGCGCGCCGGCGTCTTCCATCGTGTTGTAGAAGATCGGGGCGATCTTGCCGCCGAGGCACACGCCGCCGAAGCGCTTGTTCGGGACGAACGGGATGTCTTCGCCGGTGAACCACAGCACCGAGTTGGTGGCCGACTTGCGCGAGGAGCCGGTGCCGACCACGTCGCCGACGTAGGCGACCAGGTGACCCTTTTCCTTCAGCGATTCGATGAACTTGACCGGGCCGCGCTTGCCGTCTTCTTCCGGCGTGATGCCGGGGCGCGCGTTCTTCAGCATCGCCAGCGCGTGCATCGGGATGTCTGGGCGGGTGGTGGCGTCCGGGGCCGGCGACAGGTCGTCGGTGTTGGTTTCGCCGGTGACCTTGAACACCGTGATGGTCAGGCTTTCCGGCACTTCCGGACGGCTCGTGAACCATTCGGCGTCGGCCCAGCTCTGCAGCACGGCCTTCGCGTGCGCGTTGCCCTGGTCGGCGAGTTCCTTCACGTCATGGAACTGGTCGAACATCAGCAGGGTTTTCTTCAGCGCGTCGGCAGCGACGGCCGCGACCGCTTCGTCGGACAGCAGCTCGATCAGCGGCTGGATGTTGTAGCCGCCGAGCATCGTGCCGAGCAGCTCGGTCGCGCGCTCGCGCGAGATCAGCGGGCAGGCCGTCTCGCCCTTCGCGACGGCGGCCAGGAAGCCGGCCTTCACGCGCGCGGCTTCGTCGACGCCGGCGGGCACGCGGTGGGTGATCAGGTCGAGCAGCGTCTGCTCTTCGCCTGCGGGCGGGTGCGCCAGCAGTTCCACCAGTTCGGCGGTTTGCTGGGCCGTCAGCGGCAGGGGGGGAATACCGAGCGCGGCGCGGGCGGCCACGTGAGCACGAAAGTTTTCAAGCATGGGGGGACCTGCTGAGATTGCGTTTCAGGGGAAGGGCTTTCCAGGCACGCCGAGGCTGCTGTTCCGGACACTGCTTCACTGCTTGGACGGGATTCTAGTCGCAATATGGTCAGGCGTCAAATGTCTTATGTCTTATATAAGAGTTGCGGCGCGTGCCGCTGAGCTGTCTTGCCCGGTATCCGGCGGGGCGCATCGAAGCTGGATGCGAAGCGGACGGAAAAATCGCGAACTGCGTGGGCCGGAGCGGGACGGTTCGACGCAGGGGCGTGATCGTGAATTTGGACCGTCGCTACGATGCCCCGACGGCGGGACGGCATTTCGCTTGCCCTTGGTGCGACGCTTGCCGGGGCAGCTTCCAGCTCCTATATCATTCGGGTCTGTCCGTGCGGGGGAACTGTACTTGCAGGCCGAAGGGCGGATTTCTCATGCCCGCATGCCGTCGAAGGCATCGATAGATTTTGGAAATGCACCAGGAGTCGCTACGTGGAAAAGTCTGAGTTGCGGAATGATCTGGTGGAGTTGCGCGAACTCGTCCGCCAGTTTGTCGACGAGCGCGACTGGGACAAATTCCACACGCCGAAGAACCTGGCGACAGCGCTCAGCATCGAAGCGAGTGAATTGCTGGAGCCGTTTCAATGGCTCGTTTCGGGCGACAAGAGCGAACTTGGCGAAGCCAACCTGACGGCCGTCCGTCACGAGATGGCCGACGTATTGGTGTATCTGGTTCGCCTCGCGGACAAGATGGACGTCGATCTTTTTCAGGCGGTGCTTGAGAAGATGGAGCTCAACCGGGCAAAGTATCCGGCTGACAGAGTGAGGGGCGACTCGCGAAAATACTCTGAATATAAAAATCAGGAGAAATGAGGCTGGATGCAGGTCACGGCAAGTCGCGTGGCTTGATGATCCATTTGCCTGTTTCGTGGGCGGGGTTCATGACAACTTCGTTACGACCGGAGATGTAGTCGACCCCGATTTGGGGTCCGGATGCAGCCTTTTCGTACGCGCACATCGCGTTCTCCGTGACGCAGTGGTTCGGCACGCGCAAGGGCGCGCCGATGACGGCCGAAACACCGAATCTGCTCGCCTGGCGCGAACGGATGCCCGCGCGTCCGGCCGTGCGGAAAGTGGCCGGCGCGCCGGCCGGCTACCCGACGTCGATCGACCACCCGTCCCGGATTTTCTTCGCGAGTTCGTCCAGCCGCCAGTCAGGCATCGGGCAGCTTAAGCCCGCCGGTCGCCGCCCGGTGCGAACGGATCACCCGCCCGTCACCGGCGGGAAAAATGCCACCTCGCTATCCTCCCGCACGACGAATCCCCCGGTCACCATCTCGAGATTCACGGCCGCCCGCACGGGCCGGTCCATCCGCAACGCTTCGCCGCTGCGCGCGTCGCGTGCGGCGAGCGTGCCGCGCAGCGCGTCGACGGTGACCTCGTGCGCATCGATCTCGACGACTTCCTGATCGATATGCAGCTGTTCGCGAATGCTCGCAAAGTATTTGATCGTCAGTTTCATTGAAATGTCCCGGGCGAAATGGGCGAAATCGGCAACGCATTGACCGGCACGCTCAACCCCATCGCCGCATCGCCTGATCGTCGTGCGCCTTCGGCTCGACCCAGCCGGCCACGCCGTCGTGCCGGATCTCCTTCTTCCAGAACGGCGCATGCGTCTTCAGGAAGTCCATGATGAATTCACACGCATCGAATGCCGACGCACGATGCGCGGCGGCCACCACGACGATCACGACCGGCTGGCCGAGCGGAATGCGCCCGACGCGATGCACGATCCTGACCGCTTCTAGCCGCCAGCGCGCGCTGGCTTCCTCGACGATGCTCCAGAGCGCCTGCTCGGTCATCGTCGGATAGTGCTCGACTTCGAGCGCGATCACGTCGTCGACGTCGCCTTCGTTGCGCACGACACCGAGAAAATTCACGACCGCGCCGACATTCGGATTCCGAACGATCGGTGCGATCTCGGTACCGGCGTCGATCGCCGCGTACTGCACACGCACCTCGAAGCCGGCGGCAATCGCCGGCGGCGGCTCGGCGTGCGGCTCGGCGGGTTCGGCATGGGTGGCGTCACGCGACGGATCGTCGGGTGACGCGGCACGGGATTCGGTGAAACTCGTCATGACGGTTCTCCAGTAAGCGGTGCGCGCCGCCGAGCGCGGCAGCCGTCAGCCGCCGACGAGCGACATGCGCACGGTCGGATAGGTCTTGCCCGACGGCCGGGCCGCACGCGTGGCGCGCCGCTCGGAATAGCGGTCGTCGCGCCGCGTCCATCGCGCACGCACGGCGTCGGCGAGGTGGTCGACCGATGCGCCGTCGTCGAGCCACGGCCGCAGGTCGGTGCCCTGCGTCGCGAACAGGCAGGTATAGAGCTGGCCGTCGGCCGACACGCGGGCGCGCGAGCACGTGCCGCAGAACGGATGCGACACGCTCGCGATGAAGCCGACCTCGCCCGCGCCGTCGATGTGCCGGCAGCGGATGGCGGTGGCGTCGTGGCCGGGTTCGCCGACGAGCACGAGCGGATAGCTCGCGTCGATGCGTTCGCGCATCCGCGCGGCCGGCACGACCTTGTCGCCGGACCACGCGCTCGCGCCGCCGACGTCCATGTATTCGATGAAGCGCACGGCCACGCCGCTATGACGGAAGTGGCGCACGAGCGGCAGGATCTGGTCGTCGTTCGCGCCGCGCTCGATCACGGCGTTGACCTTCACGGGCGCGAGCCCGGCCGCCTGCGCAGCCTCGATGCCGGCCAGCACGCGCGCGACCGGCACGTCGGTGTCGGTCATCCGGCGGAACACGGCATCGTCGATCGCGTCGAGGCTCACGGTCACGCGCGACAGGCCCGCATCGCGCAGCGTGCGTGCCTTCGCGGCGAGCAGCGAACCGTTGGTCGTCAGCGCGATTTCGACGGGCTTGCCGTCGACGGTCGTCAGCGTCGCGAGCCGCTCGATCAGCGCTTCGAGATTGCGGCGCAGCAGCGGCTCGCCGCCGGTGAGGCGGATCTTCTCGACGCCGAGCGAGACGAACGCGCGCGCAATCTTCTCCAGTTGCGCGAACGACAGCCGCTCGGACGACGGCATGAACGCATAGTCGGGCCCGAAGCTGTCGCGCGGCATGCAATAGCCGCAGCGGAAGTTGCACTGGTCGATGACGGACAGCCGCAGATCGCGCAGCGGCCGCGCGAGCGTGTCGAGCGGGCGGGAGAAGGCGCCGGGCGATGCGCCGCCGGATGCAGTGGCGGCCGGTGCGGAAGCGATGGCATTCACGATCGGTTTTTCGACCTGCATGAAGTGAGCGGAACGGCGTCGCCGGTCGGCCGCCTGTGTGCCGACGTGTCGGCGCACGGCTCGTGACGAGCCTCTTCGTGAGGATAGTCCGCCGGATTTTCCCGACAGGGACACAATCCCGCCCGAAATGCAGGAATACAGTTCGTGATCCTGCCTGCACGCAAGGCGGACATGACGCTCATCGGCATGCTCACGCAAGCCAGTGCGCGAAATCGTAATACGGCACCGCGTCGCCGCGCGCGATGCGTCGGCCGGCCGGCAGCCGCGCGAGCCCGCTCGCCTGAACGAGCGATTGCAGCGTGCCGGCGCCTTGTTGCCGCAGCGTATCGAGTACGGGCGCGCCATTGGCGTCGAGGGTGCGGCGCACGCGGACGACGCGCTCGCGCTGCGCATCGGGTTCGACGTCGATGTCGATCGGCAGCGACGGCACGGCCGGCAGGCAGTCGTCGCGCCCCTGCAGGCAGCGGATCAGCGGCGCGACGAACAGCGCGAACGCGGTCATCGCGGCGCCCGGATTGCCGGGCAGCAGCACCACGGGCCGTTCGTCGAGCCGCGCGAGCGCGACCGGCTTGCCGGGTTTCATCCGCACGCCCGACACCACGAACGACGCGCCGAGCGCGGTCAGCGCGGGACGCAGCAGGTCCTTGTCGCCGACCGATGCACCGCCGACGCAGACGACCAGGTCGCAGCGCGCGGCCATGCCGCGCAGCGCCTGATCGACGGCGGCCGGCGTGTCGGCGGCGTGCTCGCTCGCCGCGACGCCGGCACCGGTTCCCGACACCAGCGCGGCGAGCATCGGCGCGTTGCTGTTGTAGATCTGCTGCGGCGCGCGCGGCTGGCCGCACGGGACAAGCTCGTCGCCGGTCGTCAGGATGCCGACCCGCAGTGGCGGGCGCACGTCGATGCGCGTGCAACCCTGCGCGGCGGCGACGCCGACGTGCATCGCGCCGAGCCGCACGCCGGCCGGCATCAGCAGGGCGCCCGCGCGCACTTCCTCGCCGCGGCGGCGGATATGCGATCCGCTGCGCTGCGGTGTGTCGAACGCAACCCAGCCATCCTGTTCGTGCGCGTGCTCCTGCATCACGACGGTGTCGGCGCCCGGCGGAATCAGGCTGCCGGTAAAGATGCGCGCGGCGGTGCGCGGCGCGAGCGGCGCCGGCGCGTCGCCCGCATAGCAGCGCTGCGCGACGCGCAGCGGCTCGCCGTGTTCGAGGTCTGCGTGACGGACCGCGTAGCCGTCCATCGCGCTCTGGTCGGCGGGCGGCTGGTCGAGCACGGCGGTGAGCGGCGTGGCGAGCACGTGGCCGGCCGCCTGCGCGACCGGGATGGAGACGGCCGCATGCGGCGGCGCAAATACGCCGGCGAACTGCCGTTGGGCGGTGTCGAAATCGGTCAGGGGTTTCATCAAGCGGTGAGCGCCTGCGCTTGCGCAGGCGTCGGTTCGGGTAACGGGAGCGGGTCGGGCGACACGTATTCGACGAAGCCGTCGTTGCGGCAGAAGCCGAGCAGCCGCACGCCGGCTTCGCGGGCGACGTCGATCGCGAGCGAGGTCGGCGCCGAGATCGTCGCGATCATCGGGATGCCGACGCGTGCGGCCTTGCGCACGAGCTCGTAGCTCGCGCGGCTGGACAGGAACACGAAGCCCGCGCCCAGGTCGGCGCGGCGCCGCGCGAGCCGGCCGATCAGCTTGTCGAGCGCGTTGTGGCGGCCGACGTCCTCGACGACTTCCAGCACCGTGCCGTCGCGCTCGCACCACGCGGCCGCATGGATGCCGCCGGTCGCGTGCATCAGCGGCTGCCGCTGCGGCAGCGCGCGGGCGGCGCGCGCGACGGCGTCGGCGCCGATGCCGGCCGCCGCGCCCGCGGCCGCGATGCGCGGCGGATGCAGGTCGAGCTGCGCGATGCTCTCGATCCCGCAGACGCCGCAGCCGGTGCGGCCGGCCAGCGCGCGCCGGTGCGCCTTCAGCGCCATGAACGCCTGCTGCGCCACGGTGAGCCGCACTTCGGCGCTGCCGGGCCGGCATTCGCTTTCGATATCGAAGACGTCCGACGCGCGCTCGACGATCCCTTCGCTCAGCGCGAAGCCGAGGCCGAACGCGTCGAGGTCGATCGGCGTCGCCATCATCACCGTGTGCGCGATGCCGTTGAATACGAGTGCAACCGGCGTTTCGTCGACGACGCGATCGACGGTGTCCCGCGCGTCGCCGGCACGATGACGCGTCACATGACACACGCGGGTGCCGGCCGGATCGTCGGGGCGGTCGCTGGGCTCCATGCGGGTTTCTCCAGGGGGATCGGCCGGCGCGGGCGCCGGGCGATCGAAACGGATTCTGCGCGGGCGGTGCGCGGGGTCGCGCTCGCTCGCCACGGGCAGGCCAGGAGCCGATGGTACGGGCGTTCGGCGGTGCCGCGGATGCACAGCGTTGCAGAGCGGAAAGCAGTACAGCCGAGGGCCTCGCGGCGCCGAAACGGGTTTTCCGTACACACATCTTCGGCCCCGGGGAAAGCACAGTTTCAGCGCACGTCCGCGCGATTGCGAGTATCGTCTGAAACGCGATATCGTCATTCACGCTTCGTTGCCGTGCACTGCGATCCGTCGTTGTGTGCACGTGCCGTCGCGAAGCCGTCGCGCGATTTCCTGCTTCGAGCTGACGTCCTCACAACCACGAGCAAATTACGGTCATGGAAATCTTCGATGCGTTCCATCTCGCCCGATTGCAATTCGCGTTCACGGTATCGTTCCACATCGTGTTTCCGGCGATCAGCATCGGCATGGCGAGCTTCCTGGCGGTGCTGGAATGGCGCTATCTCGTCACCGGCGACGCCGCCTACAAATCCATGTTCCAGTTCTGGTCGAAGATCTTCGCGATCGGCTTCGGGATGGGTGTCGTCTCCGGCGTCGTGATGGCCTACGAGTTCGGCACGAACTGGGCGGGCTTCTCGCGCGTCGCGGGCAACATCACTGGCCCGCTGCTCACGTACGAAGTCCTGACGGCCTTCTTCCTCGAAGCCGGCTTCCTCGGCGTGATGCTGTTCGGCTGGCAGCGCGTCAGCCCGCGCGCGCACTTCTTCGCGACGCTGATGGTCGCGGTCGGCACGCTGATCTCGACGTTCTGGATCCTCGCGTCGAACAGCTTCATGCAGACGCCGCAGGGCTACAAGATCGAGAACGGGCTCGTCGTGCCGGTCGACTGGTTCAAGATCATCTTCAACCCGTCGTTCCCGTATCGCCTCGTGCACATGACGATCGCCGCGTTCATCGTCGCGGGCTTCATCGTCGCCGCGTGCGGCGCGTGGCACCTGCTGAAGGGGCGCCGCGACGAGCCGGTCAAGCGCAGCTTCTCGATGGCGCTGTGGATGCTGCTGCTGCTCGCGCCGATCCAGATCGTCGTCGGCGACGCGCACGGGCTGAACACGCGCGAATACCAGCCGGCAAAGATCGCGGCGATCGAAGGGCTGTGGGAAACCGAGAAGGGCGGCACCGCGCTGAACCTCGTCGGCCTGCCCGACATGCAGGCCGAGACGACGCGCTATGCGATCCAGGTGCCGCACCTCGGCAGCCTGATCCTCACGCACAGCTGGAGCGGCGAGATTCGCGGGCTGAAGGAATTCCCGGCGCAGGACCGTCCGTATTCGCCGATCGTGTTCTGGACCTTCCGGATCATGGCCGGCCTCGGGATGCTGATGCTGCTCACCGCGCTGCTCGGCCTACTGCTGAGAAAGGGCGGACGCCTGTATGAAACGCGCTGGTTCCAGTGGTTCGTCGTGTGCATGGGGCCGTCGGGCATCGTCGCGCTGCTGGCCGGCTGGATCACGACCGAGGTCGGGCGGCAGCCGTGGACCGTATACGGCGTGCTGCGCACCGTCGATTCGGTCGCGCCGCTCAGCGCGCAGCAGGTCGGCGTGTCGCTGCTGATCTTCGTGGTCGTGTATTTCCTGGTGTTCGGGACGGGTATCTACTACATGCTGAACCTGATGAAGCGCGGACCGGCTGCCCACGCCGGATACATCGAGCTGCACCGGCATCCGGGGCTGCGCAAGAGCGCGCTGTCCACGCCGCTGAACGTCACCGAAGCGGAGTAAGCCATGCAGATCGATCTTCCTGTCGTGTGGGCCGCGATCATCGGCCTCGGCGTGTTCCTCTACGTGATGCTGGACGGCTTCGACCTCGGCATCGGCCTGCTGTTTCCGTTCTTCGACGCCAAGGTCGAACGCGAAGTCATGCTGAATACCGTCGCGCCGGTGTGGGACGGCAACGAGACCTTTCTGGTGCTCGGCGGCGCGGGCCTGTACGGCGCATTCCCGGTCGTCTACTCGACGCTGTTGCCGGCGAACTACCTGCCGCTGATCCTGATGGTGGTCGGGCTGATCTTCCGCGGCGCGGCGTTCGAGTTGCGCGCAAAGGCGAACCGCACGCAACACCTGTGGGATCTCGCGTTCATCGGCGGCTCCGCGCTGGCCGCGTTCTGCCAGGGCGTCACGCTGGGTTCGCTGTTGCAGGGCATCCGGATCGTGAACAACCAGTTCGCGGGCGGGCCGTTCGACTGGCTGTCGCCGTTCAGCCTGTTCTGCGGGATCGGCGTGCTCGTCACCTATGCGACGCTCGGCTGCGGATGGCTGATCCTGAAGGTCGACGGCGAACTGCAGCGCAAGATGCGCGTGCTGATGAAGCCGCTCGCGGGCGTGCTGCTCGCCGTGATGGGCGTGGTCAGCCTGTGGACCGTGATCGGGCTGCCGGCCGTCGCGCACCGCTGGTTCGGCAGCGGCTACCTCGGCTGGTTCCTGCCGGTGCCGGTCCTCGTCGTCGCATGCGTGTGGGGCATCTTCCATACGCTGAAGCGCCGGCACGAGGCAACACCGTTCCTGCTGACGCTCGCGCTCGTGTTCCTCGGCTATACCGGCCTCGTGATCAGCATCTGGCCGAACATCGTGCCGCCGTCGCTGACGATCTGGGATGCGTCGTCGAGCCATTCGAGCCAGCTGTTCGCGCTCGTCGGCACCGTGATCGTGCTGCCGATCATCCTCGTGTACAACGCGATGCAGTACCGCGTGTTCCGCGGCAAGGTGCGCGAGGGCGACGCCGGCTATCACTGACCGGCGCGGCCGGTGACGGCGCGCGGCGTGCGCGGGCGTATCATCTCGCGCAGCCGCCGTGCGGCTCGTTACCCGGCCCGGTAGCGATCGGACAGCGGCCCGCCACGCGCGGGCCGTCGCATATCGGGCGGCGGCGCGCCGCATTGCGTATTCCCTTGGCAGTCGAGACAACACCATGATCGTCAGACCACGACAAAACTGGCTCAGGATGCTGTTCGTATGGAACGGCTCCGTGCTGCAGTCGATCATTCCGCAACTCGTGTTCATGGCGATCGTCAGCACGCTGGCGGTTTTCACGAACGGGCGCATCTTCGGCGAGAAGATTCCGCTGAACACCGCGCCGTTCACGCTGTTCGGGCTCGCGCTCGCGATCTTTCTCGCGTTTCGCAACAACGCGAGCTTCGAGCGCTTCAAGGAGGCGCGGCTTCTGTGGGGCAACCTGCTGATCGCCGCGCGCACCGTCACGTCGCAACTGCGGCGCTACCTGCCCGACAGCGTCGGCGACGCGGAGCGCAACCGGCTCGCCGATCTGCTGATCGCGTTCACGTATGCGCTGAAGCATCAGCTGCGCCATACCGATCCGGCGCAAGACCTGCAGCGCATCCTCGGCGCCGAGCGCGCCGCCGCGTTCGCGCACAAGTGCTACCAGCCCGTCGCGATTCTCGACGAACTGCGCGGCGGGATCGTCCGCGCGCTGGGCCGCGCGCCCGGCAGCGACGCGACGTGCTGGATGTTCGATGCGCAGCTGGTCGAACTCGGCAAGGCGGTGGGCGGTTGCGAGCGGATCCTGACGACGCCGATTCCGTTCTCGTACAGCGTGCTGCTGCATCGCACCGTCTATGCTTATTGCGTGCTGCTGCCGTTCGGCCTCGTCGATTCGACGGAGTTTTTCACGCCGCTGATTTGCGTGTTCATTTCGTACACGCTGATCGCGCTCGAAGCGATCGCGAACGAGGTCGCGGAGCCGTTCGGCCTCGCGCCGAACGCGCTCGCGCTCGATGCGATGGCGCGCACGATCGAACGGTCGGTGCTCGAGCTGGGCGATCGCGCGATGCCGGAGGAATTCGTGCCGGCATCGACGTATCAGATCACGTGAGCGGCACGGCGACGACGCGCGCGACGGCGCGCGTGATTCGGAGAACATCACATGCGCATCTACGTGACGAGCATCTTTGTCGACGATCAGGACAAGGCACTCGCGTTCTATACCGACACCCTCGGCTTCCGGTTGAAGAACAACGTGCCGGTGGGCGAGTACCGCTGGCTGACGGTCGTGTCGAAGGACCAGCCTGACGGCACCGAGCTGATGCTCGAGCCGAGCCATCATCGCGCGGTCGGGCCTTTTCGTCAGGCGCTCTACGAGGACGGCATTCCGGCGGCGTCGTTCCAGGTCGACGATCTCGACGCGGAGTTCGCGCGGCTCGACGCGCTCGGCGTGCGCTTCACGCTGGCGCCGATGGACGCGGGGCCCGTGCGCGTCGCGGTGCTCGACGATACGTGCGGCAACCTCGTGCAACTGATGCAGATGAAGTGACGCGTGGCGGGCGCGGTGTTCGACGCGCCGATCAAAGCGTCGGTGACGCTGCGTGAGGATCAGTTCCTGATCGCATCGGCGTCCCACGCACCCAGCGCGATGGCTTTGCCCAGCATGCCGACGGTCAACGCGTCTCGATCGAACGTATGGGGCTTCCTGAGAATGAACTTGCGAACCAGGTGATACAGGAGCCCTTCACCCTCCATCAGGAAGTAACGCCCGAAATCGTAGTCGCCGCGATCCACACCGAATCGCGCGAAGAAGCGCTCCATGAAGATGTCCGCGTCGTCTCCGGTTTGTCCGAGATCGTCGGCGATCGAGGTCTCCGCGGTAATCCGCTGTTTGCTCGATACCGCCGCCTCCTCGCGAACGAATGCTTCCAGTGCTTCCCAAATGTGGCGGTCGTCCGTCATGGAATCCTGTCCTCCGGTTTTGCGATCTGGTTGTACCGGTAGCCGGTTCGAAGTGACATGTTTGTGTAGACTCGTGCTCGTTCAACGGAGCCAATCCCATGCAACTTCTCGATCACGTGTCCATCGGCGTTCCTGATATCGACCAGGCACGCCCGTTCTATGACGGCGTCATGGCCGCACTTGGCGCGGCCAAGGTTTACGACCGGCCCGCGGCACTCGGTTACGGCGAACGCTGCAATGCAAACGACACCGCCTCGACTTTCCTGGCCGTGTATCTCGATCCCGCCGAAGTCGGAACGAGCAAGCGGCACTGGTGCTTCAAGGCCGCTTCTCGCGAGCAGGTACATGCATTTTTCGAGGCAGGGCGCTCCGCGGGCGGGCAGTCCGACGGCGATCCCGGATTGAGGCCGCATTATCACGCCGACTACTACGCGGCGTTTCTCGTCGACCCTGCCGGCAACCGGATCGAGGCCGTGTGCCACGCAGCGCCGTCGGCGCACGAGCGGTCGTGACGGCGCTTGCGGACGACTGACCGCGGCTTCGCGGTGTGCCGGTGGACATCGGGGTAAGCGCGGCGCCGGCATTGCGCCACGCCACGCCGCCCGGCCGCGTTTGCCGCGCACGGCTCAATCGAAATACGTGAGCCCCATCGCGCCTTTCACCTCGGCCAGCGTCGCGCCGGCCACCTCGCGCGCATGCATCGTGCCGCGCTTCAGGATCGCCATCACCTCCGCCTTGTCCGCCTCGAATTCGCGGCGGCGCGCACGGATCGGCTCGATCAGCGCCTGCAGCCGCTCGTTCAGCACGCGCTTGACGACGCTGTCGCCGAGGCCGCCGCGGCGATAGTGCGCCTTCAGTTCGTCGACCTTCTGCACGTCGGGCTCGAACGCGTCGAGGAACGTGAACACGACGTTGCCTTCGACCTGGCCGGGATCGCTGACGCGCAGGTGGTTCGGGTCCGTGTACATGTCCTTCACTGCCTGCGTGATCTCGTCCGGCGTCGAGCCGAGCGTGATCGCGTTGCCGAGCGACTTGCTCATCTTCGCCTTGCCGTCGATGCCCGGCAGCCGCGTGACCGCCGACAGCACGGCCTCGCATTCCACCAGCACCGGCTTGTCGACCGTCGCGTTGAAGCGGCGCACGAGTTCGTTGGTCTGTTCGATCATCGGCAACTGGTCGTCACCGACCGGCACGTGCGTCGCCTTGAACGCGGTGATGTCGGCGGCCTGGCTGACGGGGTAGGTCAGGAAGCCGGCCGGGATGTCGCGCTCGAAGCCGCGCAGGCGGATTTCTTCCTTGATGGTCGGATTGCGCTCGAGGCGCGCGACCGTCACGAGGTTGAGCAGGTATTGCGACAGCTCGGCGAGCTCGGGCACCTGCGACTGGACGACGATCGTCGAGATCGCCGGGTCGATGCCGACGGCCAGGTAGTCGAGCGCGACCTCGATCACGTTCTCGGTGACGCGCTGGCGACGGCCCATGTTGTCGGTCAGCGCCTGCGTGTCGGCGAGCAGCAGGAACTGCGTCGCGTCGTGCTGCATCTGCACGCGCGCGCGCAGCGAGCCGATGTAGTGGCCGAGATGCAGCGGGCCGGTCGTGCGGTCGCCGGTGAGGATGGTCGGTCGGGTCGGGTGCGTCATGGTGTGGATTGGCTCCGGGTTATCGAAGCCACCAGCCATGATTCGGGCGCAGAAACGACAATGCCGCCATGGCTGGCGGCATCACGTTCGGGACATGCAAAAGGAAACGGGCCGCCTGGGTCAGGCGCGCCACCAGCGATGCACGTTCGGCGAGGCAGGTTGGGTTTCCATTGCGCGAGTATAGCGTAGTGCGGGGACGGGCGTGCTGCGTCAGCGTATGACCGACTCCATCGCGAGGTAGGCGGTTTCGGCCGACGGCCACAGCAGGTACAGCAGGCAGGCCATCAACAGCAGCGCGCCGGCGCGTACCAGCGGCGTGCGGTCGATCTCGCCCAAGGTGCGGATGTGCTGCTTCAGTTTCTTCATGCTTGCAGGCGCAACGTGCGCTACTCCAACGGTTGCTGCAACGGGTCGGGTGGGGCCGACGCCGGGGTGCTGCGGGGTTCGACGGGGGGCCGGGCTGGCGCAGTACGGGGTTCGCGAGCCGGCAAAAAGGGAACGATCAAGCGTTCTGCGTGCGTCGCGTAGGGTGAGGCGCATCCTACCAGTTCGGTGGCGCGCGCACAGTCAAGAATTGTCGGGCAATGGTCGGATGAAGGCGCAGTCGCGGTGGGTGCGACTGCAAAACGCGCGTTCGGGGCGATGGGAAAACTCAACAAAATCAAACGTCTGATTCTGAATTTTTGCCAAAATCCCTGCCGAAAGATGCGCGACCTCGGGAGTATCCGGCGCGCTACCAGTCATCGCATCGCTACTATCATAACGAGATTGTTTTTGTGTGAACTTTGCATTTAAAATCAACAGCTAAACAATTAAGTGCGCAGGCGATGCGGCGAGCTGAGAGCGCCGTTGCCGAATGCCAATCGACAAGTGAACGTGACCGAAATGCTGCGCGCCTTCGCTAGCGCGCTCGATCAGAATAATCGTGCGATCAGGTTTCATTGGGGCCGTCATCAAGGCACGCTGGCGCACGTCCTGGTGCCGCAGAATATCGATTTGACGGAAGGTCTGTGCACGGGTATCGAAGGGCACCTGACTTGTCTGTCTTCACGCCCGGACTTGCCGCTGGCTACTTTTCTGGGGCTGCCGCTTTCGGTTCAACTGATAACGGATCGCGGCGAGCCGTACCCGATCAACGGGATCGTCACCGATGTACGTGCCGGCCAATCGGACGGCTCTCTCACATGTGTCCAGCTGACGTTGCGGGATGCGCTCAGCATCCTTGAGCAGCGTGTCAACAGCAGAACGTTCCGTTCGATGAGTGTTCCGGACATTCTGGAGACGCTGTTGCATGAGTGGCAGCAACGCAGTTCGGCGTTGGCGCAGGCCTTCGATTTCGAACTCCTCCTCGATCGCAACCAATATCCGAAGCGTGAGCAGTCCCGCCAGGCGGATGAGTCGGATGCGGCCTTTATCCGCCGGCTATGTCGGCGTGACGGCATTTTCTGGTACGCCCGGGCCGGTAAACATGACGGCGCGGCAACCGATACGCCGGTCCACACAATCGTATTCTGCGACGATCCGACGAAGTTGCCGCAGGCGCGTGCGGGCAGCGTTTCTTACCATCGCGGTGCGCAGTCGAGGGAACGCGATTCGGTCACGCTATGGTCCACTGCTCGCGCGCTGACGCCTGGAAGCGTCCGACGTTCCAGTTGGGATTACAAGACCGGCAGGATGCTTCAGTCCGAGCAGGAGACGATCGTGGATCAGGGCGAGGCCGGAAACGATCTCGCCAAGTTGCTGGCAGATTCGGTCATCGACGTTCCGCACGCAGGTGATTCGGACGCAGACCAGGAGCGCTTGGCGAAGGCGCGCATTCTCGCGCACGAACATCGTGCCGAATGCGTATATGCGTCCAGCGATGTCCGTGATGTGTCGCCGGGTTGCTGGTTTACGCTGCACGGGCATCCAGAAGTCGACACCCGGCCCGAGGAGCAGCGCCAGTTCGTCGTTACCAGTCTGCACCATCGTGCGACCAACAATTTCGCCAAGGCGCTCGACGAGCGGGCTCAGGCATTGTTTGCCGCGAGCCGCTGGAGCTTCGATGCGCTGCCGGCTCAGGAGGGTGTCGGCGTCCGCTATGAGAACACGTTCATATGCGTGCGTCGTGGCGTGCCGCTGACGCCCGCCTACGATCCGCGTGTCGATCTGCCTCCCGTGCATCCGTTTACTGCCAAGGTGGTCGGCCAGGCCGGCGAAGAAGTCCACTGTGACGAACTCGGCCGTATCAAGGTGCAGATTCTTGGTTTGCGAGCCGATGATCATGCACATGCGCAGGGTGCCGGCGCCAGCGGAACCGAGCGGGACAGCGCGTGGGTGAGATGGGTCAGCCCGTGGGCAGGTCCGAATTACGGGATGGACATGCTTCCTCGCGCCGGGATGGAAGTACTGATCGACCATTTGCACGGTGATCCGGACAAGATGATCGTGACAGGCGTGCTGCACGGCGCTCCCAATATGCCGACCACGTTCAGCCACACGGGCGCGCTTCCGGGCAATAGATATCTGTCCGGCATCAAGACCAAGGAAGTCAAGGCTGATCGATATAACCAGTTGCGCTTCGACGATACGCCCGGCCAGATCAGCAGTCAGCTTGCCAGCGAACATACCTACACGCAGTTGAATCTGGGCTACCTGACGGAGCCTCGCGATGGCGGTCAAGGAGCACCTCGCGGTGACGGCCTGGAGGCAAGAACCGACGCTCAGGCCGTCGTTCGTGCTGCGAAAGGCGTGTACGTGACGGCTCAGCAGCAGGGTCGTGCCGAAGGCAAGATGCTCGAGCGTACTGCATTGCAGACGTTGATCGAGCAATTGCAGGAACTGGTTCAAAACCTTGGCGACGCGTCTGCGGCACATGATGCCGATAATACCGACCTGGCGCGTATCGAGAAGATCGCGTCGCAGATCAAGAGTTGGGATGCAGGCAGCAACGTCAACCAGGGCGGCGGCACAGGTGGCGCGCCAATGGTTGCCATCGAGGGGCCGGCCGGTGTGACCGTAGTGAGTCAGGACGCGATGGTGCTCGGTGCGCAGACGACCATCGATGCCGTGAGTTCGGGCAATACGCAGATCAGCGCGGGACGTCGGTTGCTGATACGGGTCGGGGACTGGATGAGCGCCTTCGCGGCCAAGGGCATGAAGCTGGTCACGGCGGATGGCAAGCTTCGGATCGAGGCACACAAGGAGGACGTTATCGTCAAGGCTGCCAAGCGCATCATTCTCGAGGCAGGTGAAGAGATCGTATTCCGCTCGCCGAAAGTCAATACGCAGGCGAGCAATGAAGTGTCGGTCAATGGCGGATCCAGCTACAGCCAGTGGAATGGCGGCGGCGTGGTACATGGCACGAGCGGCGTTTGGCGCGAGCACGCGGCGTCGCATAGCCTCGTCGGGCCCGACAACAAGCCGGTGAAGGCGCCTGATCCCGTTTCGTTCAAGGAACTGGAACAAAAGGACAGTCTTGCAGTGATCCTTCGTTCGCATCCCGATGGCGGTCGGCCGCTTGCCTATGAGCCCTATACCCTTTACAAGGGCACGGCCAAGATTGCGGACGGTGTAACGGACGAGCATGGTCAGTTGATCATAGCCAATCACCAGAAGGGCACGTCGTCCTATATGGTCAAGCTTCACAACGGGCACGAAATCGATGTGCCGGTAGTGGAGGGAGCCTTGACCGACGATGAGCAATTGGCTGCCCAGGGATGGCGCGCGGTTGATGGCGATCCCGAATCGCGCCAGCGCCATGCACAGGGCTGACGCGTGGTGCTCCGCGACTTTTGACGAGAAATCTGATGTCGGATACCGATACCCAAAACAAATCGAAGGCGCCGGTCGATGTTTGCACACGCCAATCGGTCGCCAGTGCGCAGTGGTTTCTGGAGAAGAAGGAAACCTACTATGCACCTCCGTATGAGAAGAACAATCTCGACGTGTTCATTTGTGGCGAGGATGCGTTCAAGCAAATCGCGGCCGATTTGAAGGCGGCCAAGCACAGCGTGGAAATCATCTGTTGGGGTTTCGATCCGGGCATGGAACTGATCCGCAATGGATCGGTGTGGCCGCGCGGCGATACCTGGGGCGGGCTGTTGCGCGATGTGGCCGCGGGGAAATTCAACAATGGCAAACCGGTTCAGGTTCGTTTGCTGTCGTGGTACGGGTTTATCGGAAGTCTTGGTTCGAACAACATGCCGGGACATAGCAGCGGTCGTCTGAACTACGAAGAAAAGATGGCCATGATGGTCGGCGCGAGCGGCGGTATCTATTTGCAGACCGGCAAGCCGCCTCAACCGCAGACACCGCAGGAACGGCGCGAGGATTTCAATGCGCGTTGGTATGACGACGCGTTCGCGGGCCGGCTGCCCAATCTGTCGATTCGAACGCGAGATGGCAGTAGCAAGGCGGTTCATGAGAGCCTTGCAGGCGAGCCGGGGAAACGTGACTTCACCGAAGTGCTGGGTCTGGAGAAAGTGGCCACCGACCATCAGAAGACCATCCTGATCGACTACGAGCATGAAGGTGGTGCACACGCAGTCGGTTATGTGATGGGGCTGAATAGCGTGACGGACTACTGGGATACGCAGCAGCACCTCTTTCATGATCCACGCCGTGGCGAGTCATGGGAGGGCGCCAATGACGTGCAGCCTGGCCTGAAACCATACCAGGATTACGCGAGCCGTCTTCGAGGCGAAGCGCTGGTGGCGGTCAGCAAGAACTTCGTCGATGCGTGGAACCGCGCCAAGGGCAAAGGTGATAACGTATCGCGAACGCACGATTTCAAGAAGGTGCCGACGGGATTGACGAAAAATCTCGGCACACCGTGTCAGCGGGCGCAAGTCGTGCGTACTCAGCCGGAAGAAAAGGATAAATCCATCAAGGCCCTGTATGAGCAGGCCACGTCCTTTGCACGCAGCTATATCTACGTCGAGAACCAGTATTTCCAATATACCGAGTGGCCGAAGAAGCTGAAGGAGTTGCGAGCGCAGTTTCTGTCTTGTAGTCAGGCGGCCGGGAAGAGTCCGAGCGACATACCCAACTTACACGTGATGGTCGTCATTCCCACGCCTGAGCGAACACAAATGGTGCCGCGTACGCACGACACGGTTAAGGTCCTGGGCCATGGCACATCGATGCCCAATCAAGACAAGGCTGTCGAAGACGAGTTGGCGCGCAACCGGCAGCAGCAGGCCACGTGGGACGCTTATGTCAAGCGACAGAAGGCGAGCGGGGCGAGTATCGATCCCGATCTTTACCCCGCACCGCTCTCTCCCGTCGCGCAAAGCACAAAGGATCTCGGCGACAAGGCTTCCCTTGCCAAATCGCTGGATCAAATGGGAATCCGCACTCTGATCGGTAGCCTCTGGACATTCGATAGTAGATGGCGTAGCTCAAAGTTGAGTACGGAGACAGCGAAGCAGCAAGCTCGCTGGGATGAATACGTAGGCAAACAACAAGCCAAAGGAGAGTTGCCGGACCCGGATCTGGCTCCGATGCTGCCGTTGCCAACGCAGTCGATAGCGGCCCGGTACAGAGAGATCTACATTCACAGTAAACTGCTGTTGATCGACGATAGTTTTTTCACGCTGGGCAGTGCCAACCTGAATTTGCGGAGCATGGCAGTGGACGCAGAGATCAATGTCGGAACTGATGATCCGGCGAAGACTGAAGATCTGCGCAAGCGGGTATGGAAACTTCACACTGGAAACGCAGCGGATTGCAATCCGGCATCGCTCACGCCGCAGTCCATGGCAAAGACATTCATCAACTGGGTGCAATTGTTGAAGACGAACGAAATCGCACGGAAAAAAGGGGATGCTCCCACGGGCTTTCTGCATCCGTTCCATGATGAACGCGCGACAGGCGTTCGTCTTTCCTGATCAGGTATCTAACAATCGTGCGCAATCAATTGAGTTCGACCGTCGCCGACCGTTTCGGTTTGATTCGTTTAGTTTCTGCTTTCGTGTTCCTTGCTTGTACGGCCTGCTCAATGAACGACTCTCTTCCTCGCAATATGTCGCTGACGGCATTCAATCCTCACCGTGACGCATTTGAGTGCAAGCATGAGGCTGATGTCGTTCCCCCAATCGATCCAGAGGCAGATCGATGGAACCAGGAAGCAGTGGCTCTCACCAGTTCGCTACTGTGGCCGAACCAGCGCGATTACAAGGGGGCGGTCGATTTGTGGGCCAAGGCCGCTGAACGAAAGCACTGGAAAGCGATGTTGAATCTGGCCAATGCTTATGCTGAAGGGCAGGGCGTGGATCGTGATTCGGAACGCGCGGTGCAGATCACCGAACAGGCAATGAAACTCGGCATTCCGGCGGCCTACGATCTAATGGGCACGTATTACATGAACGGAATGGGTGTGAAGCAGGATGCGAGTAGAGCCTATGCATTCTGGCAACTGGCCGCGGATATGGGTAGCCCGAGTGCGATGGCATATCTGGGGGGCAAAATGGACGCGCTCTATGACGACCCGAAGGCAGGCTTTTGGGGCAATCGCAAGATTGCTCTCCAGATGCTGGAATGCGGCGTCGCACAGGGAAACGGGCGTGCAGCATATGAACTTGGGACGACGATCGTAGGTGATCGCGCAGAATTGGGCGAGAACAATGAACGCGCACTCAAGACCTTGCATGCCGGTGTGAAATTCGGGAGCGCCGAGAGTGCCGGATGGTTGAGCGCTTCGTTTGGCAAGGGTGATCCGTTGGTCGGCCATGTCAAGGACGAGGCACGCGCCGAACGCTACGGAATTCTCGCCGACCGCCTCGAGCGCGATCCCGACCTTCGCCTGCCGAACCTCGACAAGGTGGTGCCGCTGCCGCCATCCAAATTGCCCAAGTGGGACGGCAACAAGGAGACGCTGATCAATGCGGCGAAGGCCGTGATGTCGGCACCGGCGTCGCCTTCCAAACCCGCCGCTCATCCGGTCTCACTACGTACCGGTCGCGCGCATGTACCCGATGGCTATACGTTGCCGGAGAAGCCGCCTGTCACCGTACCTCCGCAGGCTGAAACCACCGCTGCACCGGTGGGCGGTTATTGGCTCGCACAGCTCAAGTATCCGACTGCCGAACGTCATTTCGCCTGGAATCTGGCGCAGGTGCCGATGCACTACAGCAAGGACGAACTATTCGATCGCAGTCGTCCCGGCCTTGTTCTGGAAGATGGACGTATCTTCTTTCATTACGTCGGCGATGCGATTCCGGTGGCAGTACAACAACCGGTATCGGAACCCCGCGTGGCGCAGGGCATCGCGCGCACCGCGCAATTTCCCGATCCGCTGATCCAGTGTCGAGGCACACGCGCGTGCCCGGTGACGGGTATATGGCAGGCCAGTGTGACGGATGACCATCCTCGAGCCGCGACGTTCAATCAGTGGTACCGCCAGGCCTATGTCGCCCAGGGTGATTCGTTCCCTGATCCGCAGGACATGCATCTGGATGTATCGCCGGCGGACGTGACCTGGACGTGGTGGAACGAGGCCAATCGCCTCGGATTCGCGAATCTGCCGGAAGTCAGTGTAGGCAACGCGTCCGGTGACGCTTGACGGAGCGAAGAATGCGCAAGTCGACAATGGCCGCGATCGTAGTGGCCGGCGGCCTGATACTGGTTGCCTGGGCTGTCATCGCATCCTTGGGGGCGGTGTCCCAGATCAGTGGAGGCAGCTACGGTTCGCATGACGTGAGCGATTTTGCGATCGAGAATTTCCTCTTCCTCGGCTCGCTGATTGCGTTGGGCGGCCTTGTCGCCTGGTTCGCCAGCCGCGACTCGGCGGCGTCCGACGCCGATGACGAACAGACGGCCGGCAACGGCGAAGGCGAATCGTCTGCTCAGGCGCATCGAGACGCAGACTCATGAGCAGTTCTGAAATCATCTACAAGCACGACCTGTGGCGCAAGGGTGCCGGTGGAATGCCGGCAGGACTCTCAGGTCAGACGGATAGTTCGGCCTATGCCGGCCTGGATCTGGGTCTTGCGCAATTCTCCGGCAGCAGCTTCAGCGGCAGCCGGTTCAGCGGCACGTCATTCCGGCAGGCCGGCTGGACAGGCTGCCGGTTCTCTGCTTGTACGTTTGCCAGTTGCGATTTTTCGGGGATTGCAATTTCCGGATGCACGTTCGTCGATTGCTCCTTCGATGAGGCCGCCTTTCAGGGCAGTACGTTCAATAGCGTGAAATTTCTCGGATGCAAGTGGAACGGCGTTCGGTTCGACGACAACACGTGGCATTCGGTGCAGGTGCTGGACTGCACGGGAAGCATGGTCGAAGCCCATGGACTCAAGGGGCTGGACGTGGATTTCACGGGTAGCTATTTCGAGCATCTGGCATTCGAAGACACGGAAATCAACGGCGGGCATTGAGTCGAGCGCCTGTTCATTCACGGTTTGCCTTGCGGCGACCGTGAATGGGTGGACGCCATGTAAAGTGTTTCGTGTTGCTCAGCCTTCGACGCGGACCCTGAATTCAATCCGCAGGCACTGCTCGCGTATGCGATCGGGATCGTCGTGCAGATCCCGTTCATGAACACGCCGATGTACGCGGGCCCGATTCCCGCGCATCTCGGCGGCGCCGACCTGTCCTGGCTCGTCGGGCTCGCGCTGACGTCGCCGCTGTACTACTGGCTCGCGACGCGCGACAGCGCGTACCGTCGCCGGCAGACGGGCGCGCGTCTGCCGCCGTCGCCGGCGCGGTAAGGCGCGTGCCGTTCGCCACGTGAAAACGAAGCGGCCGCCGCATCGGAGGCGATGCAGCGGCCGGGAGAGCGGGGAGGCGGGGCGGCAGGCAGGTTCTCGGCATCACGGCATGTCGCATGCGTGCCGTACGTCGCGAACCTGCCCGCCCGCGGATCACACGACCGCGGAACGCGCGACCCTCACCGGCACCGACTTGTACGACGGCGTGCCGCTTTCCTTGTCGATGTAGTCGAGCGGCACGAGCACGTTCGCTTCCGGGTAATACGCGCCGACCGAGCCCGGCGCGATGTCGTACTCGATCGCGGTGATCTTCTCGAGGCGCAGCGTGCGGCCCGACGCGGTGATCGTCTCGATGTCGACGAGGTCGCCGTGTTCGAGCCCGTACTTCGCGAGATCCGCCACGTTCATGAACAGCACGTCGCGCCGCCCGAACACGCCGCGATAGCGGTCGTCGAGCCCGTAGATCGTCGTGTTGTACTGGTCGTGGCTGCGCAGCGTGATCAGCCGCAGCACCTGTTCGGCGCCGAGCACGTCCGCGTCTTCCTTCACGCCCGTGTAGACCGAGAACATCGCCTTGCCGGTCGGCGTGGGCCACACGCGCTCGGTGGGCGGCAGCGGCAGGCGGAAGCCGCCCGGCGTGCGGATCCGCTCGTTGAACGCCTCGAAGCCGGGCACCGTCTTGTCGATCAGGTCGCGGATGCGGTCGTAGTCGGCGATCAGGTCGAGCCACGCGACCTTGCTGTTCGGCAGCGTCGCATGCGCGATCCCCGCGACGATCGCGGGCTCCGAGCGCAACGCGTCGGACGCCGGCTTGAGCTTGCCGGCCGACGCGTGGACCATCGACATCGAATCCTCGACGGTGATCGACTGCTGGCCGCTCGCCTGGATGTCGAGCTCGGTGCGGCCGAGCACGGGCAGGATGTAGGTTTCCTTCGCAACCAGCAGATGCGAGCGGTTCAGCTTCGTGCCGAGATGCACGCTGAGATCGAGCTTCGCCATCGCGGGAAACGACAGCTCGGGATCGGGCAGCGCGACCGCGAAGTTGCCGCCGAGGCACAGCAGCGCCTTGGCCTGGCCGTCGACCATCGCCTGCATGGCCTGCACGGCGTCGTGCCCGTGATGCGCGGGCGGCTTGAAGCCGCACACGTCCTCGATCTTCTGCAGGAACTCGGCCGACGGCTTCTCGGTGATGCCGACCGTGCGGTTGCCCTGCACGTTGGAGTGGCCGCGCAGCGGGCACACGCCCGCGCCGGGCTTGCCGAAGTTGCCGCGCATCAGCAGCAGGTCGGCGATCAGGCGCACGGTCGCGGTACCCTTGTTGTGCTGCGTGACACCCATCCCGTACGTGACGATCGTCGCGTTCGATTTCGCATAGGCGAGCGCGACCTGCTCGAGCTGCGCCTGGCTCAGGCCGCTCGCGCGCTCGATGTCGTCCCACGACGTGGCCTGCAGGTCGGTGGAGAACGCGTCGAAGCCGCTGGTGTGCTGCGCGATGAAGTCGCGGTCGAGCACGTCGCCGCGCTCGGCCTCGAGCTGCAGCAGCGCCTTCATGATGCCCTTCAGAGCGGCCGCGTCGCCGCCCGCGTCGACCTGGTAGTACGTCGACGCGATGCGCGTCGAACCGAACGACGCCATCTCGATCATGTCCTGCGGATCGGCGAAGCGTTCGAGCGCGCGCTCGCGCAACGGGTTGAACACGATGATCGGCACGTTGCGGCGCGAGCACTCGTGCAGCGTGCCCATCATCCGCGGATGGTTCGTGCCGGGGTTGTGGCCGATCGAGATGATCAGCTCGCAGTGGTCGAAATCCTCCAGCGAAACGGTGCCCTTGCCGATCCCGATCGACTGCGGCAGGCCGACGCTGGTCGGCTCATGGCACATGTTCGAGCAGTCGGGGAAGTTGTTGGTGCCGAGCTCGCGCGCGAACAGCTGATACAGGTACGCGGCTTCGTTCGACGCGCGCCCCGACGTATAGAACTCGACCTGCTCGGGCGGCAGCGCACGCAGCACCTCGCCGATGCGCGCGAACGCGTCGTCCCATTCGACCGCGCGGAACGTGTCGGTCGCGCGATCGTAGACGAGCGGATGCGTGAGCCGGCCCATGTTCTCCAGCTCGTAGTCGGACATCCGCAGCAGCGACGACACGGTGTTCGCCGCGAAGAACTCGGGCGTCACGCGCTTGGTCGTGGCCTCCCACGTGACGGCCTTCGCGCCGTTCTCGCAGAACTGGAACGTCGACTTGTGTTCCTTGTCGGGCCACGCGCAGCCGGGACAGTCGAAACCGTCGGGCTGGTTGGTCCGCATCAGCACGATCGGCGCCTCGATGGTTTCCATCTGCGTGCGCACGGCCTCGGCTGTCGCGCGAAGCGCGCCCCAACCGCCGGCGGGCCCATCGTACTTCCTGATGCCCGGCACTTCGCGTCGATTTGTCATGTGAATCTCCATGAGCCGGGCCCGCTGCGGGGTGGCTCGGGTTGCGCCGCGTCGCGGCGTGGGGCGGCGCCGTCCGGCGGACGGCGCCGGTCATGCGGGCCCGAGCATCCGGGCCCGCGTGGTATCAGTGCGCGTCCTTCTTCGCACCGGACGACTTCTTGCCGGATGCCTTCGCGACGGGCGGCGGCGTATCGGCCTTTGCTTCGTCATCCTTTTCATCGGCCGATGCCTTCGCGGCCTTGCCGTTCGGCCTGGCCTTGCCGTCGGCGTCCTGCTTCGCGTCCTTCGCATCAGGCGGCGCGAGCTTGTTGAACGTCACCGTGTCGCCGGCCGTGTCGTAGTCGACTTCGACGCGGTCGCCCGACTGAAGCTTGTCCGCGAGGATCTCCTTCGCGAGCTTCGTTTCGATGATCTGCCGAACTTGCCGCTTCAGTTCGCGCGCGCCAAACTCCGGCTGGTAGCCGGCTTCAGTCAGGTGTTCGACGAGCGAATCGCCCATCACGAGCGTGATGTCCTGCGCGGCGGCGGTGCGCACCACGCGGTCGAGCTGGATCTGCACGATCGAGCGGATGTTCTCCTTCGACAGCGCATGGAACACGATCACCTCGTCGATCCGGTTCAGGAACTCGGGGCGGAAATGGCCCTTCAGCACCTGCATCAGCTGCTCGCGGATCGCCTTGTCGGTCTTGCGCGCGGCTTCCGGCTGCGTGAGGTTGTCCATGATGATCGCGGCGCCGAGGTTGCTCGTCGCGATGATGATCGTGTTGCTGAAGTCGACCACGCGGCCCTTGCCGTCGGTCAGCCGGCCGTCGTCGAACACCTGCAGCAGCACGTTGTAGACGTCCGGATGGGCCTTCTCGATCTCGTCGAGCAGGATCACGCTGTACGGGCGGCGCCGCACGCGCTCGGTGAGCTGGCCGCCTTCGTCGTAGCCGACGTAGCCGGGCGGCGCGCCGATCAGCCGCGCGACCGCGTGCCGCTCCATGTACTCGGACATGTCGATGCGGATGATCGCCTGTTCGTCGCCGAACACGGTCTCGGCCAGCGCCTTCGCGAGCTCGGTCTTGCCGACGCCGGTCGGCCCGAGGAACAGGAACGTCGCGATCGGCCGGTGCGTCTGGCCGAGCCCGGCGCGCGACAGCCGCACCGCGTCGCTGACGGCGACCACCGCGTCGTTCTGGCCGACCACGCGCTCGCGCAACTGCTCTTCCATCTTCAGCAGCTTCTGGCGCTCTTCCTGCGTGAGCTCGGACACCGGGATTCCGGTCAGCCGCGACACGACTTCGGCGACCGATTCGACGGTCACCTCGAGAGTCTCGGAACCGGTCTTGCGCTGCCACGCTTCCATCTTTTCGTCGAGCGACTTCTGCTTCTCGTTGATCTGTTCTTCGAACTGCTTCGCTTCGTCGAAGCGCTTGCGCGACGTCGCGTAGTCCTGCTCGCGCTTCAGCTGCGCGATCTGCGCTTCGCCTTCCTGGATGTCGACGGGGCGCGACGTCGCGCCGATCCGCACGCGCGCGGCGGCCTGGTCGATCAGGTCGATCGCCTTGTCGGGCAGGAAGCGCGCGGTGATGTAGCGGTCGGCGAACTCGGCGGCCGCGACGAACGCGTCGTCGGCGAACGTCACCTGATGGTGCGCCTCGAGGCTGTCGCGCAGCCCGCGCAGGATCACGATCGTCTGCTCGACGCTCGGCTCCGGCACGAACACCGGCTGGAAGCGCCGCTCCAGCGCCGCGTCCTTCTCGATGTGCTTCTGGTATTCGTTCAGCGTGGTCGCGCCGATCAGGCTCAGCTCGCCGCGCGCGAGCGCCGGCTTCAGCACGTTCGCGATGTCGAGCCCGCCTTCGCCGCCGCCCTGGCCCGCGCCGACGATCGTATGCAGCTCGTCGATGAACAGGATCAGTTCGTCATGCTTGGCGGTCACTTCGTCGATCAGCTGCTTCGCTCGCTCCTCGAATTCGCCGCGATACTTTGCGCCGGCGACCATCGAGTTGATGTTGACTTCGACGAGCCGCTTGCCGCGCAGCACTTCGGGCACGTCGCCGTTCACGATCCGCTGCGCGAGGCCTTCGACGATCGCGGTCTTGCCGACACCCGGCTCGCCGATCAGCACCGGGTTGTTCTTCTTGCGGCGCGCGAGCACCTCGATCGTGCTTTCGATTTCCTGCGCGCGGCCGAGCACCGGATCGAGCTTGCCCTGGCGCGCGATCGCGGTGAGGTCGCGGCCGAACTTGTCGAGGTTCGGCGTGCCGGTCGGCGCATCGACGCGGCCGTCTTCCGCACCCTTGCCGACGACCTTCACGACCTTCTGGCGCAGCGCCTCGGGCGTCACGCCGTATTTCTTCAGCAGCGTGCCGGCGATGCTGTCCGGCACCGACGCGAGACCGATCAGCAGGTGCTCGGGGCCGATGTACGAGTGACCGAGGTCGCGCGACGCCTGGAACGCGTACTGCACGGCCTTCTTCACGCGCGGCGAGATCGACAGCTTGTCGAGCGACGCATCGGGGGAGGCCGTGCCGGTGTGCGCGTGCTCGTCGATGTATGACTTGATGTCCTGCGGCGACAGCTTCAGTTCCTTCAGCAGCGCGGCGCACACGTCGGTGTCCGCGAGCGCGTACAGCAGGTGTTCGGTGTCGAGTTCGCTGCGGCGCAGCTCGTGCGCCTTCTCGGCCGCGCGCTGCAGCAGTTCGAGCGTCTGCTCGCTGAACGCGTCGGTCGGGTCGACCGACTCGCGCGGAATCTCCGCGGCAAGCGGCGACGTGTCGCCGGACTCGCCGAACAGCGACGACGCGCCGCCGCCCAGCAGCGAGTCGAACGGGTTCAGCATGCTCTGATGCCGCATCAGCTGACGGAAGTGGTAGTCGCAGATCGAGATCGTCTTGCGCTCGCCGTCCTGCATCACGGTGGCGCGCGCGACGGCCGGCCGGGCGTGACAGATGTCGCAAAGTGCGGGCATGGTGGTCTGGCTCCTGTCAATGAACGTGAATCGAAACGGAAGTCCCGATGCGCGAGGGCGCCGGGGCGTGCCTGCCGCTCGACGCGACCGGCGGCGCGCGCGCCATGCCGGCGCCGTCGCGCCGCGCGCGCCGGCATGGCGACCGGCCGTGCTCGACGCCGGCAATACCGCTGCTTCGCGGCGCCTGCGCCGTCACTTCGACTGCGTTCAAAATAGCGAATCGGCCCAGGGCCTCCAAGACACAGTTCCGCATCGGCCCGGCCGGGAATTGCACCCTCACAAGCGTGCGAGCATGAGACGCAAGGAGTACAGACGAGCGCGCATGCGGGTGCGGCGTGCGGGCTGCGCAAACGTGGCGGCGTGCGACGCGCGCGAAGCGCGGTGCGACATCGGCGCGCAGGGCGCCGGCAGGGAGCAAACGGGAAGGGATGCGCGCGACGCAACACGGCGCGCGCGCATCGGCGCGAGCGCGCAGCGCGGCAGCGTGCGCGCACGGGTCAGGCCGGGCCGCGCGCGCACCGCAACCGGTGCGTGGCGCGAGGCCGCTGGCGAAGCGGGCGGGCTGCACGGTGCGGGCCGGACATGGCCCAACCGTGACGAGGCGGCGGCGTCAGTCGGAGAGCGTCATCGCAAGTTTCTGCCGTGCGATCTGCTTCACGTCGGTTGACAGTGCCGCATTCTGCAGACCATTGGCCCAGACGGAGAACGAATCCTCGATCAGGTTGCGGGAGTCGGGCGGCAGTTCGGCCAGCATCAGCGCCACCACGGTGAACAATACGGCGGTGTCGCCGGCCTGGCGGCTCGCGTTCGCGTCGACGGCCTGCTTCAGGCTGTCGATCGACGCTTGCAGTGCCTGTAGTGCTTCATTCGATTCGCTCATTTCTCGCTCCATGCAGGATGGTTCGATCGGCGACGAACGTGCGGCCGGCCATGCGGCCGGTGGGCGCGATGCCGGTCGGGCATCGCGCGGGCGGAACGTCAGGTCGCCGGGTTGCCCTGCGGCGCCACGGCCACCGATGCCTCGCTCGTCAGCATCAGGAACGTGAACGTTTCGCGCAGGTAAAGGCGAACGACCTTGTCGGTATGGCTCGTGTAGCCGATCGACACGTCTTCGCCGAGGTGCAGTTCATAGTCGCCGCCGCGGGTGGACAGCACGCAGCCGCCGCTGATCGCCGGCGCCCAGATGATCTCGCCGCTGACGATGCGCTTGATGTGGCCGAGGACCGGATAGCCCTGGTCGCGCGCCTCGCTGAGCGCCGTGTAGGCGTCCGAGCCGAGCACGACCGAGTACGGGCCGTCGACGCCGGCGAGCCGCAGCGCTTCCAGCGCGTCGCTGATCGCGTCCGGATACGCGCTGACGTCGGCCGGCAGCATGAGCTTGCGGTTCGACGTGCCTTCGCGGATGCCGACGATGTCCGCGGCCAGATAGCCGTCGAAGATCGCGCCGTCTTCGGCGAACGCGAGGCGTTGCGCCGCGTCCTTCGCCGGCTGCCAGTCGGCATCGCGCGCGCCGCGCTCGACGCTGTCGATCGCGTCGCGGCTCAGCTCGAACGGCACCGTCAGCTCGACGATCGTGCGGACTTCGCGCAGCCGTGCGCCGACCAGCTCGCGCGGTGCCGCGACCTCGCGCAGGTGCCCGGTGCCGACGGCCGACAGCTCGGGGCCGGCCGGGCCCTCGACGTCGACCACGCGGCGCCCGGCCACCGAGCGCTTGAAGGTGCGTGCGACTTCTTCCTCGATCTGCTCCCAGGCGGACGAGGAAATCGGCGCGAGTTCGCGGTGCAGGTTATTCATAGGCTTTGGCTCCTTTCAGCGATCCGATGTTCAGCGAGCCGTCACGACGCGACTCGGGCGATGCGGGGGCCGGCTGCGCGGCGGCGGTGGCGTCGGCGGCGGCCGGTGCGGGGCGATCGGCGAGCGCCTCGAGCAGGTCGGCCGACGGCACGAAGAACAGCGAGCCGGTGACCGCGCGGCTGTAGTCGAGCAGCCGGTCGTAGTTGCCGGGCGGGCGGCCGACGAACATGTTCTCGAGCATCTGCTCGATCGGCGCCGGCGAGCGCGCGTAGCCGATGAAGTAGGTGCCGAATTCGCCGGAGCCGGGGCGCCCGAACGGCATGTTGTCGCGCAGGATCTTCACTTCCTGGCCGTTCTCGTCGAGCGTCGTCAGCGAGCTGTGCGAGCACGACGGCTTCACGTCCGGCGCGAGCTCGATGTCGGACAATTTGGTGCGCCCGATGATGCGCTCCTGCGTCTCGACCGCGAGCGCGTTCCAGCCGGCCATGTCGTGCAGGTACTTCTGCACGATCACGTAGCTGCCGCCCGCGAATTCGGCGTCTTCGTCGCCGATCACCGTGAAGTCGACCGCGTCGCGGCCCTCCGGGTTCTCGGTGCCGTCGACGAAGCCGATCATCGCGCGCTGGTCGAAGTTGCGGAAGCCGTGCACCTCGTCGACGACCGTGACCGCGTCGCCGAGCGCGCCGAGCAATTGGGTCGCGAGTTCGAAGCACAGGTCCATCGCGTCGGCGCGGATGTGCAGCAGGATGTCGCCGGGCGTCGCGATCGCGACGCGCTGGCCGGCGCCGAATTCGCGGAACGGATGCAGCGACGCGGGGCGCGGATCGCCGAACAGCGCATCCCAGGCGTCGGCGCCGAAGCCGCATACGCAGGACAGGTTGCCGTCCGGCACGCGTTTGCCGACCGAGCGCACGAGCGCGGCGATGTCGCCGCACCACGCGCGGATCGTGTCGGCGCGCTCGGCGCCGGGGTTGACGGTGGCAACGAGGAAGATCGCGCTGCGCGTGATCGGGCTGTGAACGGCCTGGGAAAGCGGGGGACGGGTTTGCATCGCGGCCTGCCGGTCAGTCATGTCGGGACGGACGGGCCGCGGATGCCGCGGCGCGCGAAGACGAACGGTTGGACTGTGTCATGCGACTGTTCTCTTTGTGACATGCGGATGAAGGACGTTGCGCGGGCATCGCGCAACGGGCCGCAGCGGCGGCGGCCTGCCGCCCGGGCGCGCAAGGGGGAGGCAGGCTCGGTGGCCGCGCGTTCGCCCGGCGCGCGACCTCGCCGCACCGCGTAACGTCGTCGAGCATGCAATCTAGCAGCTTCGGCGGGTCTTTGGAACACGTATCGCCAATCTGTCATTCGAATGGGTTGATCGGGGTCCGATTCTGCGTCGCGGGCGTGCAGCTGTACTCCTGAAACCCGCGGCGCTGTGCTCTTGAGCGGGCGTGGCGCGTGCAGTAGATTAGGTTCGCTCCGCCCGCCGACGAGGACCATCATGATGAACCTGCTGGAAGCGATGCGTATTTATGTCGCGGTGGTCGAGCATGGCGGGGTGTCCGCCGCGGCGTCCGAACTGAAGCTCGGCCGCGCGCAAGTCAGCGAGCGGCTGGACCGCCTCGAACGGTATCTCGACTGCCGGCTGTTGCTGGCGCGTGCGGGCGGCCACGTGGCGTGTACCGATGCCGGCGTCGCGTTCCACCAGTGCTGCCGGCGCACGCTGTCCGCGGTCGCGCAGGCCACCAACGCGGCCGGTGCGTGCGCAACCTTTCCCGATGCGCGCGTCGCGGGCTTTCCGCCGCCCGAAACCATCCGCCGTGTCGACCCAGCGTCGACCGCGGCACAACCCTGATTGCACCGGTCATCGCCTTGAATACGTCCACTGTTTCCGCCGATACGGCCGCCGAGCGCATCCGCCGCCGCTTCGGACACTTCCTTCACGCGGCCGAGCTGGCCGGGCTGATCGTGATCGGTCTCGCGACCGCGTTCGCGATGACGCAGGAAGCGTGGAAGGTCGTGCTCGCGGGTGAGGTGTCGCTGACCGACCTGCTGCTGATGTTCCTCTATCTCGAAGTGCTCGCGATGAACGTGCGTTACCTGCGGCTCGGCCGGCTGCCGGTGCGCTTTCCGCTGTTCATTGCGATGACGTCGCTCGCGCGCGACCTGATCCTGCGCGGCGCCACCGACAGCCCCGAGCGGATGCTGATGACCACGTTCGGAATCGTGCTGCTCGCGGTAGGCGTGCTGATCCTCAGCTTCGGCCAGCATCGCTTTCCGGCGGAAGTCGACGACGTCGAGGACGATGTGCATGCGCGGCGGTGATGCGTGTGTGTGCGGGCCCGATCGATGGGGGCGTCGGTTCGGCAGTTCATTTCGTTATGCCGAGATTGATTCGGTGCGGCGCCGACTCGCGGCTGCCGCGTTTCCATCTGTTCACCACACGTGTGCGATTTGAGGTTTGATCGCCAAACTGTCACTTACATTCGCCGAAATGACGCAGTAGGATGCCGATCCTTCTCATGATGGATTTCGCATTGCTATCCGCCTTCAATTTCGGTAATGGACGTGGCTCGCCCCGGAACGCCCGCGGCCGGACACGGCTATCCGGCTTCGTGCAGCGGCACGGCACGCGCACCTGGGCGTCGCAGGCTGGTTCACCGCTGGCGGGGCGAGGCGGATGAAGCTCTACGAGAAATTCGCGAACGACATAGAGAGACTCATCCGGCAACGCGTGTATCGACATGGCGATCGTGTGCCGTCGGTGCGGCAGGCGAGCCAGCAGCACCGGATCAGCATCACGACCGTGCTGCACGCATACTTGCTGCTCGAAAGCCGCGGGCTGCTGGAGAGCCGCCCGCAGTCGGGTTACTTCGTGAACCTGCGCAACGACGACGGGCACGCGCCGGTGCGCGAGCTGCGGCCGTCGAAGCCGATCGCGATCTCGTCGTCGGTCGACGTGAGCCGGCTCGTGCTGTCGACGCTGCGCGCGATCGGCACCGACGACGCGGTGCCGCTCGGCTCGCCGTACCCGGACCCGAGCCTGTTTCCGTTCGAGAAGCTGAACCGCTACGCGTATGCGGCCGGCCGCGACAAGTCGCTGTGGGGCGTGACCGACGGGCTGCCGCCCGGCCATCCGCGCCTGATCCGGCAGATCGCACGGCGCTACCTGGAAAACGGGATGTCGGTCGACCCAAACGAGATCATCGTGACGGTCGGCGCGACCGAGGCGATCAACCTGTGCCTGCAGGCGGTCGCGAAACCGGGCGACACGATCGCGGTGGAGTCGCCGACGTTCTACGCGATGCTGCACGCGATCGAACGGATGGGGATGAAGGCGATCGAGGTGGCGACGCATCCGGAATACGGAATCGACATCGCGGCGCTGGCGGCGATCGCGAAGTCTCAGCCGATCGCCGCATGCATGGTGATGCCGAACTTCCAGAATCCGCTCGGCTTCCAGATGCCCGACGAGCGCAAGCGCGAACTGGTTGAATTCGCAACTAAAATCGACATGCCGATCATCGAGAACGGCGTGTACAACGAACTGTATTTCGGCAATGCGCACCCGAGTGCGCTGAAGGCGTTCGACCGCAACGGGATCGTGCTGCACTGCGCGTCGTTCTCGAAAAGCCTGACGGCCGCGTACCGGATCGGCTGGGCGTTGCCGGGCCGCTATCGCGATCAGGTCGAGAAGCTGAAGTTCCTGAACACGCTGGCGACGCCGTCGCTGCCGCAGCTGGCGATCGCCGAGTTCCTCGAGCGCGACGGCTACGAGCATCACCTGCGGCGCCTGCGCAAGGCGTATGCGCAGCAGGCGAACCTGATGCGCGCGATGGTGTCGCGGTTCTTTCCGGAGGGCACGCGCATCTCGAGCCCGGCGGGCGGCTACGTGCTGTGGGTCGAGTTGCCGGCGCAGGTCGATGCGATGCGGCTGTACCAACTCGCGCTGGAGCAGGGGATCACGATCGGGCCCGGCTACATGTTCTCGATCGCGGACACCTACCGCAATTTCATCCGGCTCAACTACAGCAGCCCGTGGTCGCCGGACATCGAACGCGCGATCGTCACGGTCGGCAAGCTCGCGTTATGACCTGAATCGCGTCGCGCACGTCATGCGGCGGATAGCCGTCGACCGGGTCGGGATAGAGCACGCACAGAACGGTCGCCATCGGGTCGCTCCTCGTGACGGGATGAAGGCGGGGCGGTACGCGGATTGCTCGGCTCGCCGGCCCCCCGCATGCGCATCCGGTGTGTGTTGCGCCGCAACGTCGATGACGTTCCACGCCGGTCGCGGATCGCGTACAAGCCACAGTCCGTGTTTGCGTGCGCTGCGGGGTCGTCTGTACCTGTTCTTTTCGGGAAGGACGCCGATAATGGGATCGTTACCCCACACCCCGGGAGCCACGCCATGTCCGGAAGCGACGCCTCGTCTTCACGTCCCGATCTCGCGCAGGGGATCGCGCTCGACGACCTCGCCGACGGCGCGATGATCGAGGGCCAGGTCGGCGACGCCACGGTGCTGCTGGTGCGCCGCGCCGACGAACTGTTTGCCGTGGGCGCGCAATGCCCGCACTACGGCGCGCCGCTCGCCGACGGGCTGCTGGTCGGCGATACGATCCGCTGTCCGTGGCATCACGCGGCGTTCTGCCTGCGCACCGGCGCACTGCTACGCGCGCCGGCGCTCGACGGCCTGACGTGCTGGCGCGTCGAGCGGCGCGACGGCCGCGCGATCGTGCTCGATGCGCGGCCCGCCGCATCGCCGCCCGCACTGAACGCGGCGGGGCTGCCCGCATCGGTGGTGATCGTCGGCGGCGGTGCGGCCGCGATTGCGGCGGCCGTGACGCTGCGCCAGGAAGGCTATCCGCATGCGATCACGCTGCTGAGCGCGGACAGCGAGCCGCCGTACGACCGTCCGAACCTGTCGAAGGACTATCTGGCCGGCACGGCCGAAGCCGACTGGCTGCCGTTGCGCGGCGCGTCGTTCTATACCGAGCAGCGCATCGACGTGCGCTGCGGCACGCGCGTCACGCGGATCGATCCCGCGCAGCATGCGGCCGAGCTCGCGGACGGCAGCCGCGTCGGCTACGGCGCGCTGCTGCTGGCCACCGGCGCCGAGCCGAACCGGCTGACCGTGCCGGGGGCGGATCTGCCGCACGTGTGCGTGCTGCGTTCGCGCGCCGATTGCGATGCGCTGATCGGCAAGCTGAAGACGGCGCGGCGCTGCGTCGTGGTCGGCGCAAGCTTCATCGGCCTCGAAGCGGCCGCCGCGCTGCGCACGCGCGGGCTCGACGTGCAGGTGGTCGCACCCGATGCGCATCCGATGGCGCGCGTGCTCGGCGACGCGCTCGGCGACACGATCCGCGCGCTGCACGAAGCGCACGGCGTGGTGTTCCATCTCGGCGCGACGCCCACGCAGATCGCGCCGGACCGCGTGACGCTGTCGAACGGCGACGCGCTGCCGGCCGATGTGGTGGTGGTCGGCATCGGCGTGCATCCGGACGTCGCGCTCGCGCAGGAGGCGGGGCTCGCCGTCGATCGCGGCGTGACGGTCGACCGTTTCCTGCGGACGAGCGCACCGGACATCTATGCGGCCGGCGACATCGCGCGCTGGCCCGATCCGTTGACGGGCGAACGCATACGCGTCGAGCACTGGGTCGTCGCGGAGCGGCAGGGCATCGCCGCGGCGCGCAACATGCTCGGCCAGCAGCGGCCGTTCGACGCGGTGCCGTTCTTCTGGAGCCAGCACTACGACCTGACGGTCCGTTATGTCGGACATGCGGAGCAATGGGACCGCGTCGAGATCGACGGCGACCTGCGCGCGCATGATGCTTCGGTCGCGTTCTGGCGCGGCAACGCACGGCTCGCGGTCGCGACGATCGGCCGGGATCTCGACTGCCTGCGCGCGGAAGCGGCGCTCGAGCAGCAGGGCACGACGCGCGCGTGAACGGGCCGCCGACTGTGCGCTGACCAGTGCGCACGCGGGTGAAGTCGTTGCGTACCCAACGGTCGTCGCATCGTTGCAACATGCGCAGAGACCGCCGAGCCGGACAGACTCCCGTGACTCTCGACTGCGGTTTCTCGACCGAGGTGATCGCGGCGCCGTTCGCGATCATGAACCCGAGCGCGAACAATCCGGCATTTCCGGTGCCGACATGGAGGTGCAGTCGACACGATGCGCCGCACGGCCGCGATCGGCATGTCGATCGACGACGACGCACCGGCCGGCTGACCACGCACCGCACCGACCCCTGCGCGCACGGGCGCGCGCCTTGCTCGAACAGCGTGACGGTACTTGCACCGTTACCGCTTTCGACAAGGAGGGCCTGACATGAAAGCAGTCGTATTTCACGGCATCGGCGACATTCGCATCGATACGGTACCCGACCCGCAAGTCGTCGACGTGACCGATGCGGTCGTGCGCCTGACGGCCAGCGCGATCTGCGGCACCGACCTGCACATGGTGCGCGGCACGCTCGGCGGGATGAAGCCCGGCACGATCCTCGGCCATGAGGGTGTCGGCATCGTCGAGACGGTCGGGCGCGACGTGCGCAACCTGAAGCGCGGCGATCGCGTGCTGATTCCGTCGACGATCGCGTGCGGCAGCTGCGTGTACTGCCGCGCGGGCTACACCGCGCAATGCGACGTCGCGAACCCGGGCGGGCCGCGCGCGGGCACCGCGTTCTACGGCGGCCCGGCCGACACGGGGCCGTTCGACGGGCTGCAGGCCGAATACGCGCGCACGCCGCTCGCGAACGCGAGCCTGATCCGGTTGCCGGACGCGATCGACGACGACCGGGCAATCCTGATGTCCGACATTTTTCCGACCGGCTACTTCGGCGCGCAGCTCGCGGAAGTGAAGCCGGGCGACACGGTGGCCGTGTTCGGCGCCGGGCCGGTCGGCCAGTTCGCGATCGCGAGCGCGAAGCTGATGGGCGCCGGGCGCGTGATCGCGATCGACCGCATCGCGTCGCGGCTCGAGATGGCCTGCGCGCAAGGCGCCGAGACCATCGACTGCTCCGAGGAAGACCCCGTCGACACGGTGCTGCGGCTCACCGGCGGGATCGGGGTCGATCGTGCGATCGATGCGGTGGGCGTCGACGCGATGCGCGCGACGCATGGGCCGGCCGCCGCCGACCACGACGCGGCGCGTGCGTTCGATGCGGAAGTCGACGCCGTCGCGCCGCGCCGCAAGCCCGACGGCCGCTACTGGACGCCCGGCGACGGGCCCTCGCAGGTACTGCAATGGGCGGTGCGCGCGGTCGCGAAGGCGGGCACGGTCGCGGTGATCGGCGTGTATCCGCCGCAGGCGCGCGTGTTTCCGGTCGGCGAGGCGATGAACCGGAACCTGACGATCAAGATGGGCAACTGCAATCACCGGACCGTCACGCCGCACCTGATCGAGCTCGTGCGCAGCGGTGCGTTCGACCCGGCGTCCGTGCTGACGCGCTGCGAGCCGCTGACGAACGCGATCGACGCGTATCGCGCGTTCGACGTGCGCGAGCCGGGCTGGCTGAAAGTGAAGCTGACGCCATGACGCTGCGAACCGCAACGAGGAGTGCTGCCATGAACGGGTTCCATGATCTCTACGACAACTGCATGGCCGCGTGCGATGCGTGCGCGCATGCATGCGACGCGTGTACGGCGGGGTGCCTGGCGGACCCCGACACGCACGCGCTGGCCGCTTGCATCGCGCTCGACATCGAGTGCGCGCAGCTGTGCCGCCTTGCCTCGGCCGCGATGGCGCGCGACAGCGTGCTCGCGCCGCAGGTGTGCGCCCTGTGCGCGCGTGCGTGCGAGGTGTGCGCGGCCGAATGCCTGCTGCATGCGCACGACCATTGCCGGCGCTGCGCGCTGGCATGCGATGCGTGCGCGGCGATGTGCCGCGCGATGGCATGAGCGGCTACGGCGCGCCGTGGACCTTGCGCGCGACGCGCTCCAGCAGCGCGTCGAGCACCGCCATCTCGACGGGCTTCACGAGGTGATCGTCGAAGCCCTCGCTCGCGGTGCGTGCGAAGTCGGCCGGGCTCGCATGGCCGGACAACGCGACGCAGGTCGTGCCGGCCAGCGCATCGATCGCGCGCAGTTCGCGCAGCAGCGTGAAGCCGTCGACGTCGGGCATCGACAGGTCGACGAGCATCAGGTGCGGAACGATGTCGCGCGCGAGCGCCAGCGCGTCGTCCGCGTGGTACGCGACGCGCGGCGCGTGGCCCTTGATCTGCAGCAGCACGGCGAGCGTGTCGGCGGAGTCGCGGTTGTCGTCGACGATGACGATGCGCAGCGGCGCGCCGGCCGGCGGCTCGGTCGTGCGCGGCGCCGGCGCCGGCGCGTCGCCGGGCGTCGGGCGCATCGCGCGCTCGAGCGGCAGCCGTACCGTGAACGTCGCGCCGTGGCCGGGGCCGGCGCTTTCCGCGGCGATCCTTCCGCCATGCAGCTCGACGAACGACCGGCAGATCGCGAGGCCGAGCCCGAAGCCGTCCGACGCGCGCCGGCCCGGCACGCTTTCCTGTTCGAACAGGTCGAAGATCGATTCGAGCGAGCCCGGCGCGATGCCGACGCCGTGATCGGTGATGCGAATCGCGACGACCGACCCTTCGGCGCTCGCGCTGACGTCGATGCGCGCGCCCCTCGGCGAGAATTTCGACGCGTTGTCGAGCAGGTTGTGCAGCACCTGCACGAGCCGCGCGGCGTCGCCGCGCACCACCAGCGGATCGGCCGGCAGGTCGACGCGAATGTTCTGCTCGCGTGCGGCCAGCTTCGGCTGGATGCTCTCCACGCCGCGGCAGACCACGTCGCGCACGGTCACCGGCGCGTGGTCGAGTTCCACCTTGCCGGCGGTGATGCGCCCGACGTCGAGCAGGTCGTCGACCAGCCGCGTCAGCTGTCCGACCTGGCGATGCACGGCGTCGCGGCATTGCGCGAGCGCGGGTGCCGGATCGGGCAGGCTCTGCAGCACGCCGACCGAATTGCGCAGCGGCGCGAGATGGTTGCGCAGCTCGTGCGCGAGCATCGCGATGAACACGCTGAGCCGGTGCGTCGACACCTCGAGTTCGGCGAGCCGCTTGCGCTCGGTCATGTCGCGCGTGATCTTGATGAAGCCGGCCAGCTGGCCCGCATGGTCGTGCACGGCCGTGATCGTCACGCTGGCCCAGAACAGCGAACCGTCCTTGCGCACGCGCCAGCCTTCGTCCTCGAAGCGGCCGTGCGCGACGGCTTCGCGGAGCCCGAATGCGGGCCGCCCGGCGGCGATCGCATCGGGCGGATAGAAACGCGAGAAATGGTGGCCGACGATGTCGGCCGTGCGATAGCCCTTGATGCGCTCCGCGCCCGCGTTCCACGTCGCGACGTTACCGTGCGCGTCGAGCATGAACACCGCATAGTCGGTGATCGCCCCGACGACGGTCTCGAAACGGAACTCGGCGAAGCGGTGCAGCAGGTCGCGTGCATCGGCGGGCCCGAGCGGCGGGTGGAGATCGGAAATGGCGTCGTCTTTCTTCATCGGAACGGCAAGTCGGATGCGGGCGGAGGAACGCCGCCCCGCCGCGGCCAGACGAGCCGACTGCGGCCATTCAAATCGGATTGACACCCCGAAAGCATAAGGGAGGTCGAATCGCCTGATCAATGGGGGCGCATGGCCTGTGCCGCGTCGCGCCCGCAGTGCGAAATCCTGCCGGTGGCGGCCCGGCGACGGCGGCGCGGCATGCCGATTGCGTCGCCCTCCGGTCCGCACGCCGCGGCCGGCCCGGCGCGAAAGCCGGCCTCCGGCGGCGGCGCGCCGCTTCACGGCTACCCGAGGGCATCGACATGAACAGCACACTGAACCCCGACAACGAACCGGCCGGCCCGGACGACGAGAACGCACGGCGCGGCCGCGACGGCCGCGCGCTGGGTCCGAGCGATTCGTCCGACAGCGGCAGCGACACGGCCGGCGCGCGGCGCCATCCGTTCGACGTCGATTCGCCGCTCGACGAGCACGCGCTGGAGCGCGGCGACGCGGCCCTCGACAGCGATACGGATCGCGCGGGCACCGGCGAGCGCGCGTCGGCGGATGGCGACGCGGGGCTCGAGGAAGGCGCCGATATCGAGCCGGATCGCACGGAACGGCTGAGCGAGCCCGGCGGCACCGAGGATCCGGATGCGCCGGACGAACCGGGTGCGGGCGGCGCATAGGGTCGCTGCACGGCGACCATTCGCGCAAAAACTGCAATTGCGTTGCAGATAGGGGCGTCCGGCCAGGGGCGCCGGGCAAAGGGTGCCCGGCCAGGTGCGCCCTGCCAGGGACCCCCGCCGAAGCGCGACGATCCGCATTGCCCCCGTCAGCGCTGCGTGGCGATCGCGACGTGGACCGCGATCGTCGGCGCGGGCGTGCCGCCCTGGGGTCCGCCGCGCCGCCGCGGTGTGCTGGCCAACGGACGGCACGCGACTTGCATCGACCTGACCGACGTGCGCCGCGACGCGACATGGGTCCCGGTCCGCACGCGGCACAGGCGCGATCAGGCACAGGCGCGATCAAGGAGGGACACGATGCAACGACGATCTCCCGGACGGCAAGCCGAACGGAGCGGCCCGCCCGACTGGCAGGAGCGCGGCGAACGCGCGTACCGGGACACCGGCGAGCGCGATTTTCGCGGCGACGAATCCCGGCGCCACGATGCCGACTACGAATCCGCGTACCGGCGCTTCGCGAGCGAGGACGTCGGCCCGGAAGACTGGGGCAGCGAATGGAGCGAGCGCTCGGCCCGCTCGTCGGCCGAACAGCGCGGCGCAGACGCCGGCGCCGACTGGCGCGGTGCGCCGGGCGGGCCGGGCGGCCCCGGCGGTTCGCGCGATCCGGCGTGGGAGTCCGGGCGCGGCTACGGCAACCGCGGCCGCACAGCGGAAGGCGGCCAGGGACGTGAAGGCGCCCATGCCGATCAGCCGCGGTTCCGCGGCCAGCACCGGACGGGCTGGCATGGCGGCGACGGCGACTACGACGCCTACAACGGGCGCGACCAGCGCCGCGGCGATGCGTCCGGCCTGTCGCGCTTCGGCGACGCCGCGCAACGCGAGGCCATGCGGCATCGGCGCGGCCCGAAAGGCTATACGCGTTCGGACGAGCGGATTCGCGAGGACGTCTGCGAGCGGCTCGCGCATGCGCTCGACATCGACGTGAGCGATGTCTCCGTGCAGGTGCGCGACGGCCGCGTCGAACTCGACGGCACCGTGCCGCAGCGCTGGATGAAGCACGACATCGAGGACATCGCCGACGGCTGCATGGGCGTGCGCGACGTCGAGAACCGCGTGCGCGTGCGCCGCGACGGCGAACAACCCGATACGGGCATGGTGCTGCATCCGTCCCAACGCACGGTCACGCCGACGCAGCCTGCGGCGCGCGATCCCGAACCGGGTAGCGGCGCCGGCCGCGAGCGCGATCCGCGCCGTTGACGGCCGATGCGCGGGACGACCCTGCCAAGGCCACGGACACAGCCAATGCGCGCATGACGACCGGCTCTGACGACGGACCGCGTGACGACGGCGACGATCGCGACGATCGCGACTCGAGCGCCAGCGCGCCGCGCGACGGTCGTGGCCGCGACGCACGTGGCCTGCGCGCGCGCATCGCGGTCGAGCTGTGGCGCGCGATCCGGCATTACCGCGCGCGCGTGCTGGCCGCGCTGGCGCTGCTGCTGCTCGCGAAGGCGGCGGCCGTTTCGGTGCCGCTGCTGCTGAAGGACATCGTCGACGGGCTGGGCCGCGCGGCCGGCCAGCCGATCGCGCTGCCGGTTCTGCTGCTGTTCGCGTATGCGGTCGTGCGCTTCGCGGCGAACGCGCTGAACGAAGTGCGCGACATGACGTTCGTGCAGGTCACGCAGCACGCGGTCGCGTCGTTTACGGTCCGCACGTTCGGTCATCTGCACCGGCTCGGCGCGCGCTTTCATTCGCAGCGCGAGACCGGCGCGGTCGTGCGCGACCTCGAGAAAGGCACGGCCGGGATCGGCTACCTGCTCGGCGTCGCGGTGTTTACCGTCGTGCCGACCGCGATCGAGATCGGCTCGGTGCTGGTGATCGTGATCGGCAAGTACGGCGGCGGCTTCACCGCGATCATCCTCGTCACGTTCGCCGTCTATGCGGGCTACACGACCGTCTTCACGCGCCGGCGGATGCGCTACCAGCGTCGCGTGAACGTGCTCGAGGCCGAATCGAACGCGCGCGTGGTCGACAGCCTGCTCAACGTCGATACGGTCAAGTACTTCGCGCGCGAGGACGTCGAGCGCAGCCGGCTCGAACGCGTGCTCGACGCATGGCGCGAGGCCGGCGTCGACAACCAGTACGCGCTGTCGACGCTGCATATCGGGCAGAGCGCATGCATCGGCGCGGGCATCGCGGCGGTGATGCTGCTCGCCGGCCAGCATGTCGCGCGCGGCACGATGACGGTCGGCGACCTGGTGCTGATCAACGCGTACATCATCCAGATCAGCCTGCCGCTGAATGCGCTCGGCTTCGTGTTCCGCGAGGCGCACGACGCGATGACGAACATCGAACGATTGTTCGGCCTGCTCGACGCCCGCGGCAAGCCGGGCGAGGAGGGCGACGCGCCCGGCGCGCAGCCGCTCGCGGTGCGCGGCGGCGCGATCGAGTTCGAGCACGTCGACTTCGGCTACGAGCCGAGCCGGCAGATTCTGTGGGACGTGTCGTTTCGCGTCGAGCCGGGACAGTCGGTCGCGGTGGTCGGCGGGAGCGGCTCAGGGAAGTCGACGCTCGCGCGGCTGCTGTTCCGGCTGTACCAGCCCGATGCGGGGACGATCCGGATCGACGGCCAGGACCTGCGCCTCGTGACCGAGCGCAGCCTGCGCGATGCGCTCGGCATCGTGCCGCAGGACACGATCCTGTTCAACGACACGCTGGCCTACAACATCGCGTACGGCAAGCGCGACGCGACGCGCGGCGAAGTGATCGCGGCCGCGCGCGGCGCGCAACTCGACGCGTTCATCGAGCGGCTGCCCGATGCGTACGACACGCGTGTCGGCGAGCGCGGCGTGCGGCTGTCCGGCGGCGAGCGGCAGCGTGTCGCGATCGCGCGCGCGCTGCTGAAGGCGCCGCCGATCGTCGTGTTCGACGAGGCGACGTCGGCGCTCGACACGCGCTCGGAGCGCGCGATCCAGCAGGAACTGATGCGCGTCGCGCGGCACCGCACGAGTCTCGTCATCGCGCACCGGCTGTCGACGATCGTCGATGCGGACCGGATCCTCGTGATGGAGCATGGCCGGCTCGTCGAGCAGGGCACCCACGACGAACTGCTGGCGAGCGACGGCGTGTATGCGCAGATGTGGTCGCTGCAGGCGAAGCAGCGCGAACTGGAGCGCACCGAGGCGAAGTTCGCGCTGCAGCCGGTGCGGATCAACCCGCTGGTGGCGCAGGTGCTCGATGCGCTGGCGGAAGCCGCCGCGCGCCGCGGCGTGCCGGTGTTCCGCGAGCTGTCGAACGAGGATCTGGTCGTCAAGGCCGATCCGGCCGCACTGCGGCGCTTCGTGTGGGAGCTGTGCCGCGGCGGGATCGACACGAGCGGCGGCGGGCGGGTCGAGGTGCGGACCGCGCGGCACGACCCCGACGCGCGGATCACGATCACGTGCACCGGCGTCGACGCGCCGGAGCTGTCGCTGGCCGATCTCGAACGGCTGCAGGGCGCGATCGAGGACGCGGGCGGCTACGTCGTTCGCGAGCGCGACGACGTCGGCGTGACGTTGCACCTGTCGCTACCGCTGTGCGCGGTCGCGCCGGCGTCGCTGCAACCGGCCGACGCGGCCGCACCGAATTCCGGGCCGGGCGCCGTCGCGGCCGCGGACGCGAAGCCGCTCGACGGCGTGCGCATCGCGTGCGTCGACGATCACGACGAGGCGCGCGAAGCGCTTGCCGCGCTGCTGCAGGTCGCCGGTGCGGAGGTGCGCGTGTTCGCGTCCGGCCACGCGCTGCTCGACGAGATGCGGAACACGCGCCGCGCGGACTGGCCGGCGCTCCTGGTATGCGACATCGACCTCGGCGCCGACGAGGAAGACGGCTACACGGTGATGCGCCGCGTGCGCCAGCTCGACGCCGAGCGTGCGCGCGACGGCCGGGCGCCGCTCGAAGCGCTCGCGTTGTCGGGCCATGCCCGCGAGCGCGACCGCACGCGCGCGGTCGAAGCGGGTTTCCACGCCTATCTGACCAAGCCCGCGGCAGCGGCCGACCTGATCGCGACGCTGCGGGCGCTCGCGCTTTCCTCCGGAGATATCCATGCCGAACCTTTCGAATCCGACGCCCCCCGAAGTCCTGACCGAGCGCCGCGCCGGTAGCGCGTTCGCCGACCGCCAGGCCGCGGTCGCCGCCGTCGAGCTGCTGTTGCCGACGTTGTCGGCCGCGTTGCAGAGCGACTTCGTCGGCGACAGCGGCTGCCTGCACGTCGTGATCATGGATCCGGCGCTCGGGCCGCGCGACGCGGCGTTCGAGGATGCGATCCTGTACGAGTTCTCGCTGCCCGATCCGAAGGACTGGGATGCCGATTATCGTTCGTACGCCCGCGCGAAGGCGCGGCTGTCGTGGGAAACCGGCCGCGACGGCCACGTCGTGCAGGCGCTCGAGCCGTACCGGCTGCGCGCGGGCGACACGAACCTGTGGGGCGGTGTCGCGCAGCACGGCATCGTGGTCGGCGTGTCGGGCGCGCAGCCCTGGTTCGACGAGGCGTTCGCGGGCTGCATCGCGCACTGCCTGCGTGCGCTCGCGAAACACCGCGCGCAGGCGACGCCGGACGCGCTCGCGATCTGAGCGCCGGCGAGCGGGCCCGTTTTTACAGCCGGTTATAAAAAAGCCAGCGGGCGCGCGGGGGGAGCGCGATGTGGCGCGGGCGTTCGCGCAATGGCACGGTTTTCGCTGTACCTCTGGTACGACGTTTGTCACGACAAGTGTCAACGCCTCGATATTCCGGACGCTTACAGGAGGTGCATGTTGAACGCGACTCACGATCCAGCGCGAGCGTCGCTCGCCGGTCGCACCGCGCTCGTGACGGGCGGCGGCCGCGGCCTGGGCGAGGCCATCTGCGAGGAACTGGCGCAACACGGCGCACACGTGATCGTTGCCGATCTCGACGGCGATCGCGCGGCGGCCGTCGCGCAGCGCCTCGAGCGACATGGCGGCCGCGCGGTCGGACGGCCGCTCGACGTGCGCGACGAGGCGTCGGTGCTGCAGGTCATGCACGACGCGCGCGAGGCGCTCGGCGACGTCGACGTGATCGTCAACAACGCGGCGATCGACGTGACCGCGCCGATCGACGACGTCAGCGTCGCCGCCTGGCAGCAGGTGATGATGACCAACCTGTTCGGCCCGTACCTGATGTGCCACGCGGCCGTGCCGATGATGAAGGCCCGCGGCAGCGGCCACATCGTCAACATCGCGTCGACCGCATCGAAGCGCGCATGGCCGAATGCGTCCGCGTATCACGCGACGAAGTGGGGACTGCTCGGGTTGTCGCATGCGCTGCATGCGGAGCTTCGGCCGGCCGGCGTGAGCGTGTCGGCGATCGTCGCGGGCGGGATGCGCACGCCGTTCCTGCTCGATCGCTTCCCCGACATCGACGTGGACACGCTGCAGCCGCCGGAACACGTCGCGGCGGCCGTGCGTTTCGTGCTGACGCAGCCGCCGGGCACCGTCGTGCCGGAACTGATGGTGCTGCCGATGAAGGAGACGTCATGGCCGTGAGTCGCGCGCGACGGCTGCCCGGCGCGGTGCTGCTCGACAAGGACGGCACGCTGCTGGAGGACCTGCCGTACAACGTCGACCCCGCGCGGATGCAGCTTGCGCCGGGCGCCGCGCGCGCATTGCGCACGCTCGGCGCGACCGGCATGCCGATCGCGGTCGTGTCGAACCAGCCGGGCGTCGCGCTCGGCTACTTTGCCGAATCGAAGCTTGGCGCGGTCCGTCAGCGTCTCGCCGAATTGTTCGAAGCGAACGGCGCGGTGCTGGCGGACTTTTTTTATTGCCCGCATCACCCGGCGGGCAGCGTGCCGCGCTACACCTGCGACTGCATCTGCCGCAAGCCGCGCCCGGGGATGGTGCGCCGCGCGATCGCCACGCTCGGCGCGGTCGCCGAGTGGAGCTGGATGATCGGCGACATTCTCGACGACGTCGAGGCCGGCCGCGCCGCGCGCTGCGGCACGATACTCGTCGACCGCGGCAACGAGACGCAATGGCGGCTCGATGCCGCGCGCACGCCGCACCATGTGGTCGACCGGCTCGACCTCGCCGCCGACCTCGTCGCGCGCGAGGCCGTGCGCCGCCACGGCTCGTGGGTGCGGCGATGAGCGCCGCCTGGGATCGCGCGCGGCGCATTCTGTGCGTGCGCCTCGACAGCCTCGGCGACGTGCTGATGACGACTCCCGCGCTGCGCGCGCTGAAGGAGAGCGGGCGCGGCCGCCGGCTCACGCTGCTGACGTCGCGCACCGGCGCCGCGCTGGCGAAACACCTGCCGATGGTCGACGACGTGTGGACGTACGACGCGCCGTGGGTCAAGCATCCGGACGTGCGCGGCGATCCGGTCGTCGATCTCGACATGATCGACCGGCTGCTGGCCGGCCGTTTCGACGCGGCCGTGATCTTCACCGTATACAGCCAGAGTCCGTTGCCGGCCGCGATGATGTGCTGGCTCGCGGGCATCCCGCTGCGGCTCGCGCATTGCCGCGAGAACCCCTACGAACTGCTGACCGATCGCGTGCCCGAGACCGAGCCCGATTCGCGCGTGCGCCACGAAGTCGCGCGCCAGCTTGCGCTGGTCCGCGCGATCGGCGCGAAGACGTGCGACTGGCGCATGGCGTTCGAGCCGGGCGATGCGGCGCGACGCGCGCTGCACTCGCGCTTGCGCGCGGCGCTGCTGCGCATCGGCGGCCCGCGCCGGCCGGCGCCGGCGCACACGCGCTGGCTGGTCGTGCATCCGGGCGCGAGCGCGGCGTCGCGGCGCTGGCCGGCCGAGCGCTTCGGCGACGTGGCCGCGCGGCTCGCGCCGCTGTTCGACGGCATCGCGGTGACGGGCGGCGCCGACGAGCGCGCGCTCGTCGATGCCGTGTGCGAACGCGCGGGGCCGCGCGCCGTGCCGCTCGCCGGCGTGCTGCCGCTCGGCGAGCTCGGCGCGCTGATCGAGACGGCCGACCTGCTGCTGACGAACAACAGCGGCCCCGTGCATCTCGCGGCCGCGCTCGGCACGCCGGTCGTCGATCTGTACGCGCTGACCAATCCGCAGCACACGCCGTGGCGTGTGCCGCACCGCGCGTTGAACGTCGACGTACCGTGCCGCAACTGCTACCGCAGCGTCTGCAACCAGCCCGGCCATCCGTGCCTGCTCGGCGTGAGCGTCGACGATGTCGTCGAGGCGACGCACGGCTTGTTGCGCCGCAGCGCGCGCCATGCGCAACACGCGGCCGCGCGCGCCACGTTGCACGCTGCCGAGCCGGTCGCGGCGAACGCGTCGAGCGTGTCGAACGTGATTCCGTTCGCGCAAGTCATCACGAGGACCTGACGCATGCCTGCTCCGACCTATACGCTCGGCATCAATGCCGCCTTTCACGACAGCGCCGCGTGCCTCGTGCGCGACGGCGCGGTGATCGCGGCGGCCGAGGACGAACGCTTCACGCACGTGAAGCACGCGAAGCGGCCCGTGCCGTTCTCGACTTGGGAGCTGCCGTATCACGCGATCGACTATTGTCTGGCGGAAGCGGGCATCACGCTCGCGGACGTCGACCATGTCGCGTATTCGTACGATCCGTGGCTCGAACTGGACCGTCACGGCGACGCGCCCGAGCTGACGCTGCCGCTCGCACCGTCCGCGCATGCGCGGCGTGCCGACGGCGCATCGCCGTGGCATCCGTTGTTCCTGTCGTCGATCGTGAACGCGCCGCGCCAGCTCGCGGGCGGCGCGCCGCACCACCTGCAGCGGCGCTTTCGCGGCGTCGCGCACGACGGGCCGTTTCGCTGGCATTTCATCGAGCACCATCTCGCGCACGAGGCGAGCGCGTTTCTCGCGGCGCCGTACGAGCACTGCGCGGTGATGACGATGGACGGGCGCGGCGAACGCGCGACGACGAGCTACGGCGTGTTCGACGGCCAGTCGTACCGGCGGCTCGGCCAGGTCAACCTGCCGCATTCGCTCGGCCTGCTGTACGAGCGCGTGACGCGCTACCTCGGCTTCCTGCATTCGTCGGACGAGTACAAGGTGATGGCGCTCGCGTCGTACGGCAAGCCGGTGTTCGCGGACGCGATGCGCAAGCTGGTGAGCTACCACGGCGACGGGCGCTACGAGGTTGCCGACGGCGATCTCGTCGCGCTGTTCGGCGCGCCGCGCGAGCGCGGCGGACCGATCGAGCCGCATCACTGCGACATCGCGCATGCGCTGCAGCTGGTGCTCGAGGAAACGACGCTGCAGGCGGTCGACTGGCTCGCGGCCGAGAGCGGCGAGCAGCAACTGGCGATGGCGGGCGGCGTCGCGCTGAACTGCGTGATGAACGCGAAGATCCGCGATCGCGGCCCGTTCGACGACGTGTGGGTGCAACCGGCGGCAGGCGACGCGGGCACCGCGCTCGGCGCCGCGCTGTGGACCGATTTCCGGATGCGCGGGATGCGCGGCGACTGGCGGATGGATCACGCGTATCTCGGGCCGTCGTACGGCGACGATGCGATCGAGGCGTTCCTGAAGGAAGCGCGGCTGCCGTACCGGCGGCTCGCGGACGTCGCCAGCCAGACGGCCGCGCTGCTCGCGGCAAACCGCGTGATCGGCTGGTTCCAGGGCCGCATGGAGTTCGGGCCGCGCGCGCTCGGTGCGCGCTCGATCCTCGCATCGCCGATCGATCCGGACATGCAGCGCAAGCTGAACCGGATCAAGGATCGCGAGGACTTCCGGCCGGTTGCGCCGGTCGTGCTCGAAAGCCATGCACACCACTGGTTCAACGGCGGGCGGCGCACGCCGCTGCGCGCGCCGTTCATGCTGTTCGTGTACGACATCGCGCCCGGCGCCGAGGCGACGATTCCGGCGGTGCGCCACATCGACGGCACCGCGCGCGTGCAGACCGTCGACGCACACCAGCATCCGCTGCTGCATGCGCTGCTGTCCGAGTTCGACGCGCTGACCGGCGTGCCGGTGCTCGTCAACACGTCGTTCAACACGCGCGGCGAACCGATCGTCTGCACGCCGCGCGACGCGCTCGAGTGCTTCTGGACTTCGCCGCTCGACGCGCTCGTGATCGGTTCGTTCCTGCTGGAGAAGCCGAGATGAACATGCGCGACACGCAACTGCCGCCGGTCGTGTCGGTCGTCGTGCCGACGTACCGGCGGCCCCGCCTGCTCGAACGCTGCCTCGACGCGCTGTGCGCGCAGGTGTTCGATCCGACCACCTACGAGATCGTCGTCGTCGACGACGACCCGGCCGGCAGCGCCTGGGAAACCGTCGACGCGTGTCGTGCGCGCATGACCGACGTGCCGGTGATCCGCTACATGACCGCGCCCGATACGCAGGGGCCGGCGGGCGCGCGCAACATCGGCTGGCGCAGCGCGCGCGGCGCGCTGATCGCGTTCACCGACGACGACACGATTCCCGATCCGACCTGGCTGCGCCACGGCGCGGCCGCGCTGCTGGCCGAACCGTCGGCGGCGGCCGCGGCCGGGCGCATCGACGTGCCGCTGCGAGCGCGCCCGACCGACCACGAGCGCGACGCGGCCGGCCTCGCGCATGCGGAATTCGCGACCGCGAACTGCTTCGTGCGGCGCGCGGCGCTGGAGCGCGTAGGCGGGTTCGACGAGCGCTTCACGCGCGCATGGCGCGAGGACGCCGACCTGATGTTCGCGCTGCGCGAGCACGCGGGGCCGATCGTCGGCGTCGATGCCGCGCGGATCGTGCATCCGGTGCGTCCCGCGCGCTGGGGCGCGAGCATCGGCCAGCAGTCGAAGGTGTATTTCGACGCGCTGCTGTACAAGAAGCATCGCGCGACCTACCGGCGTCATATCCGCGCGATGCCGCCGTGGAATTACTACGCGGCCGTGTTGTTCGCGCTCGGCGCGCTCGGCTGTTTCGCGGCCGGATGGCGCGTGCCGGGCATCGCGTGCGCGGCGGCCTGGGCCGTGATCACGGCCGCATTCTGCGCGAAGCGGCTGCGCGGCACGCGGCTCACGCCGTCGCATGTCGCCGAGATGATCGTCACGTCGATCGCGATTCCGCCCGTGTCGCTGTACTGGCGCGTGCGCGGTGCGCTCCACTTCCGGGTGTTCTTCCTATGATGCTCGAATCCGTTTCGTCGTCCGGTCCGATGCGCATCGCGGTGTTCCGCGCGCTGCAGCTCGGCGACATGCTGTGCGCGGTGCCGGCGCTGCGCGCGCTGCGGCGCGGCGAGCCGGATGCGCGCATCACGCTGATCGGCTTGCCGTGGGCGCGCGAGTTCGCATCGCGCTTCTCGGACTACATCGACAGCTTCATCGCGTTTCCCGGCGCGCCGGGCCTCGGCGAGCAGCCGGACGCCGAGCCGGCCGCGCGCGAGGCGTTCGTCGCGGAATGCCGCGCGCGCGACTTCGATCTCGCGATCCAGCTGCACGGCAGCGGCGTGCAGACCAACGCGATCGTCGCGTCGCTCGGTGCGACGCGCACCGCCGGTTTCGTGCCGCCCGACGGCGGCACGACCGCGCTCGACTGTGAACTCGTGTGGCGCGACGGCGAGCCCGAGGTCACGCGCTACCTGGCGCTGACCCGCAAGCTCGGCTATCCGGACTGGGGCGACTACCTGGAATTTCCGCTGGGCGGCCTCGACTACGCGCTATGGCACGTGCTGTGCGACGAGCATGCGCTCGATCCGGGCCGCTACGTGATCGTTCATCCGGGCGCGCGGATGGCGTCGCGGCGCTGGCCGGTCGAGCGTTTCGCGAGCGCGGCACGGCAGCTCGCGGACGACGGCTGGCAGATCGTATTGACCGGCACGCGCGCGGAACTCGCGCTGGCCGGCGCGTTCGTCGAACATCTCGCGCGGCCGTGCGTGAACCTGTGCGGGCGCACGCCGCTCGGCGCGCTGGCCGCGCTGATCGGCCGCGCGCGGCTCGTGCTGTGCAACGACACGGGCGTGTCGCATGTCGCGGCGGCGTTCGGCACGCCGAGCATCGTCGTCGCGTGCGGCAGCGACACGGTCCGCTGGGCGCCGCTCGACGCCGAACGCCATCGCGTGCTCGCGCACTATCCGGCTTGCCGGCCGTGCGCGTTCGACACCTGCCCGTACGGGCACGAGTGCGCGACGGCGATCGGCGTCGACGACGTGATGGAGCGGGCGGGCAAGCTGCTCGCGGAGGAGAGACGTCATGTCACGTAAGCGCTTGCGCGTGCTCACCTGGCACGTGCATGGCAACTATCTGTATTACCTGTCGCAGGCGCCGCACGATTTCTACATCGTGACGAAGCCGCAGCATCCGCCCGGTTACGCGGGTCGGGTCGGGCACCTGCCGTGGGGCGACAACGTGTACGAGGTGCCCGTCGAGTGCGTGCGCGACACCGAGTTCGACTGCGTGCTGTACCAGCATCACAATCACTACGCGCACGACCGGTTGCGGCTCCTGAGCGACGCGCAGCGTGCGCTGCCGGCGCTGTTCGTCGAACACGATCCGCCGCGCGAGCACCCGACCGACACGCTGCACCCCGTGCAGGACCCGAACGTGTTGCTGGTGCACGTGACGCCGTTCAACGCGCTGATGTGGGACAGCGGCGTCACGCCGACGCGCGTGATCGAGCACGGCGTGCTGCTGCCCGACGGTGTCGAGTATCGCGGCACGCTGCCCAAGGGCGTGACGGTCGTGAACCACCTCGCGCGACGCGGGCGGCGTCTCGGCGCGGACCTGTTCGAGACCGTGCGTCACAGCGTGCCGCTCGATCTGGTCGGAATGGGCTCGGCCGAACTCGGCGGCATCGGCGAGGTGCCGAATCCGGCGCTGCCGCAGTTCCTGTCGCACTACCGCTTCTTCTTCAATCCGATCCGCTACACGAGCCTCGGGCTCGCGGTGATCGAGGCGATGATGATCGGGCTGCCGATCGTTGCGCTCGCAACGACGGAGATGGCGCAGCTCGTGAGGAGCGGCTGCAACGGGGTCGCCGATACGCGGCCTGCCGTGTTGATCGACGCGATGCGCATGCTGCTCCGCGATCCGGATCTCGCGCGCGAGTGGGGCGCGGCGGCGAAGCGCGACGCGTGCGAGCGGTTCGGGATCGAGCGGTTCGTGCGCGAGTGGGACAGCGCGTTGTGCGACGTCGCGGCGTAGACCGGGCGGCTGCCGTCGCGGCCCGCTTACGGGTTCGTTGCGCCCGGCGGCATACCGGCGCTCGGGCTGCCGGCCGCACCGTCGGCACCGGCGGTGCCGCTGGCGCCGCTTGCGCTGCTCGCGGCGGGCGTCGGCGCAGCCGCGCCGCTCGCCGCGTTGCGCTCGTGTTCGGGCAACAGCGCGAGCCGGTTGTACAGCGTCTTCAGGCTGATGCCGAGCGCCTTCGCGGTGCGCGGCTTGTCGCCGTTGAAATGGCGCAGCGACGCGACGATGAAGCGCTGCTGCGTATGCGCGAGCGTCGTGCCGATATGGAGCGTCATCGCGTTGTGACGTACCTCCTCGCGCGGCGGCTGGCGGCGCGGCAGCTGCAGTTCGATCTGCTCGTCGGCGAGAATGAACGCGCGCTCCAGCGCGTTGCGCAGCTCGCGCACGTTGCCGGGCCACGTATAGGCGCGCAGCGCCTTCATCGCCTGCAGCGACAGACGCTTGCGCGTGCGATGCCGCGCATTCAGCCGCTCGACGATCTGCAGCGCGATGTCGCCGACGTCGTCCTCGCGCTGCCGCAGCGCGGGCACGTGCAGCGCGATCGTCGCGATCCGGTAGAACAGATCCTCGCGCAGCCGGCCGCTGCGCACGGCCTCGACCGGATCGTGATGGGTGGCCGCGACGATCCGCACGTCGAGCGGAATCGCTTCGTGACCGCCGACGCGCACGATCGTGTTCGTCTCCAGCGTGCGCAGCAGTTTCACCTGCAATTCCGCCGGCATTTCCGCGATTTCGTCGAGAAACAGCGTGCCGCCGCGCGCGGCTTCGAACATGCCCACATGTTGCGCGATCGCGCCGGTGAAGCTGCCTTTTTCATGTCCGAACAAATGGGATTCCGCGATGTCCTTCGGAATCGCCCCGCAGTTGACGGGCACGAACGGCCCGCGCCGGCGCGGGCTCATGTCGTGGATGAGCCGCGCGACGATGTCCTTGCCGGCGCCGCTCTCGCCGACCACCAGGACGCTGACGCGCGTCGCGGCGACACGCGCTACCTTCAGCAGCAGGTCTTGAATCGTTGGCGAGCGGCCGAACAGCCGCGCGCCGTCATCGTCGGATTTCGACATGAGTGTATCGAGTTGGAAGTATTGACCGAAACCGTCGAGGAGCAGGTGAAAAAATGACCGCCACGCATCATTTTTTCATGTGGAAAGCATACCTTTTATGCCCGTTTCGCCGGATTGAATCTGGCAATGCGGTGGTCGACGACAGATAGATTTATTCGATGATCGGCGAAGGCACGACGCACTTCTTCTATACTTCCAAGCACGCGTTTGTCACTGCAGGACAGCTAATTTGCTCATTCGTGTGCGGTGCGGATGTGCCGCCGGGTTCCGGCGTCGTACCCCGCATCGCACGCCCGCCGCGGTTTCGGCCGACGCCTTGCGCCCGAGCCGCACCCACCAGGAGCTTCGATGCCTTATGTCCTGATCGTCGAAGACGACGCCGATACGCGAACGATGCTCGCGACCCTCGCGCAAGCGCAGCAGCTTGCATGCGACACGGCCGCGACGCTCGAAGAAGCGCGCACGCTCGTCTCGACGCACACTCCCGATCTCGTGTTGTGCGATCTCGTGCTGCCGGACGGCAACGGCATGGATCTGTTCGACGCGTTGCCGAAGCGCGCGCATTGCGAAATGGTGCTGACCACCGGTCACGCGAGCCTCGAAACCGCGATCGACGCATTGCGGCGCGGCGCGACCGACTATCTGGTGAAGCCGATCAACATGCAGCGGCTGAACAGCATCTTCGCGCGCGTGCCGCGCACCACCGCACTGCATGAGGAAATCGCCGAACTGCGCTCCGAACTGAAGCGTCTCGGCCGCTTCGGCCGGATGCTCGGCAGCTCGCCCGCGATGCAGGCCGTCTACGATGCGATCGGCCGCGTCGCGCGCACCGAGGCGTCGGTGCTGCTCACCGGCGAGTCGGGCACCGGCAAGGAACTCGCCGCGCAGACGGTGCACGACCTGAGCCTGCGCCGCCGCGGCCCGTTCCTCGCGGTGAACTGCGGCGCGATCGCCGCGAATCTCGTCGAGAGCGAGATGTTCGGCCACGACCGCGGCAGCTTCACCGGCGCCGAGCGGCAGCACAAGGGCTTCTTCGAACGCGCGGACGGCGGCACGCTGTTCCTCGACGAAATCACCGAGATGCCGGTCGAATCCCAGGTCAAGCTGCTGCGCGTGCTGGAAACCGGGCGGCTCACGCGGCTCGGCTCGACGCGCGAGATCGACGTCGACGTGCGCATCGTCGCGGCGACCAACCGCGATCCGGAAGCCGCGATGGCCGACGGCAAGCTGCGGCCCGACCTCTATCACCGGATCAACGTGTTCCCGATTCCGCTGCCGTCGCTGAGCGAGCGCGGCGACGACATCCCGATGCTCGCCGACGCGTTCCTGCAGCACTACAACGAGGAAAGCGGCCGCAATCTGCGCTTTGCGCCCGCCGCGCGCGAAGCGCTGAAGTCCTACGCATGGCCCGGCAACGTGCGCGAGCTGCGCAACTTCGTGCAGCGCGCGAGCATCTTCGCCGACGCGGACGTGATCGACACGCTGCCGCCGCCGATCATGGACGAACTGTCGAACATGGTCGACGCGCACGAGGATCGCGTGACGGTGCCGTTCGGCACGCCGCTCGAGGAAGTCGACCGCAAGCTGATTCTCGGCACGATCGCGAAATGCGGCGGCGTGAAGGCGCAGGCGGCCGAAGTGCTGGACGTGAGCCTGAAGACGATCTACAACCGGCTCGCGCAACTGGAAGACGAAGCGGAAAAACCGGACTCCTGATGTCGTGCCGGGCGCGCTCATGCGCGCCCGCCCGCGCGGCGACGCGCGTCGTCGTCGAGCCGGCGGCGCATGCGTTCGACGTGCGGCGGCAGCGCGCACCGTTCGCGCAGGATCCACGGCAGGCCCGCGAAGGCGGGCACGATGCCGCGTTCGCGCCACAGGCGCGGCAGCATGCGGACGGTATGCGCGAGCGCGGCGCGGGCCGGCCATCTGAGCCACGCGGTCCACACCGCGTTGCGGGCGGACACGCTCGCACGCGTCTGCACGTCGCGTTGCTTCGAAGGGTAATGATGAACCGTCAGACGCGGTGCATAGACGAGCCACGCGCCCGCGCGATACAGGTCGAGCGCGAGCAGCGCTTCCTCGCCGCCGAGGAAGTAGCGCGGATGATAGCCGCCCGCGGCAACGAACGCGTCGCGCCGGAATGCGCTCGCGCCGGCCAAGAGCCCGAGGATCGGGCGGCCCGGCAGCGCGACGGGCGCATCGAGCGGGCTGTCGGCCATCAGCCGGCAGGTCGGGTCTTCGCGCCGGTCGGGGCCGACCAGCACGCGCGCGGTGACGGCCGCGACATGCGGGTACGCATCGAGCAGGTTCGCGGCTTCGGCGAGCGAGCCGGGCGCCCACCACGTGTCGTCGTCGCAGAACGCGACGTGGCGCGTGCGGGCGACGGCCGCGCCGAGATTGCGGCCGGCGGCCCCGAGATTGGCCGGCGCATGCACCAGCGTCGCATGAGGAAAGCGGCTGTGCATGAGCGCCGCGGTCGCGTCGTCCGAGCCGTTGTCGACGACGACGATCGCCGGCCGGTCGGGCAGCGCGGAGAGCCGCGCCAGCGTGCGCGCGAGCTCCAGCGAGCGCCGGCAGGTCAGCACCACCGCGGTCACGCGTGGTTCGCGCGGCGGCAGCACGACACGCGCGGGCGTCACGCGGACGTGCCGTCGCATTCGAGCCGCCAGTATGTTTCGGGTTCACGGAGATCGGCACGCATATGAGGCTCCAACAGCGCAATCTGGCTCGCATACGCGGCGACGGCGGCGGCCTTCGCTGCCGCCGTGTCCATGCCGTTGCCGGCCGGCGCGCCGACCGGGCGGCCGATCCAGCCGTGCTCGCGCCAGCCGGTCACGCGCCGGGCCATCAACCCGTCGATCCGCCGGTACGGCACATCCTCGTAGAAGCGCCACACGCGCGCTGCGTCGCCGGCCCGGTCGTGATCGCGCAGCAGCGCCAGCACGGCCTGCTGAACCTGCAGGTGATCGCGATGGAACAGGCCGGCCGGCGCCAGCACGCCGAAGCCCGGGTGCGCGTCGATCACGTCGGCCACGCGCGCGGCGATTGCCGCCGACGCGGCCGGCGTGCCGTACTGGTCGTCGAGGAAGTCGAGCCAGACGGGCCGCGCATCGAGCAGCGCGAGCGCATGACGGTCCTCGTCGCGGCGCGTGCGCATCGCGTCGTCGGCCGTGCGGAATCCCGCGCGACGGTCCCACGGCGGCGCGGCCGTACCGTGTTCCGGAATGCCCGCGAACACCGTGACGACGACCGAGCCCGGTGCCTGCGCGAGCAGCTGCCCGCAACTGAATACGGCGTCGTCGAGGTGCGGCGAGACGACGAGCCAGCGTGTCGGAGCGGTCATGGTATGAAGGTCTCCCAGGTCAGCACAGGCGGCCGAGCAGGTGACGTGCCCGTCCGGCTGCGCGTGGCCGGCTGCCGCCGGTGGGGCGGCAGGAGCGTGTCCGATGTTTGAATTTGCACGGCCGCAGGTCGGAAATTACGCAACCGCCGTGATGTTCGTCGCGATCGCCACCGTGCTGCAGGCGCTGGCGATCCGCTTCGGCGGCGTGAACCTGTCGCTGATCCTGTACTACCCGATGCTGGCCGGCGCGGCCTGGGTGACGTCGTTCCTGTTCGGGATCGTGTCGACCGTGGTCAGCGGGCTGCTGATCTGGACGCTGTTCCTGTCCGATCCGGCCGCGTACACCGGGCCGCTGTCGGCCCGGCTCGTGCAGCTCTTCGTCTTCCTGCTGGTTGGCATGCTGGTCTGCGCGGGCGCGGCGATGCTGCACCACGCGCGGCTCACGAACGACGTCGCGCGCCGGCGTGACGCGGTCGCGCGGCGGCAGCTCGAAGCCGTGCTGCAGTCGCTGCCGCACGGTGTGATCGCGACCGACGGAAAAGGCCGGGTGACTTACCTGAATGCGGTGGCGGCCGAGCTGGCAGGCTGCGGCGTGGACGAGGCGACGGGCCGGCCCGTGCGCGACGTGCTGCGCCTGTTCGATCACGACGGCCGGCGCGTGCAGGCGACGCCGCTCGAGCGGGCGCTCGGCGGCGTGCATGCGTTGTCCGACCGGCACTGGCTGCACGGCGCCGCCGGCAGCACGCCGGTGCCGATCGCCGAGGCGGCGGCGCCGATCGCCGATGCGGACGGCAACATCGGCGGCGCGGTGCTGCTGTTCTGCGATGCCGGCGTGGCGCGCGCGCGCGCCGACAAGTCGCGGCTGCAGCTCGCGGTCGTCGAGGCATCGCCGGACGCGATCGTCGGCGTCGACGGCGAGGGCCGCATCGTCAGCTGGAACCCGGCCGCGCAGCGGATCTTCGGGTACGACGAGTCCGAGGCCTACGGGCGCCCGTTCGAATCGCTCGTCGCGATGCGCTGGCTGCAGCGCAATCCGTTGGCCGAAACGTTCGACGCGATGCACGAACCGGTCGGCCCGCTCGAGCTGCTGTGCGTGCGCCGCGACGGCCGGCGCTTTCGCGCAACGGTGTCCGCATGCCCGGTGCGCGGCGACCTGCGCGCCAGCGTCGCGCTGTCGATGACGCTGCGCGAGACCGGCGCGCAGCGCCGCCGCGACCTGCGCGCGCACCGCTCGTTGCAGGGCGCGCGCGACGCGCGCGACCAGGCCGATACGTCGAACCGCCTGAAGGACGAATTGCTCGCGACCGTGTCGCACGAACTGCGCACGCCGCTGAATGTGATCTACGGCTGGGTCGAGGTGCTGCGCAATTCGCGCGAAGACGGATTGCAGCAGCAGGCGATCGACGCGATCGATCGCAGCGCGCGTTCGCTCACGCGCATGGTCGGCGACATCCTCGACGCATCGTCGCTCGCGACCGGCAAGCTGCGGATCGATTCGATGCCGGTGGACGTGGTGCGGCTGTTCGCCGATGCGACGGGGACGTTCCAGACGGCCGCGTCGTCGGCCGGCATCGCGCTCGAATTCGACTGCGCCACGTCCGCATGCGTGGTGTCGGGCGACGCGGAGCGCTTGCGGCAGATGCTGTCGAACCTCGTGTCGAACGCGCTGAAATTCACGCCGGCCGGCGGCGCGGTGACGGTCACGCTGTCGCGCGACGCCGGGCACGCGATGCTGACCGTCGCCGATACCGGGCAAGGCATCGCGCCGGATTTTATCCCGTACGTGTTCGACATGTTCCGCCGCGCGGAAGAGTCGCCTGCCTCGTCGCGGCGCGGGCTCGGGCTCGGCCTGTCGATCGTGCGGCATATCGCCGAGCTGCACGGCGGCACGGTCAGCGTCGCAAGCCCGGGCCGCAATCGCGGCGCCACGTTCACCGTGACGTTGCCGGCCGGCTGGCAGCCGGCGGGGGCGATGGCGTGGAGCGTCACGCCGGACGACGTCGCGCGCGGTACGCCGATGCTCGAGTCGCAGCGCATCCTGATCGTCGACGACGACCCGACCACGCGTGCGAGCCTGACCGCCGCGCTGGCGACGCTCGGTGCGGTCGTCGCGGTCGCGTCGTCGGGCCGTGACGCGCTCGCCATCGTCGCGGAGGTGAAGCCGACCGTCGTGCTGTCCGATCTGGCGATGTCCGACGGCGACGGCTTCTGGCTGCTCGATGCATTGCGCCGCGGCGGCGCGAACGGCGGCAGCCCGCCCAACCTGCGCGTGCTCGCGGTCACCGCGCACGCGGGCCTCGGCGACGAACGCCGCGCGCTCGAAGCGGGCTTCGACGGTTATCTGTGCAAGCCGGTCGACGTGCGCGAGCTGGCCCGCCGCATCGCGCGCGTGACGACGCGCGACGGGTGATACGCGGCGGATACGCGACGACCGTCGCCCCGGGCGCGCGACGACGCAGCGTCGTGTCACGTCGTGCCGTTCACGTCGCCGCCCCCGGTCGGTTCCGTGTGCTGATCTGCGCGAGCATGTGCGACGCGATCCGCGTGCTGCGCACGAGATCGCCCGGCGTGTGATTCGCGACCTGCCGATGGATGAAATACCGCGCGGTATGCGCGAGCCCGCTCGCGAGCGGCGTCGTCGCGCGCCAGCCGAGGCGCCGGTGCGCGGCGTCGAGATCGGGCCGGCGCTGACGCGGATCGTCGGACGGCAACGGACGGAACTCGATCGCGACCGTCGCGCCGACGATCCGCACGACCTCGCGCGCCACGTCGATCATCGCGATCTCGTCGTCGCTGCCGAGGTTCACCGGCTCGCAGGCGTCGCCGGGCTCGTCCATCAGCCGGATCAGCGCATCGACCATGTCGTCGACATAGCAGAACGAGCGCGTCTGCCTGCCGTCGCCGTAGACGGTCAACGCTTCGCCGGCCAGCGCCTGCGTGATGAAGTTCGACACGACGCGCCCGTCGGCCGGATGCATGCGCGGCCCGTACGTGTTGAAGATCCGCGCGATCCGCACGTCGACGCCGTACTGGCGGTGATAGTCCATGAACAGCGTTTCCGCGCAGCGCTTGCCTTCGTCGTAGCACGCGCGGATGCCGATCGGGTTCACGCGGCCGCAGTAGCGCTCGTCCTGCGGATGCACGTCGGGGTCGCCGTACACTTCGCTCGTCGATGCCTGCAGGATGCGCGCCTTCACGCGCTTCGCGAGGCCGAGCAGGTTGATCGCGCCATGCACGCTGGTCTTGGTCGTCTGCACCGGGTCGCGTTGATAGTGCACGGGGGACGCCGGGCATGCGAGGTTGTAGATTTCATCGACCTCGACGTACAGCGGAAACGTCACGTCGTGCCGCATCAGCTCGAAGTTCGGCGCATCGCGCAGGTGCGCGATGTTGTCCTTCGCGCCCGTGTAGAAATTGTCGACGCACAGCACGTCGTGCCCGGCCGTCACGAGGCGTTCGCACAGATGCGAACCGAGAAACCCGGCGCCGCCGGTGACGAGTACCCGTTTGCGATCGTAGCCCTTCATCATGCATTCTCCTTGCGGTGGGCGAGTACGCCCGGCGTGGTCGCGACGGGCGTGCGGCGGCTGCCGGCCGCCGTGCCGGCACGTTGCGGATGCGCGACGTCGCGGTAGATGTCGACGAGGCGGTCGGTCACGCCGCGCCATGTGTAGAAGCGGTGGGCGCGCAGATAACCGGCCCGGCCGAGCGCATCGCACAGCGCCGGTTGCGCGCGCAGCTGCACGAGCCGCCCGGCGAGCGCGGCCGGGTCGCGCGGCGGCACCAGGTAGCCGGTGACGCCGTCGTCGACCGTCGTGCGGATGCCGCCGACGTCGCTGCCGATCACCGGCGCGGCACATGCCATCGCCTCGACCGGCGTGATGCCGAACGGCTCGTACCACGGCGTCGTCACGAAGACGTCCGCCGCGCTGTAGTACAGGTGCAGCGCGTCGCGCTCGCGCCGGCCCACGAACGTCACGCGTTCCGCGATGCCGGCGTCGTGCGCGAGCGCGGCGAGGCGTGCGAGTTCCGGATCGCGCGCCGGGTCGGGCGTCGCGTGGCTGCCGCCGACGATGTAGAGCCGCGTCGGCCGGTTCGGGTCACGTGGCATCCGCGCGAGCGCGTCGATCACGGTGTCGATGCCCTTGCGCGGCACGAGCCGCCCGAGCTGCAGCACGACGAACGCATCGTGGGGCCAGCCGAGCCGCGCACGCGCATCGACGCGCGGCACCGGCCGGAATTCACCCGCATCGAACCCGCAGGGCACGATCTCGATGCGCGCGGCATCGGCGCGATAGTGCGTGGTCAGGTCGAGCGCATCCTGCGGGCACTCGGCGATCAGCCGGTCCGAGCGGCGCGCGAGCGTGTCCTCGATCGCGAAGCGTTCGTCGGGGAAGCCGTCGGCCGCGCCCTGATGCAGCCGGCGCACGCGGCCGAGCGCATGGAACGTCATGACGAGCGGGATCCCGAGACGCTGCTTCACGCGCAGCGCGGCCTCGCCCGACATGAAGAAGTTCGCGTGCATCACGTCGACCGGGTCGGGCTCGCGCCGCATGCGCGCGGTCATGTAGTCCGCGAACGCACCCATGTACGGCAGCAGCCGTTCCTTCGGCACGGCGGCGGGCGGCCCGGCCGGCACGTGGATCACGCGCATGCGCGGGCCGATCTGCACGACTTCCGGCAGGTGCGGATCGTCGCAGCGGGTGTAGACGTCGACGTCGAGGTCGCGCTCGGCCAGCTGTTTCGCGACGTTCGCGACGTAGATGTTCTGGCCGCCCGCGTCCACGCCGCCGATCACCCCCAGCGGTGACGCATGTTCACTGATCAACGCGATTCTTTGCATGGTAGTGCTCCCGAGGTCGGGGCCCGCGCCGGCGAGCCCCGTTGCGTCCCTCTGCGGCAATCGCCATGCCCGTCACTTTGCGGGGGGCATGCCCGGCCCAGGTGCCGAAAAAATTACAACGGGTTGGATGAAAGGGCGTCCGATCGGCGGGCCGCGCGGGGATGCGGCCGGTTGCGCGCGGCACGCGATTTGCGACACCCGGACGTCCGCCGGCCACGCCGGCCTCACGATAGGAGGTCACGATGAAGGTATTCCCGCTGCAAGCCCGCGCACCGCGATTCCGCCGTCATCCCGCCAGCCGTCTCGGCATGGCGGTCGCGATCGCCGCGGCCACCGCCTGTATCGCCGTCGCGCCGAACGTGTTCGCCGCCGGAGACGACGGCTCGGCATCGTCATCCATGTCGTCATCGTCATCGTCGTCGATGACGCATTCGAGCACCGGCACGAAGATCCGCGACGCGACCATCACGACCAAGGCGAAGGCCGAGCTGGTCGGCACGAGCGGCCTGTCGGCCGGCGACATTCACGTGAAGACGCGTCACGGCGTCGTGATGCTGACCGGCAGCGTGCCGGACGAGCAGCAGCGCACGCAGGCCGTCGGTGTCGTCAGGCAGATCGACGGCGTGCAGGACGTGCGCGACCAGCTGACCATCCGCCCGAAATAACCGGCCCCGCAGAAGGAGTCCAGTGATGAACTGCATGCTCAAACCGGTCGGCGAGCAGACGATCGTGATCACGGGCGCCACCAGCGGCATCGGCCTCGTCACCGCGCGCAAGGCGGCACGGCGCGGGGCGAAGCTGGTGCTGTTCGCGCGCAACGCGGACGCGCTGAACACGCTGTGCGACGAAATCCGCCAGCACGGCGGCCTCGCGGTGCCGGTCGCCGGCGACGTCGGCATTCTCGAGGACCTGCAGCGCGCGGCTGCGACGGCGGCCGATACCTATGGCGGCTTCGACACCTGGGTCAACAACGCGGGCGTGTCGATCTTCGGCACGGCGGCGGCGGTGCCGCTCGAGGATCAGCGCCGGCTGTTCGACACCAACTACTGGGGTGTCGTGCATGGCTCGCTTGTCGCGTCGGATCATTTCCGGCGCAAGAGCGATTTCCACGGCGGCGCGATCATCAACATGGGCAGCGAGGCGTCCGACGCGCCGGTGCCGCTGCAGAGCGCGTATGCGGCATCGAAGCACGCGGTGAAGGGTTTCACCGATTCGCTGCGCCTCGAACTCGAGTCCGATTGCCTGCCGGTGTCCGTCACGCTGATCAAGCCGGCCGCGATCGACACGATGTTCGTGATGCACGCGAAGAACTACATGAACGTCGAGGCGCGGCTGCCGCCGCCGATCTACGACCCGGAGCTCGTCGCCGACGCGATCCTGTTCGCGGCGGCGCACCCGCGCCGCGCGCTGTTCGTCGGCGGTGCCGCGAAGCTCACGTCGGCCGGCGCGTATCACGCGCCGCGCCTGTTCGATCGCATCGCGGCCACGCTGTTCTCGCGCGGCCAGCGCACGGTGCGCCCCGCGCGGCCGCGCGACGACAACGCGCTATACGAGTCCCGCCATGCGCTGCACGAGCGCGAAGGGATGGACGGGCCCGTGCTGCGCGCTTGCGCATACAACGCGGTGGTGCAGCGGCCGAAGGTCGCGGGCGCGGTCGCGCTGGGCGCGGCGGCGCTGATGGTGGCCGCGTTCGCGCGGTCGCGGCGCAGCCCGACGTAATGGCGTGCCTTTCCGTTTTTCAATCGAAGGAGGTTTCCATGTCATCCCGACAACATACGGGCCACGAATACAGCCACGCGCGCGCGCATGAAGGCGAGCGCGAGCAGCAGGATCACGACAAGGGCGGCCACCAGAGCGGGCACGGCAAGGCGCCGAGCCCGGTCGACGTGCAGAAGGCGCTGAAGGGGATGGACTATCCGGCGAGCAAGGCGCAGGTGGTCCAGTGCGCGGAGCGCTCGCATGCCGACCCGCGCGTACTCGACATGCTCAGGCAGATCCCCGATCGCGAATACGGCACGCCGGCATCGGTATCCAAGGAACTCGGGCGGCTGATGTGAGCGCACCCGCGTCGCGTCGCGCCCGCGCTCGCGTGCGCGGCACCTTACGGCCACGAGGAGCACGACCATGGCGATGATCGTCGCAGGCCGCTTCACGACGTTCGATGAAGCGGAAGGTGGGGCGCGCCACCTTTACGAGCGCGCGTTCGGCCCGGACGACGTGTCGATCTTCTTCCTGAACCCGGGCGGCCAGCACGCGCGTTTTCCGATCGGCGGCGACGTGTATGCCGATACGGCCGCGAAGCCCGGCGGGCGCGGCGCGCTGGTCGGCGCGCTGCGCGGGCTGCTGATCGGCGCGATCGTCGGGCTGATCGTCTATGCGTTCGGCGTGCGCTACTGGTTCGTGCCGGCCGCCGGTGCGCTCGCCGGTGCCTATCTCGGTGCGTTCGGCGGCGCGCTCGGCCGGATGCGCGGCGAGCAGGCCGAAGGCAAGGGCGCGCTCGCGAAGACCGAAACCGGCGTGATCCTGGCCGCGCGCGTGACGTCGACGACCGCGGCCACCGCGGAAGACGTGCTGCGTGCGACCGGCGCGCAAGCGATCGAACGTGTCGAAGGCGACTGGCAGGACGGCGAATGGCGCGACTTCGATCCGGTGCGCCGGCCGGACGGCACCACGCAGGGCACGCCGCGCTGAGCATGCCGTTTCTGCACGCGCTTGCAACGCGGCGCGCGGCGCGCGGGCATCGCGCGTGCACCGGGCCGGGCCGCCGCGCGGCATGCCGCTTGCGACGTCTCGCCGACACCCGTTCAAGGAGGAACCCATGACGACGGCAAAGACCCTGCCACCCCAGGAACAGGCCCGGCAGCCGGGCACCGAGCGGGACATGCATCCGAAGCCGCGCGACGAGGCGGCCGACTACGTCGGCAGCGGCAGGCTCGCCGGCAAGGTCGCGCTCGTGACGGGCGGCGACAGCGGGATCGGCCGCGCGGTCGCGATCGGTTTCGCGAAGGAGGGCGCGGACGTCGCGATCGTCTACCTGAACGAATCCGACGATGCCGCGCACACGAAGCGCTTGATCGAGCAGACGGGGCGGCGCTGCGAGGCCATCGCTTGCGACGTCGGCGACCGCCGGCAGGCGCGCGACGCCGTCGCGCGTACGGTCGAGCGGCTGGGGCGCCTCGACGTGCTGGTCAACAACGCGGGCGAACAGCACCCGCAGCCGGGCATCGAGGACGTGACCGAGGAACAGCTCGAGCGCACGTTCCGCACGAACGTGTACGGCATGTTCTTCTGCACGCAGGCCGCGCTGCCGCACATGAAAGCGGGCGGGCGCATCGTCAACACCGCGTCGGTGACCGCGTATCACGGCAGCCCGAAGCTGCCCGACTACTCGGCGACCAAGGGCGCGATCGTCGCGTTCACGCGTTCGCTGTCGATCGAGCTGGCCGAGCGCGACATTCGCGTGAACGCCGTCGCACCGGGGCCGATCTGGACGCCGCTGATCCCGTCGACCTTCACCGCCGAACAGGTCGCGACGTTCGGCTCGAACGTGCCGCTCAAGCGGCCGGGGCAACCGGACGAGCTGATCGGCTGCTATGTGCTGCTCGCGTCGGACGGCGCGAGCTACATGACGGGACAGACCTTGCATCCGAACGGCGGCTCGATCGTCGGCGGGTGACGATGCCCGCCACACCAGGAGAAAGCGCATGAAACAACCCAACTGGACGATCGCGGCGCTCGCCGCGGGCGTACTCGCCATGGCGGGGCTCGCGCAGGCACAGGCGCCGAGCGAGCCGCCCGCGTCGAATTCGCATGTGCCGGGCGGCGTGATCAACCCGTCGTCGGGCGCCGCCGGCGCGGGCGATCCGGGCATCGCGAAGGCGCCGCAGCGCGGCGATGCGGAATTCGTCGACAAGGCCGCGCTGGCCGGCAAGGCCGAAGTGCAGGCGAGCCAGCTCGCGTTGAAGCAGGCGCAGTCGCCGGACGTGCGCGCGTTCGCGCAACGCATGGTGGCCGACCACGGCAAGGCGAACGCGAAGCTCGACGAGGTCGCCGCGCGCGCGGGCATGAAGCCGCAGGTCGAGCAGATCCACGACCCGGACGTCGAGGCGCTGCGCGGCAAGAGCGGACACGACTTCGACACGGCGTATGTGGCCGCGGCCGGCCCGGACGCGCACAAGAAGGCGGTCGCGCTGTTCGAAGACGAGGCGCGCGGCGGCCAGGACGCGCAGCTGCGGGCGTTCGCGACCGCCGCGCTGCCGACGCTCAGGCATCACCTGAGCATGGCGGAAGCACTCCAGCGCAAGGTGGGCGCGCAGTAACGCGTGCCCGGTTCAACCCCAGGGCCGCGCGGGCGGCCCGTTTTTTCGGAGAAGCAGTCATGGGCCAACGGCAATCGAAGCACGAAGGCATCCTGGCGTTGCTGTGCCAGGCATACGAAACCGAGCTCGGCGGCGCGAAGATCTACGAGGCCGCGCTCAAGTGTGCGACCGACGAGGACCTGCACAAGGAATGGGAGAAGTACCACCGCGAAACGATGCATCACCAGGAAGTGCTGCGCAAGGTATTCGACACGCTCGGCCTCGATCCGGATACGCAGTCGCCGGGGCGCGCCGCCGTGGCGGCGACCGGCAAGTCGCTCGTCCAGGTGATCGAGCAGGCGAAGAAGCAGGCCGACCCGGCGGTCGCGCAGATCGTCGCGGCCGAGTGCGTGGTGCTCGCCGAGACGAAGGACCACCTGAACTGGGAGCTGATCGGCTATGCGGCCGACCAGTTGCGCGATAGCGACGCGGCGAAGGCGCTGAAGGCCGCGCACGACGAGGTGGAGGCGGACGAGGACCATCACCTGTATCACACCCGCGGCTGGGCGCGCGAGATGTGGATCGACTCGATGGGCTTCAAGGCGGTGCTGCCGCCGCCGGAGGAAGTGAAGAAGGTCGAGTCGGCGGCCGATGCGGCGCGGGCCGAAAAGTCGCGCGGCAAGATGATGTGACGCTGCCGGTCGGGCAGCCGGGCGACGCCGCTCGCGCGGCGTGCCCGGTTGTCACCCGATCGTCAGGGTCGTTCGCTTTCCACGCCGTCCGTCACGCCTGAACGGTTGCAGGCGCAACCATGCCTCCCTGATCAGCTCAGCATGTCCGCGGCCATCACGACCACCGATGCCGCCATCAGCGTGACCGCCAGCCACCCGAACACCTTCGACGCGATGCCGCTGCCCGGCTGGCCGGCCGCATCGCGCCGCTGCGACAGCAGCATCACGAGCACCAGCATCGGCACCGCCGCGACGCCGTTGAGCACCGCGCTCCAGTACAACGCCTTGATCGGATCGACCGGGCTGAAGCAGATCGCGATGCCGACGATCACGCAGCCGGCCAGTACCGCATAGAACGCGGGTGCGCGCCGCACCGGCTCGTTCAGCCCTTCGCGGAACCGCCACGCCTCCGCGCAACCATATGCGGCGCTGCCCGCGAACGCGGGGATCGCGAGCAGCCCGCAGCCGACGATGCCGAACGCGAACACGACGAATGCCGCCTCGCCGGCGATCGGGCGCAGCGCCTCGGCAGCCTGCGCGGTGGAGCCGATGTCGTGCTTGCCGTGCGAGAAGAACACCGCCGCGCCGATCACCATGATGCAGAACGACACCGCGTTGGTGACGATCATCCCGGTCCAGGTGTCGAACGTGATGCGCCGTCCGGTTTCACGGCGCGCGCCGGGCGTGCACGCGGTGTCGCCGTTGCGGCGCTCGACCTGGGTTTCCTCGACCTCGAGCGCGGCCTGCCATACGAACAGGTACGGGCTCAGCGTCGTGCCGAGCACCGCGACCGCCGTGGTCGCATAGTCGTGCGTGAACGCGATGTGCGGCAGGACGATCGCGTGCAGCAGGCCGCGCCAATCGATGTGCACGAAACCGAGTTCGAGCACGTAGGCGAGCAGGCCGAACGTCATCCATTTGAGCCAGCGCGCGTAGCGTTCGTAGGACAGCAGCACCTGCAGCGCGAGCGACGCGATGCCGTAGACGGGCGCATACCAGTAGCTGCGGCCGCCGGCGACGAGCGCGGTCGCATCACCCATCGCGGCGAGGTCGGCGCCGACGTTCACGACATTGACGATCACCACCATGACGATCAGGGCCTTGGCGAGGCGGCTGGAGAACTGCTCGCGGATGCCGGCCACGAGGCCTTCGCGGTTGGCGCGTCCGATGAATGCCGCCGCAAGCTGCACGGCCACCATCATCGGCAGCGTGATCACGATCATCCACAGCATGTGGAAGCCGAACTGGCTGCCGGCCTGCGCATAGACGGCGACGTTGCTCGGATCGGCGTCGGACGCGCCCGCGAGCAAGCCGGGGCCGAGCCGACGGTACCAGGGCTTCGCGGCGGTGGTGGCGGCCGGGTCGGTTGTGGCGGCCGGGGTGTCGCGCGACGCGCCGCCGCGCAGGTTGCTCATTCGGCGTCTCCGGATGCCTCGTGCGCGCCGCCGTTGCCGCGCGCGAGGCGCGACGCGGTGCGCAGCGCGTCGACGAGCGTCCGGTACGCATGCTCGCGCGAATCGGCGCCGCGTGTGCGCAGCACGTAGGACGGGTGATAGGTCGCGACGACGAGACAACCGTCCGGCGAGCGCACCGGCTTGTGCGTACGCTCCAGCGTCGCGTCGTTGTCCTGCAGCACCGCGCGCAGCGCCGTCGCGCCGAGCGCGACGATCACGCGCGGGCTCACCGCGTCGAGCTCGCGTTCGAGCCAGTAGCGGCAGGCGGCGACCTCGCGCTGCGCGGGCGTCTTGTGCAGCCGCCGCTTGCCGCGCGGTTCCCATTTGAAGTGCTTGACCGCGTTGGTCAGGTAGACGCTCGTGCGCGCGATGCCGGCCTCGTCGAGCGCGCGGTCGAGCATGCGGCCGGCGGCGCCGACGAACGGAATGCCCGCGCGGTCCTCCTGGTCGCCCGGCTGTTCGCCGACCAGCATGATGCGCGCGTCGACAGGCCCGGCGCCGGGCACCGGCTGCGTCGCATGTTCCCACAATGCGCAGCGGCGGCAGGCGTCGAGCGTGGCCGGTGTGTCGGCGGCGGCCGGGACCGCCGCCGGTTTCGTGCTCGCGTCGCGCTTCATGCCAGTCCTCCGGTGCAGGCCGACGCCGCGCGCGCGAAGCGGCATGCTCGGGCGCGCGCGACAGGCCGATCGAAGGCGTTGCCGGGGCGGAACATCGGCAGTGTGTGCATCGGCGGCTCCCGTATCGACGATATCGACGACATGCAGCAACCGGCATGCCGCGTTCGGTCGCGATGGACGCGTCGTGGGTTGGGGCCGCATGCGGTGATGGCGGGGGACAGGGGATGCAAGCAGCCCCGGCGATGCTCCAGCCGCCTTGCACGGTACGACTTGCAAAACGGCATCGAGCGGCCCGGAGCGGCCTAGAGCGGCGTCGTGCGGTGCTCAGCCACCTGCCGTGCGCGCCGCGGCGGCGCGTCCCGCCGCGAACGCCGCCACGCCGGCGCAAACGAGCAGCGCCGCACTCATCGCGAAGGTCGCGCAATAGCCGTGCAGGTCGTACAGCAGGCCGCCCGTCGTCGCGCCGAGCGCGATCGCGAGCTGCACGACCGCGACCATCAGCCCGCCGCCGGCTTCCGCGTCATGCGGCAGCGTGCGCGCGAGCCAGGTCCACCAGCCGACGGGCGCGGCCGTGCCGGTCAGTCCCCACAGGGCAAGCAGGCCCGCGGTGGCGGCGGTCGACGCGCCGCACCACACGAGCGCGACGGCGATCGCGGCCATCAGCAGCGGGATGACGCCGAGCGTGCGGTACAGCCCGTTCTTCAGGCACGCATCGATCAGGATCGTCCCCGCGACCCCGGCCACGCCGATCGCGAGCAGCATCAGCGACAGCGTGGCATTGCCGACGTGGGTCACCGTTTCGAGGAACGGCCGCAGGTACGTGAACAGCGCGAACTGTCCCATGAACAGCAGGCTGACGGCCGCCATGCCGAGCGCGACCGGCACGCGGCCGAGCAGCGCGAGCGCATTGGCCGGCGCCGCGTGCGATGCGGCTTTCATCGGCGGCAGGCTGACGAGTTTCCAGCCGAACGCGAGCGCCGCGACCGGCACGACGCAGAAGAATGCCCAGCGCCAGCCGACGATGCCGCCGAGAAAGCTGCCGAGCGGCGCCGCGACGACGGTCGCGAGCGCGTTGCCGCCGTTCACGATCGCCAGCGCGCGCGGCACCTCGCCATCGGGCACCAGCCGCATCGCGGTCGCGGCCGACATCGACCAGAACCCGCCGATCGCAACACCGATCAGTGCGCGCCCCGCGATGAAGGCAACGTAATTCGGTGCGAACGCAACGATCGTGCCGGAGACGATCGTCAGCAGCGTCAGCACGAGCAGCAGCCGCTTGCGATCGCGCCGTCCGGCCAGCGACGCGATGAACAGGCTCGTCACGAGCGCGAAGGCGCCGGACACGGAAATGGCCTGGCCCGCCTGGCCTTCGCTGACGTGCAGGTCGGTGGCGATCGGCGTCAGCAGGCTGACCGGCATGAATTCGGACGCGACGAGCGCGAACGCGCCGAGCGCCATCGCGAGGACGGCGCCCCATGCGGCGGTTTGAACGGGCGCGGGGCGCCGGTCGGAAGTGGCAACGGCTTGCATCGTCGAAGCGGTGCGGATCGTGGGCGAAAGGGGCGGCGTCGGTCAGTCGCAGCGCGCGGCGGCCGCGCCGCGATCGGCCAGGTGCGTGCGGGCGCCGGCATCGTGCGCGGCCATGACGCGTACGGACGCGGCCTGAGCATCGTCCACCCACGTGCGAGGATTCGCGCGTGCCGGATTGAAGCCGGCGGCTTCGTAGCGAATCATGTCCTCGCGCACCTGCTCGCGCGTCAGGCCCTGCGCATGGGCGAACCACGGGCCGGACACGGCAAGTGCGGCGACGAGAAGGCGAAGAGCGGATTTCACGAGACGGACTCCGGAAAGGAATGCAGGGGAGATCCCCAAAAGTCGGCTACGGCCGCACGGGGACCCGAAGGCTTCGCAGTCTATCGACCCACGATCGATCGATTAAGTAGCGCACTGCGCTTGGACTTATAAGTCAGGCTAATGAATAGACGGAAGCCGTACCGGGTGGCGCGCGGCGGCGTCGGTGCTAGGATGGGCGTCCGTTTCGACAGGAGCTGCCCGACATGCCGCGCGAAAACCTCAACGATCTGCTGGCGTTTCTGGCGGTGGCGCGCGACCGGAGCTTCACGCGCGCGGCGGCGCGCCTCGGTGTGTCGCAATCGGCGCTGAGCCAGACGGTGCGCGATTTCGAAGCGCGGCTCGGCGTGCGGCTGCTGACGCGCACGACGCGCAGCGTGTCGACGACCGACGCGGGCGAGGAACTGTTCCGGACCGTCGCACCGCGCATCGACGAGATCGAAACGAAGCTCGCCGCCGTGGCCGATTTCCGCGACAAGCCGGCCGGCGTCGTGCGGATCACGGCCACCGAGCATCCGATCGACACGATCATCTGGCCGAAGCTCAGGAAGGTGCTGCCCGACTACCCCGACATCCGCGTCGAGTTCTCGGTCGACTACGGGCTGTCGAACATCGTCGAGGAGCGCTACGACATCGGCGTGCGCTACGGCAACCAGGTAGCGAAGGACATGATCGCGGTGCGCATCAGCCCGGACATCCGGATGGCGATGGTTGCGTCGCCGGCCTATCTCGACGGCCGCAAGCCGCCGAAGACGCCGCAGGACCTGCTCGATCACGATTGCGTGACGCTGCGGCTCGCGACCGCGAAGGGCATCTACGCATGGGAGTTGAAGAAGGGCAGGAACGAGATCCAGGCGCGCGTGAACGGGCGGATCACCTGCAATACGCAGCCGCAGATGCTGCAGGCGGCGCTCGACGGATTCGGCATCGCGTTCGTCACCGAGGACATCGTGCTCGACCACGTGCACGCCGGCAGGCTGCGCATCGTGATGCCGGACTGGTGCCCGGTCTTTCCCGGCTATCACGCGTACTACCCGAGCCGCCGCCAGGCGTCGCGCGCGTTTTCGATCGTGATCGATGCGTTGCGGCATCGCGCGTAGCGGGGCGGCGGCGCCGGGCATCTCCGGGCTGGGTGTGGCTGCCCGAATCATGCAAAATACCGGGCATTCGAGATGCGGAGACACGGCCCGTGGGAATCAACTTCGATTTGACCGATTTGCAGGCGTTTCGCGCGGTGGTGGAGCTGGGCAGCTTCCGGAAGGCCGCCGAGGCGATCAGCATTTCGCAGCCCGCGTTGAGCCGCCGGATCGACAAACTGGAGGAAGCGCTCGGCGTGCGTCTGTTCGAGCGCACCACGCGCAGCGTCTCGCTGACCACCGTCGGCCGCGTGTTCGCGCCGAGCGCCGAGCAGTTGCTGGACGATCTCGACGTCGCGCTGCTCGGCATTCGCGACGTTTCGTCGAGCCGGCTCGGTCACGTGACGATCGCGTGCGTGCCGTCGGTCGCCTACTACTTTCTGCCGAACGTGATCGCGAGCTATCACCGCCGCTTTCCGCGCATCAGGGTCAAGCTGCTGGACGCGAGCGCGAACGAGGTGCTGAGCGCCGTCATCAGCGGCGAGGCCGATTTCGGCGTGAGCTTCATGGGCAGCCAGGAGCCCGAGGTCGAATTCAAGCTGCTGCTGCAGGAGCGGTTCGTCGCCGCGTGCCGGCGCGACCATCCGCTCGCGCGCAAGAAGCGCGTGACCTGGAACGAGCTTTACGAGTACGAGTATGTGTCGGTGGACAAGACGTCCGGCAACCGCCTGTTGCTCGACCAGGCGCTGACGAGCGTCGCGCCGCGGGCGCCGAGCGTGTGCGAGACGCGCCACGTGACGACCATGCTCGGGCTGGTCGAGGCAGGGCTCGGCGTTGCCGCTGTACCGTCGATGGCGATGCCCGGGCACGACCATCCGCTGCTCACGAGCGTGCCGCTCGTCGAGCCGGCGGTCAAGCGCCGCGTGGGCATCGTGAAACGGCGCGGACGCCCGCTCACACCGGCCGCGGAAGCGTTCCACCAGGCGGTCGTCGATGCGAAGCGCGGCGATGGATCGAAACAGGTGGCGCATGCGGCGAATACGGCCGGAACATCGGGCAAGACCGCATCGTGACGCTGGCAAGACCGCTTCGTTCGCTCTACGTGCAGGTTCTGCTGGCGATGGTGCTCGGCGTGAGCGTCGGCCATTTCTGGCCGTCGGCGGGCGCGATGCTCAAGCCGCTCGGCGATGCCTTCGTCGGCCTCGTGCGGATGATGATCGCGCCGGTCGTGTTCTGCACGATCGTGTCGGGCATCACGTCGCTGGCGAACGGATCGGCCATCGTGCGCACGATCGTCCGCGCGCTGGTGCTGTTCTATCTGCTGACCGCCGCCGCGCTCGCCTTCGGGCTCGTCGCCGCGTTCGTGCTGCAGCCGGGCGCCGGCATGCACGTGGACGTGCGCCATCTCGACGCGAGCGTCCTTGCGCCCTATACGCGGCATGCGCCGCCGCGCGGCTTGGTCGAGTTTGCGTTGAGCGTGATCCCGGACACGATGCTCGGCGCGTTCCAGCAGGGCGAGGTGCTGCCGGTGCTGCTGCTGGCGCTGCTGTTCGGCTTTTCGCTCAATGCGGCTCCGCAGGCGGGCCGGCCCGTGCTGGCGCTGATCGACGGCGTCGCGCAGATCGTGTTTCGCGTGCTCGCGATGATCATGCGGCTCGCCCCGCTCGGCGCATTCGGCGCGATGGCCTTCACGGTGGGCCGCTTCGGCATCGGCTCGGTCGGCTCGCTCGCGCGGCTGATGTTGTCGTTCTACGTGGCCTGCGGGCTGTTCGTCGCGCTGGTGCTCGCACCGCTCGCGCGGTTGCACGGATTCGCGTTGTGGCGGCTGCTGCGCTACCTGCGCGAGGAGCTGCTGATCGTCCTCGCGACCTCGTCCACGGAGCCCGTGTTGCCGCGGCTGATCGTCAAGCTGGAGTCGCTCGGTTGCGACAAGGGCGTGGTGGGGCTCGTGCTGCCGGCCGGCTACTCGTTCAACCTGGACGGCACCGCGATCTATCTGACGCTCGCGGCATTGTTCATTGCGCAGGCGTGCGACGTGCCGCTGTCCGCGCCGCAGCTCGCGGCGATGCTGGCCGTCATGCTGCTGACGTCGAAGGGCGCGGCCGGCGTGTCGGGCAGCGGGCTCGTCGCGCTCGTCGCGACGCTTGCCGTGATGCCCGACCTGCCCGTTGCCGGGGTCGCGCTGCTGGTCGGCATCGATCGCTTCATGTCCGAGGCGCGTGCGCTGACGAGCGTGATCAGCAATGCGTGCGCGGTGATCTTCGTATCGTCGTGGGAAGGGGCGTGCGATCGTGCGCGTCTCGTGCGGGTGCTGAACGCGGCCGGGCCGGAAGGCCCGAATGGCACCGACGATGCCGGGGCCGGCGCCGGGCGCGACGGGAAGGCGGTCTGACGCGCGCCTTCCCGGGTTGCGGGCTCAATGCGCGGAGACGGAATCCAGCCCGGTCGATTTGACTTCCGCCTGCACGTCGGGCGACGCGAGATAGTCGAGGAGCGCCTTCGCTTCCTCCGGATGCTGCGCGCCGACCGGGATGCCGGCCGCGAAGCGCGTGACGGACTGCAGCGCTTCGGGAATCTTGCCGACGAAGGTCGCGCCCTTCACGGGCAGCAGTTCGCTCACCTGCTGAAAGCCGATTTCGTAGTCGCCGTTCGCGACCACGGAGGCGACCGGGATCCGCGGGATCATCTTCGCCTTCGATTTCACCTGGTCTTCGATGCCGAGCTTCTTGAACAATTCCCGCTCGATGTAGACGCCGCTCGCGCTGTCCGAGTACGCGATCGACTTCGCATGCAGCAGCACTTCCCTGAGGCCGTCGGCCGAGCTGATGTCGGGTTTCGCCGCGCCGTCGCGCACGACCATGCCGATCCGCGAATCGGCCAGCTCGACGCGCGATCCGGGGATCACCTTGCCTTGCTTGATCAGGTCGTCGAGCGCGTAGCCGACCATGATCACCGCGTCGGCCGGCTCGCCGCGCGCCAGCCGGTTCGGAATCGCTTCGGGCGACTTGCCCATCGACGGGCCGAGCGCCGTGTCGAGCGTGTTGCCCGTGCGGGCCGCGAACTGCGGGCCGAGCCGATTGTAGGCGGCGGTGAAGCCGCCCGAGCTCATCACGTGCAGCTCGGCGGCCTGTACGTTCGCGGCGATTGCGGAGGTGGCGACGAGTGCGGTCGCGCACAGTTTCAGGAGCAGGTTCTTCATGGTCGTGGTCGTGGCCTGGGTCGTGCGAAGTCGGGGCAGGGGTTCGGAATGCGGCGTCAGTGCGCCGGTGTCAGCGTCGCCGGATGGCGGCGATAGAGTACGAACGTCGCGAGCAGCGCGCACACCGCGGCGAGGCTCATCCAGTAACCGGGTGCGGCCTTGTCGCCGGTCATGTGAATCAGCGCCGTGGAGATGGCGGGCGTGAAGCCGCCGAACACGGCCGTCGCGAGGCTGTAGGCGAGCGAGAAGCCAGCCACGCGCACCTCGACGGGCATCACCTCCGTCAGCGCGACGACCATCGCGCCGTTGTAGATCCCGTACATGAACGACAGCCACAGCAGCACGAGCAGCATGTTGATGAACGACGGCGCATGCGCGAGCAGCGACAGCGCGGGGTACGCGGTGGCGATCGCGAGGACCGTCATGCCGACCAGCAGCGGCCGGCGGCCGATGCGATCGGACAGCGCGCCGCCGATCGGCAGCCACACGAAGTTCGACACGCCGACGCACAGCGTGACGAGCAGGCTGTCGGCGGTGCTCAGGTGCAGGACCGTCTTGCCGAACGTCGGCGCGTAGACGGTGATCAGGTAGAAGCTCGTGGTCGTCATCGCGACCAGCATCATGCCGGCGACCACGACCCCCCAGTTGTGCGCCAGCGTGCCGAACACTTCCTTCATGCTCGGACGGTGCCGGCGCGCCTTGAACTCCTGCGTTTCCTCGAGCTTGCGGCGCAGCATGAAGATGAACGGCACGATCATGCAGCCGACGAAGAACGGCACGCGCCATCCCCACGCGGCGATCGCCGATGCGCTCAGCCATTGATTGAGCGCGAAGCCGAGGCCGGCCGCGACGACGATCGCGACCTGCTGGCTGGCCGACTGCCAGCTCGTGAAGAAGCCCTTGCGGCCGGGCGTGGCCATTTCGGCGAGGTAGACCGACACGCCGCCCAGTTCCGCGCCTGCCGAAAAGCCCTGCAGCAGTCGCCCGATCAGCACGAGCGCGGGCGCGAGCAGGCCGATCGTCGCATAACCGGGGACGAACGCGATCAGGATGGTGCCGCTCGCCATGATCGCCAGCGTGACGATCAGGCCCTTGCGGCGGCCGACGTCGTCGATGTACGCGCCCAGCACGATCGCGCCCAGCGGCCGCATCAGGAAGCCGGCGCCGAAGACCGCGAAGGTCATCATCAGCGAGGCGAACTCGTTCGCGGTGGGAAAGAACACGGCGGCGATCTGCGTCGCGTAGAAGCCGAACAGGAAGAAGTCGAACTGCTCGAGGAAGTTGCCGGCCGTCACGCGGAATACCGCGGCGGCCTTCGAACGTCCGGTCGAAAGGCTGGGCGAGGGGTGCATCAGGGTGTCTCCAGAGAATGCGGGAATGACGCGGGGCGCGACCGATTGTCGTTTTGGCAATGTTCGCCCGGAGACGGGGAAACGTTAAGTGCGAATTTTGGAAGGATTGATGTTGTCTGGTTATCAATCGTGCGGCGCGCCGTGACTGTGGTGCGCCCGGCCGGCGGCCTGCGACGCCGGCTTCACGGGACCGGGCCGGGCCGGCGTTCCGTCACAAAGCCAAAAAAAGCCCCGCTTTCGCGGGGCACGTCGGCTAATACACCGGCAAATCGAGAGCGATCAATGCTGGTCGCGCGCGCGCGGATCGTTCAGGTCCTCGGTCGGATCGGTCAGCCCGAGCTCGTCGCCCGCGCTCCAGTACGGCGTGCTGCCGTAGTACTCGTGCAGCGGCTCGGCCCATTGCGGGTCGGCCATCGCCGGCCAGTGATCCTTGTCGAAGCCCGGCGCGTTGCGGATTCGCTCGGATGAGACCGACAGCAGGAAACACTTGCGCTCGGTATCGAGCGTGAGCGCGCTCCACGGAATCGCAAGCAGCTTGTCGCCGATGCCGAGCAGGCCGCCGCTCGACAGCACGGCGTACGCGACGCGGCCCGAGCGCACATCGAGCATGATGTCCTTGATCTTGCCGACGTCGTCGCCATCGGTCGTGTAGACCTTGTCGCCTTCCAGCGTGTCGGCTGCCATCACGTCCGGGCCGGGCCCGGCCGCGGTCGCGGCCCCCTTGCCGACGATGCGGGTCTGTCCTTGAGTCTGCATGGTTGTCCTCCTGGCTGCGTGGAGCGCGACCGTGCCCGGGATGGGCCCTGCGGGTCGCGCGGGTAGTCGGGGCGGGGCGCGAATGGCCCCGTCACGTCTGCTTCGGTTGCGACACGCCTTCGAGCGTGTTCGCGACGTCGTCGCGTGCGGGGCCGGCCGTGCGCGTCGCGATGTCCGCGAGCGACAGCATGCCGACGAGCCGCTTGTCGTGATCGACGACGGGCAGGCGGCGCAGTTGCGCGTCGGCCATGTAGTGCTGGATCTCTTCCAGCGAATCGTCCTCGAAACACCATTCGATCGGACCCGACGCGACTTCGTGGATCCGCGTTTCCGGCGGCTTGCCGGCCGAGATCGCGCGCACCGCGAGATCGCGGTCCGTGACCATGCCGATCAGCCGGTTGTTGTCACATACGGGCAGCGCGCCGATGTCATAGCGCTCCATCAATTGCGCTGCATGACGGATCGAGTCGGTCGGCGCGATGCGCACGACGTCCTGCGACATGATTTCGTTGACGCGTTGCATGAAGTCCTCCTTGCGGGTTGAATCCGGGCCGTACGGGGCAACAAGCGGGGCAGCAAGCGGCGTGCCGTTCGGCAGCGGTGTCCGTCGAGCGGCGGCCGTCATTCGTCGCGGCGTCGGGCGGGGTCCTGCCACGGGCCGTCGTCGTGCGTGCCCGGCGGCGTGTCGGGCTCGATGCGCGTGACGCCGCCGGTCGCGGGCGGATCGCTCGCGGGGAACGTGTCCTCGAGCTGCTTGTCGATATGGCGCTCCGAGTGGCGCGTCTTCGTTTGATCCTGGTTCTTCAACGGCGGCGACGGATCGCGCTGCGGTTGGTGCGGCGCGTCGCGGCCGGTTCGGGTCGATTCCTTCATGGCTGGGCTCCGAGGCGGTGACGATGACGCGGTGATCGCGCAACGGCCGTGCCTGTCGCGACCGCGCGGCACGGGACTTGCCGCTTCTTCGATGGATGACCACGCAGGACGACGACGCAGGATGCCGGCCACAACGCGCGGTGCAATGCTCCGCACACACACACGCAAATCAAGCGGGAGGCACGATGACGATTCCCAAACGGCGGCCAGGGGTGCGCTATGAAATCAACGTATGCGGCGGCGGGTTCGAGTCGGTGAAGAGCCATTTCAGCGCGTGGAAACAGGAGCCGCTGATCTACCGGCCCGATCGCCGGATGTTCGAAGGCAAGGCCGACGTGCGGCCGCTCGGCGACGAGACGTTCGGCTCGACCGAGCCGGCGCGGTTCGCGCTGCAGCGCGCGTGCGAGCCGGCCGATCCGTATGCGCTCGCCGCGCGGGTGCGCGACGACGACCACGAGCTGTGGCTCGTAATGGCTGCGTACGACTCGTAGCGCGCTGCCCTTGAAAGAATTGCAGCGCGCGGTGTAGCGAAGGCACGGCGTACGGCGGGGTGGCGCGCGCGGCCGCGCGCCGGCGCGCGGAAAGGTGGCGTGCACGCCGGCACGCAGACGGCACGCAGCTTGCGGCCCTGCCTGTCGTGGACGATCGTGCGGCGCACGCCGCGCCAATCGATCGAGCCCCGCGAGGACGACGCAACGATCGAATGCCCCAATGAACCGAGACCCCGCCCAGTCGCTGCACCGGCCCGAACCGCCGATACCCGACGTCGAACCGGACCCCGAGCCGCCCGCGCCGGATGACCTGCCGCCCGGCACGCCGGAGCCTTATCAGGATCCGGAAGGCGACCCGCCCGGGCATCCGCCTCCGGAGCGCGAGCCGCCGACGCGGGGGCCGCCGATTCACGCGCGGTCGAACCACGGGCTGCCAATTCATGTGCGGCCGATTCCTGCGCTGCCGATTCATGTGTGGCCCATTCACGCGCCGCCGATCCACACGCCGCCGACCAGCGTGCCGCCGATTGCGTCCATCCTACCCACGGAGAGCCCACGATGAGCATCAGCGTGAAACCCGGCATGCTGCGCGACGTGGCCGAGACGCTCGGCCGTCATTTCGAGGCGCGCGCGATGCCGTTCCATGCCGAGGAGCAGCCGGCCGGCGCGCTGCATTTCGGCTTTCGCGTCGACGGTCATCCGGCGTCGCTGACCGTGACCTTCGACGCCGACGCGTTCGCGGCGCTCGAGCGGGCCGGTATCGAGCGGCAACGCGGCGCACTGATGCGCGTCGCGGCCGAATTCGACACGATGATGGCCCGTCGCGCACCGAACGCGTATGCGGGCGATTTCCATTTCAACCGGCTCTGAGCCGTGCCGTCACGGCCGGCCCGGTGCCGCGCACCGCACTTCACGGAGGAGGTTCCGATGAAACCGATCCAGACGATACGCGTGTGCGCCTGTGCGTTCGCCGCTGCGTGCGCGCTGGGCGCATGCACGCAACCGCAGGGCCCCTACGGCACGCGTGGCGCACCGCCGGCGCCGCCGGACGGCCACGGCGCGTCGCCGACCACGACGATGCCGGACGCGAATACGCGTTACGACACGCGCCCGTCGCCGTACAACACGCTGCCGCCGGGCGCGACCGGCGGCGAGCCGGTCGACGTGCCGCCGCCGGGGCCGAACGGCGTGCAGGGCGGTCAAACGCTGCCGGGCACGCCGCCGCCGATGCAGTACTGACCGCGGCATCCTGCACGGATGCCGCGCAACGATACTGCCTGCGAGGACATATTCGCGCGACGGCGACGGCATATCCGCGCGGAGCGAATGCCGTGCCCCCTAACTTGCTGGCGCTTGTAAAAAAGGGGGCGCCCGGCGCCGCCGCCGACAGGGTACGAACCCGCGGGAGCCCCGCCGGACGGCGCTTCGCCTTCCTGGCACGGTAGCTGCATGGATTCGCATATACGCATTCCGCACACCGTCAGGAGGGCATCGATGTCCGTCACGCTTGCGCTCCAGATGCGACAGCATCTGGCACTCACGCCGAGGCTTCAGCAGTCGCTTCGCCTGCTGCAGTTGTCTTCGCTCGAATTCCAGCAGGAATTGCGACAGGCGCTCGACTCGAATCCGTTTCTCGAAGACGGGCAGGGCGACGAAGAAGCCGCCGAGGCGCCCGAACCCGAGGCCGAAGCCGCACCGCCCGAGCCGCCACCCGAGCACGAGGAAGTGCGCCCCCCGGACGGCGACGTGTCGTACACGGCCGCGCCGACGACGCGAGGCACCGGGCGACAGGCCGACGACGCGGGCGACCAGTCGCCCGGCGAGTGGATGGCCGCCGAGCCGTCGCTGCACCAGCAGCTGCACGACGCGTTGCGGCTCTATCCGCTGAACCGGCGCGACCGCGAGGCCGCGCGCATCGTGATCGACGCGCTCGACGAAGACGGCTACCTGCGTCAGGAGCTGGGCGAGCTGCTGATCGCGGCCGATCCGGCGCGGCTGCTGTCGGAACAGGATCTCACGGTCGCGCTGCGGCTCGTGCAGATGCTGGACCGGCCGGGCATCGCCGCGCGCTCGCTGTCCGAATGCCTGCTGCTGCAGCTCAACGCGATTCCGGCCGGCACGCCGGCGCTCGCGGAAGCGAAGGCCATCGCGCGCGACCATCTCGAACGGCTCGCGCGCCGCGAGACGGCGGAGATCCAGCGGCGCCTCGGCTGCAACCAGGCGACGATGCAGGCCGCCTGCGCGCTGGTGCGCGCGCTCGATCCGCGCCCCGGCAATCACTACGGCAGCACGCGCGGCGACTACGTGATACCCGACGTGATCGTGCGCCAGGTGCGCGACGAATGGATCGTGACGATCAACCCGGCCGTGCTGCCGCGCGCGCGGCTGCACGAACGCTACGCGACGCTGTTCGCGCAGTCGAGCGGCGAGCGCGATTCGCCGCTGGGCCAGCAGCTGCAGGAAGCGCGCTGGCTGATCCGCAACGTGCAGAAGCGCTTCGACACGATCCAGCGGGTCGGCGAATGCATCGTCGCCCGGCAGCGCGACTTCTTCCGCTACGGCGAGATCGCGATGAAGCCGCTCGTGCTGCGCGACATTGCCGAGGAGCTCGACCTGCACGAATCGACGGTCTCGCGCGCGACGGGCAACAAGTACATGGCCACGCCGCACGGCACGTTCGAGTTCAAGCATTTCTTCCCGCGCAAGCTGGAGGCGGCCGGCAAGGGCGTGTGCTCGGCGTCCGCCGCGAAGGTGCTGATCCGCGACATGATCGCCGCCGAGCGCCATAACGATCCGCTGTCCGACGTCGCGCTCGCGCAGAACCTCGCGGGCCGCGGCATCCTTCTTGCGCGTCGTACCGTCACGAAGTATCGCCAGGCGATGAAGATTCCGCCGGCCGACCTGCGCCGGCGCGACGCCGCATGACGATACCGTCCGAACCGCGCGCGGCCCGCCCGTGAGCCACACGGACGTCGCGCGCCACCGAGAGGAGGAAAGCCATGCCAGCCAAGTCCCAGGCACAGCAACGCGCCGCAGGAGCCGCCCTGTCGGCCAAGCGCGGCGACACGAAAATGAAGGACCTGAAGCCGCCTGCGAAGTCGATGGCCAAGTCGATGAGCGAAAAGGAACTCGAAAAAATGGCTTCGACGCCGGTCCACGGCAAACCCAGGCACAAGCACGATTCGTGATCGACGGCGACACGCATCGGCGATCACCGTTCTTCAGGACTCCAGGAGGCATTCATGCTTCGTTACGCCATCATCTTCCTCATCATCGCGCTCGTCGCCGCCTTGTTCGGCTTCGGCGGCATCGCGGCCGGCGCGGCCGAGATCGCGAAGATCCTGTTCTACATCTTCGTCGTGATCTTCCTGGTCACGCTGCTGCTGGGGGTTGTCAGGCGATGACGACCGCCCCCGACCGTTCGCAGCGCATCGCGGAAATCGAGCATGCGCTCGCGAACGGCTTTCCGTCGCAGTCGACCGTCGTCGTGCATGCGGACGACGCGTCCGGGCGGCTGACGATCCAGGTGTCGTGGGTGCGCGTGCCGTCCGATGAAGACGCGCGTCAATGGCGCTGCGCGGTCGACCTGCGCTTCGATCCGGACGTGCTCACGCGCTATGCGTCGCTCGGCGCGGCCGACCGGCTGCGCGTGCGCACGCAGCTGTGCGACCTCGCGCGGCGCGCGGTCGACGAGCACAAGCCGCGCGTCGAGGACGCCGAGATCGAATGCAGCGTCGCGCTCGACGTGACGCGCGCCGAACTCGACCGCGCGTTGCGCGCGCCCTGACCGACGCGACCCGCATCGACGCTTTAGCCGCCGTCGCGACACGCGCCGTGCGGCGCGTCCATGCCCGTGACGGCTTCTGGTGTGTGCCGCCACGCGCTCGCGCACCCGGCAAAGGAGAACACGCATGGCATCGCGGATGATCTGGAAAGGCGCGATCAGCTTCGGGCTCGTTCACGTGCCCGTGCAGCTGTTTCCCGCGACGCGCACCGTGAAGCCGTCGTTCCGGCTGCTCGACAAGCGCTCGATGGACCCGGTCGGCTATCGGCAGATCAACAAGCGCACCGGCAGGGAGGTCGCGCGCGAGGACATCGTGCGCGGCTACGAGTACGAGAAGGAACGCTACGTCGTGCTGACCGACGAGGAGATTCGCGCGGCCAATCCGGAATCGACGCAAACCGTCGACATCCTGACGTTCGTCGACGCGGACGCGGTATCGTTCCTGTATCTCGACACACCCTACTACCTCGTGCCGGACCGCAAGGGCGAGAAGGTCTATGCGCTGCTGCGCGACGCGCTGAAGGACAGCGGCAAGATCGGCATCGCGCTCGTGGTGATGCGCGACCGCCAGCATCTCGGCGCGCTGATTCCGGTCGGGCCGCTGCTCGCGCTCGACACGCTGCGCTGGCAGGAAGAACTGCGGCCGCTCGACGAACTGACGGTGCCGGCCGACGACGCGAAACACGCGGGCGTGACCGCGCGCGAACTCGGGATGGCGAAGAAGCTGATCGACGAGATGGCGGGCAAGTGGACGCCGGACGAGTATCACGACACGTTTCGCGACGACATTCTCGAGCTGGTCGAGCGCAAGGTGCGCGCGGGCAAGATCGAGGAGATCGAGGAGCGGCCTGCGCAGACGGGCCGCGCGGCGACCAACGTGGTCGACCTGACCGAGCTGCTGAAACGCAGCCTGAAGGGCGGCGGTGGCGACGGCGCGCGCGCGGCGGGCCCGCGCAATGCGGGCGACGACGAGGGCGCGGAGGCGGAAGCGTCGTCTTCCTCCGCGTCGTCTTCTTCTGCGTCGTCGCGCGGTGGCGCGCGCCGCAAGCCGGCTTCGAAGGCCGTGCCGAAGGGCTCCGCCGAGAAGACGCCGGCGGCGAAGCGGCCGGCCGCGAAACGTGCCGCGACCGGCGAGCATGCGGCGAAGAAAACCGCCGCGCGCCGCAAGCACGCCGCATGATGCGCGGCGACGCGAGGTGACACGATGGCCGGCAAGCTCGATCCCTATCGCCGCAAACGCCGCTTCGACGCGACGCCGGAACCCGAAGGCGCGCACGGGCGGCGGCGCGCAAAGGCGAACGCGACACCTTCCGGGCGGGCGACCCGGCGTGCCGGCCACCCGCTGCGCTTCGTGATCCAGGAGCACCACGCGCGGCGCCTGCATTACGACTTCCGGCTCGAACTCGACGGCACGCTGAAGTCGTGGGCCGTGCCGAAGGGGCCGAGCGTCGATCCGTCGGTGAAGCGCCTCGCCGTGCAGGTCGAGGATCATCCGCTCGAATACGCGTCGTTCGAAGGCGAGATTCCGGCCGGGCATTACGGCGCGGGGGCGGTCATCGTATGGGACGAAGGCACCTGGACGCCCGACGGCGGCGTCGCCCAGGCACGCGACGGCTATCGCGCGGGCAAGCTGACGTTCCGGCTCGACGGAGAAAAGCTGCACGGCGGCTGGGCGCTCGTGCGCAGCGGACGGCAGGAGGGGCGGCAGGTGCAGTGGCTACTGATCAAGGAGCGCGACGACGACGCGCGCAGCGAGGCCGAATTCGACGTCGTCGGCGAACTGCCGGGGAGTGTGCATGACGGGGCGGCGTCGGCGACGCGTGCGGATGCCGCGGGCCGCTCGACGCGCGCGCGCGGAGCGCAACGCGGCCGGCGCGACTCGACCGACACGCGTGCCGCAGCGCACGACGATCATGGCCGCGATGGCCGCGATGGCCGCGATGGCCGTGATGGCCGTGATGGCCGCGACAGCCGAGAAAGCCGAGAAAGCCGCGACAGCCGCGACAGCCGCGCCCGCCGGCCCGCCGATCCGTCCGAGATCGACGGTGCGGTACGCGCGCCGCTGCCCGAGCGCGTCGCGCCGCAACTCGCGACGCTGGTCGACGGCCCGCCGACGCAGGGCGACTGGCGCTACGAACTGAAATTCGACGGCTACCGGATCCTCGCGCGCATTGCGGGCAAGGGCGCCCGCCGACACGTGAAGCTGATGACGCGCGAAGGCCGCGACTGGACCGCGAAGCTGCGCGCGCAGCGCGACGCGCTCGCGGCGCTCGACGTCGACGACGCCTGGCTCGACGGCGAGGCCGTCGTGCTCGGCAGGAACGGCCTCCCCGACTTCCAGGCGCTGCAGAACGCGATCGGCGCCGGACACTCGGATGCGATCACGCTGTTCGTGTTCGACCTGCCTTGTCTCGATGGTTACGACTTGCGCGACGCACCGCTCACCGCGCGCCGCGGCCTGCTCGAAGCGCTGCTCGCCGACAGCGACCCCGCGCGGCTGCGCTTTTCGCCGGATCTCGGCGACGACGTCGCATCGCTGATCGCGAGCGCCTGCGATACCGGCCTCGAAGGGCTGATCGGCAAGCGCGCGGAATCGCGCTATCGCGGCGGGCGCTCGCCCGCGTGGATCAAGCTCAAATGCCGGCGCCGGCAGGAGTTCGTGATCGGCGGTTACACCGAGCCGTCGGGCAGCCGGCACGGCTTCGGCGCGCTGCTGCTCGGCGTGCACGAGCCGGCAGCGGCCGGCAAGCGGCGGCGCGGGCCTGCGCCGCTGCGCTACGTCGGCCGCGTCGGCACCGGCTTCGACACGCGGATGCTCGACCGGCTCGCACCGATCCTGCGCAAGCAGCAACGCGACACGACGCCGTTCGATCCGCCGCCGCGCGAACGCTCGCGCACGCGCGTGCACTGGATCGAGCCGACGCTCGTCGCCGAATGCGAATTCGCCGAGTGGACCGGCGACGGCATCGTGCGGCAGGCCGCGTTCATCGCGCTGCGCGAGGACAAGCCGGCGTCGCAGATCGTCCGCGAAGTGCCGAAGCAACCGGAAACGGAGGGGGTGATGGAGCGACGCCAGACCACGCATCACGAAAAGCGCGAACGCAAGCACGCGGCGCACGTCGATCGCACGTCGCATACGTCGCATACGTCGCATACGTCGCATACGTCGCACGCCGATCACGCAGATCTCGCCGAGCACGATGCAAGCGGCCGCAAGCACCACGCACGTTCACGCCCGTCCCCCCACGCAGCACGCGACGATACCGGTTCCGACGTGCTCGGCCGCGTCCGCATCACCCATCCCGAGCGCGTGCTCGATCCGCAGAGCGGCACGCGCAAGATCGATCTCGCGCATTACTGGCAATGGGTCGCGCCGTGGCTGCTACCGGACCTGAAAGGCCGGCCCGTGGCGCTCGTGCGCGCGCCCGGCGACATCGCGGGCGAGCTGTTCTTCCAGAAGCATGCGGAGCGTCGCGAGATCCCGTTCGTCACGCAGCACGCAGGACTCGATCCGGGCCACGGTCCGCTGCTGTCGCTCGACAGCGTCGACGCGCTGCTCGGCGCCGCGCAGATGGGCACGATCGAGCTGCATACATGGAACGCGCACGCGTCGAACATCGAGCGGCCGGACCGGATCGTGTTCGACCTCGATCCCGATCCGGCGCTGCCGTGGAGCGCGATGACCGACGCCGCGCAGCTCGTGCGCGGGCTGCTCGACGAGCTGGGCCTCGCGTCGTTCTGCAAGACGAGCGGCGGCAAGGGGCTGCACGTCGTCGTGCCGATCGCGCGGCACCTGGGCTGGGACGACGCGAAGGACTTCTCGCGCGCGCTCGCGCGGCATGTCGCGGGCGCGCTGCCCGACCGTTTCACCGCGACGATGGGCGCGCGTCACCGGCGCGGCAAGATCTTCATCGACTACCTGCGCAACGGCCGCGGTGCGAGCACAATCGCCGCGTATTCGGTGCGTGCGCGGCCCGGGCTGGGCGTGTCGGTGCCGCTGCGCTGGGACGAGGTGCCAACCACCACGGGCGGCGCGCAATGGACGATCGACACGCTGCACGAGCGGCTCGACCGGCTCAAGCGCGACCCTTGGGAAGACTATGCCGGTACGCGGCAGCGGATCACCGCGCAGATGCGTGCGCGTCTCGGCATGTCGTGACCGCGCCGTCAGCGCCGACGCTGCTGCAGGCGGTGATACCAGTCCATCAGCGGCGTCGCGGACACGCCGTGCGCGATCACCGACGCCGACACGACGGCGAGCACCGGCGCCGCGAGCGGCCGCACCGCGCTGGACGGCCCGTGCTCGAGCGCGAACAGCAGGTAGTAGAACGAGCCGATCCCGCGTATCCCGAACCATGCCAGCAGCCGGCGCTGCGCCGGCGTCGCGCGCGAGCCGGCGAGCGCCGGCAGCACCGCGAGCGGCCGCACGGCGACGAACAGCGCGACGGCGAGCGCGGCCGAGCCCCACGTGAAGAGCGGCGTCGTCAGCGTGGCGAGCACGCCGCCGATCATCGTCATCACGAGCGCCTCGGCGATCCGCTCGAGCTCGATCGTGAAGTCGAGCACCGATTCGGTCATGAACGCGTGCGCTTTCTCCGGGTGCTTCTCGGTCGCGACCACGTCTTCCGAATCGACCCGGCCGATCACTTCGCGCGGCCGACGGTCACCGCTCGCGCGATGCTCGACGCGGCGCATCGCGACGCCCGCGGCGAACGTCGCGATGAAGCCGAACGTATGCGCGAGCTGCGCGGCACCGAACGACAGCACGATCAACGCGAGCGCGAAGAAGCCTTCGAAGCCGAGTGCCTGCGCATGACGGGTGCGCAGCCAGCCGATCGCGGTGGTGGTCGCCGCGCCGAGCATGCCGCCGATCGCGGCGGCGCCCGCGATGCCCCACAGCGCGGCCAGCGCGAACGCGCCCGACAGCGGCGGCGGCCCATGCGGCGCATCGGACGCGCCGCACAGCGCGAGGCCCGCGAGCGCGAACGGCAGCGCGATGCCGTCGTTCAGCCCGCCTTCGCCGGACAGCGCGAAGCGCACCAGGTCGCGGTCGCCGGGATCATGCACCTGCACGTCGTGCGCGAGCACCGGGTCGGTCGGCGCGAGGATCGCCGCGAGCAGCAGCGCGGGGCCCCAGCCGAGCCCGAGCCTCAGTACAGCGCAGCCGGCGAGCAGCGGCACCGTGACGATCATCGCGAGCAGGCCGAGCCGGCACGGCACGCGCCACAGCGGGTCGGACAGCGGCACGCGCAGCCGCAGCCCGATCGCGAACAGCGATACCAGCAGCGCGACCTCGACGATCTCGCGCAGCAGCGGCGCGTCGCGCTGGATGTCGAGATGCAGGAGCCCGGCGCCGGACGGACCGAGCGCGACACCGAGAGCAAGATAGATCATCGCGCTGCTGCACGGCAGATGACGCAGCGCCGACGTCACGATGCCCATGCCCATCAGCACCGCGCCGATGATCAGATACCACAGCGTTTCATGCATGCGGGCAGGCCGGGCAGGTCGACGGTGAACCGGCGGGGGCCGTCACGGCTTGCGGCCGAACGCCTCGCGCAGTTTGCGCTTCGCACGTTCGAGCGTCGCGCGGCGCGTTTTCGGCAGGTTGCGGCCCGCGCGGTTCACGTAGAAGTTCAGCATCGACATCGCCGACTGGAACGGCGTCCCCTTGCGGCGGCGGCTGTGTTCGGCCGAGCGCTTGAGCGACGCGGCGATCTTGCCCGGGTCGTCTGACTTGAAGATCTCGGGCTCGATGTCGAGCGCATCGCTTCGTTGCATGACGTCGGCGGACCAGCGCTTGCGGTGCTGCGGATCGTTGCTGCGCGCACGGCCCGGGCGGCGCGTCGCGCGTTTGCCGTGCGGATGGGAAGCGGAAGCTGAAGGCATGGCAGGGCTCTCCCTATGGAATCGGGATGGATCGCGGGTCTCGGGTGTCCGGGTGGTGCCGCAATTCGCGTGCCGCCTGTCGGTGGCGGCACGGGCCTTGCTGAATCGAAGGCGCAGGCCATTCCACTACGGCGGTTCCATTGAGGGAGAGCGCTCCATGAAGCCAGCATCCGAATCGAAATCTGCCGCGCGCCGGATCCTCGCGTGCGCGGCCGTCGCGCTCGTCGCGGCCGCACCGGCCGCATGGGCACAGAATTCGCAACGTTCCGACGAGGGCACCGGCGCGCCGATCCTGTCGCCGCCGGACACGTCGGCGCAGGGCAGCGGCGGCAACCTGTCGAACGGCAACACGGCGGCGCCGCCGCCCGCGACCCGCATGCAGGCGCCGCGCGGCGCGGGTCCGCGCGGTCAACCGGACGTGCGCAGCAAGCCCGGCGGCATGACTGGCGCCGGGGCCGGCAGCATGGGCGGCGGCGCGACGGGCGGCACCGGCAGCACCGGAATGGGCAGTACCGGCAGCGGTACCGGTAGCACCGGAATGGGCACCCCCGGTACGGGCAGCACCGGTACGAGCGGTGCCGGCGGCAGCGCGGGCATGGGCGGTGCCGGTGCGGCCCCGGGCGGAACCGGCGCGGGCGCTGGCACTAGCCGCTTGCCGGGGGCGACCGGCTCGGGCGGCGGCGGCACGGGCAGCGCGGGTTCCAGCGGCTATTGACGATCACGGCGTCGCGCCGGCGCCCGGCGCGGCGCGCTGGCGGACGCCGCGCGCGAGGCCGGCCGGTCGCCACCACGCAGGAGGACAACATGCAATCGAATTCCCGGATCTCGCTCGACGACGATGCGCTGGATGCCGACGCCGCCGAGACCGAGGGTCTCGATACGACGGTTCATGTCGACGTCGCGACCGGCAGGATCATGTTTCATGCGGCGTGGGCGCTCGCGCCCGATGCGCCGCGCGATACCGCGCGGCACGCGGTCGTGCTCGCGCTCGACTGCGACACGATGGAGCGCTATGCGGACCTCGACGAGCCCGCGCGGATGCGCGTGCACGCGATGCTGCACGACAGCGTGCAGGCCACGCTCGACGCGCTGCCCGACGTCACCGAGGACCTGACGCTGACGATCGAGCTGACCGACGCGATGCTCGACGCCGCGCGGCACCTGCAGTGAGCGCGGGGCCGGCACCGGCCGGCGGCGGGTACGGCCCCGCATGCAGGCCACCGGGCGGCTGCCGCCGATAGTCGCGGGTATTGCCGGCGTCACGTTACATCCGTCGTTGAAATCTTTGCAGGCGCCGCGCGGCGCTGTCCAATAGGCGCACGCATCACGCCGCGACGCGCATGCGCGCCGCCGATCGCCAACCGCCGATCGCGGGTCGCGCCCCTTCAAGGCGGCACCGCGCCGGCCGCCATCCCGACGGGCGCGGCACGCCCATTGCTGCGTCGATGGATACGGCAGGGTACGGCACATCCGGTGCCACAACACGATAGGGAGCGATCCATGATCGGCAAACTGGATCATTGCAAGGTAGCGATACTCGCGGTCGACGGCTTCGAGGAAGCCGAGCTCGTCGAACCGCAGCGGGCGCTGACGGCAGAGGGCGCGCAGGTCGACGTGATTTCGCAGAAGCGCGGCGAGATACAGGGGTTCAGGCACGTCGACAAGGGCGATCGCGTGAAGGTCGACCGCACGTTCGACGATGCGCGCGAAGGCGATTACGACGCGGTCGTGCTGCCGGGCGGCGTGGTCAACGGCGACGCGATCCGGATGCTGCCGGCCGCGCGCGAATTCGTGACCGCGGCCGTCGGCGCGGGCAAGCCGATTGCCGCGATCTGTCACGGCGGCTGGCTGCTGGTGTCGTCCGGGCTGGTGGACGGCCGCACGATGACGAGCTGGCCGAGCCTGCAGGACGACATCCGCAATGCGGGCGGCAAGTGGGTCGACCAGGAGGTCGTGCGCGACGGCAACCTGATCACGAGCCGCAAGCCCGCCGACCTGCCCGCATTCAACGGCGCGCTGGTGCAGTGCCTCGCGTCGCGGGGGCCCTGAGCGATGCCGGCCGAACCCGTTCGCCACGTGACGCTGACCGACGCGCCGCCCGAGTTCGACGGCGCGGCGCTGCTGATGCGTTTCGTCGTCGAGGTCGACGGGAAGCCGCAAACCTGCACGATCACGGTCGAAGCGCTCGAGGATCATTTCGGCGCGCGCTCCGCGCTCGAAGCCGACTTGCGCGACGCGTTCGAGCGCGGCCGTGCGCGCATCGAGGCCGCGTGCGCGGACGTGCTGGTCGACGGCAAGGGCGGCGTGGAACTCCACAGCGGCTACTTCCGCGTGCGCGACAAGGCGGCGGGCAAAACCGCCCGCGCCGGGATGTTCCGTTCGCGGAAGGCGTGAGTCCGTGGGGCATCCGGCGCGTGCCGCTGCCGTGCCGCAGTACGCCCGTGCCGTTCCATTCGCACCATTGGGCGCCATTACACGCCGTTGAAAACTTTGCAGCGGCCCCCGAGCGCCTTGAAGTGACACATCACGCCGCGCGCCGGCCGGGCGCCGGGCCGCTCCGTCCCAGATACTGGCACACTCCCTGCATGTCTCCTCAGATCGCGGCGCACGATTCGCGCCTGCGCCGGCGCGATGCCATCGTCGTATCGCGCCAAGCCGTCAAATGGGGGAGACAACATGCTGACCGCACATGAATTTGCCGCACTATTCCTGGTCCATCGCGCGCCGGAACAGATCCAGGCCGACCGCGAAGATATCGTCGCGTTGGTGGAACAACACCTGATCGAGATGCGCGCCGACGCATCGGGCGCGAGCCGGCTCGCGCTGACGCCGGACGGGCTGTCGATCGTGCAGCGCATGCTGCGGCACGCCGGGCGCGAGTTCGGCAGTGCCGACGCGTGATGCCGAACCGCGCGGCTCAGTGCGCGATCGCGACCGGTGCGTTGACCTGCACGGCCGGCGTATCGCCGTCGAACGGCGGCGCGCACTGGAAGCGGTCGATCACACCCGGCTCGAACAGCAGGCAGCAGGTCGAGCCGCCGTACTGGAAATAGCCGATCTCGTCGCCCTTGTCGATCCGCTGCCCCGGCACGACCTCGATCACGCACGACGACACGTCGCCCATCCCGACGAACACCGCGGCGACCGTCCCGATCCCCGGGTCGTCGCAGTCGATCGCGACCACCGCGCGCGCGGCGACGGCCGTCATGTAGCCCTGCGAGTCGTTGAGCCCGGCCGGGTCCGGGCCTTCCGCTTCCGCGACCGAGTAGTAGGTGCCGTCGACCCGGTACGCGTGCGTGACGGTGCCGCGCACCGGCGCGTGCCAGCGGTGATAGTTGTACGCGCTCAGGTACGCCTGGTAGAGGTCGCCGCCGACGAAGCGCTCGGCAAGCGGCAGCCGCGCGGGCGTGAAGATGTCGCGCAGCGAATACGGCTGCCCCTTGATCCAGAACCTGTCGCGGATCTTCACGCTGGATTCGGTGTGATACGGCGCGGCCTCGCACGCGCTGACGATCACGTGCGGATCGTCCGGCGCCGCGACCGGCCGCGCACCCGCGCGAAAGCGCCGCGTGAAGAAGTCGTTCCACGAGTCGAAGCCCCAGTACGGCTGGTCCTCGCGATACTGGAACTGCGACAGGCCGACGCGCGTGCGCGCTGCATCGCAGAACCAGCCGTCGGGCGACGACGTGTCGAGATGCGCGCGCGAATGCGGGCCGCCGAGGAAGTCGCACCACACGTTCAGCACCTGCTTCAGGTGCGCGTTGACCGCCGCGTCGCGAAACACCGCGTGGCCCGACGGCATGCACATCGGCCAGTCGAGAAACGCGTTCAGCGGGCACACGACCAGGCTCGTTTCGCTGAACGGCGGCGTGTAGGTCATCAGGTGGTCGATCACGGTCATCAGTTCGCCGATCGATGCGTAGCCGAGCATGCGGCCCGCTTCGAGCGCCTCGTCGATCGCGCGGGTGAGGCTCATGCGCAGCACCGCGTGGTCGTCGAACAGCCGCGCGAGCGCCTGCACGGCCGGCGTGCGCAGCTGTTCGCCGGCCTGCGCGCGCGCTGCGTTCGCGATGTTCGCGCGGTACCCGGCCATCTGCGATTCCTCGCGGGCCATCCATTCGCCGAGACGGTGACGCGTTGCGGGCGGCGTGCTGCGGTCGATCGGCATGGTCGGCTCCGGAAAGGGTTGCGGTACGAAACGGGGGAGCAAGGCGCTTGCCCGACAGGCGGCACCCGAATTGCTGCGCGTTTCAACGAAGGTCTCTTTCAATGAGCCGGGAGGGCACACATGAACGCAGCTTCGAATGCGCGACAGACCGAGGACGCGGCGTCGACCGACGAGCCCCGCGGCAGCGAACAGCGGACCGTCGCACCGACCCGCACGCGGGCGCGCGTGCGCGCGGCGACCTCCCGCGACACGCGGCGAAACGAACGCAGCACCGGGAACGGGCCGGTGGCGCCGACCCGCAAGGAAGGGGCGGGCGAGCCGCAGTGGGAGGATGACGGCGGCGCGATGCCGCCCGAAGAATGGTCGTGACGGTGTGACGCGCGGCGGCGGGAAGCGACGCATTCCTGCCATCGTTTCCATATTTCGAGTATTATCGAAACATGGAAACGAACCAGACCATCGCCGCGCTGGCGGCACTCGCGCATGAGTCGCGCCTCGCCGTCTTCCGCGCGCTCGTGCAGGCCGGCCCGTCAGGCTTGCCGGCCGGGCAAATCGCGACGCTGCTCGACGTGCCGCCGTCGTCGCTGTCGTTTCATCTGAAGGAACTGGCCCATGCGCAGCTCGTCACGAGCCGCCAGGAAGGCCGCTTCGTGTTCTATTGCGCGAACTTCGCGACGATGAACGGGCTGATCGGCTACCTCACCGAGAACTGCTGCGGCGGCAATCCGTGCACGCCGGTGTCCGCCTGTTCGACTTCCTGCTCCGACCAAACCTGAGCATGCATTCACCCGCCCGCCGATGACCACCAACGTCCTGATTCTCTGTACCCACAACTCCGCGCGCAGCGTGCTCGCGGAGGGAATGCTCAACCACTGGGCCGGGAAACTCGGCCGCGACGTGCGCGCCTACAGCGCCGGCAGCGCGCCGAGCGGCCGGCTCAATCCGTTCGCGCTGGATGCGCTCACGCGCGCCGGTGTCGACGTCACCGGATACCGCAGCAAGAGCTGGGACGAATTCGTCGGCGACGGCGCGCCGCACCTGCGCATCGTCATCACGGTATGCGACAGCGCGGCCGCGGAGGCTTGTCCGTACTGGCCCGGCAGCCCGGTGAAAGTGCATTGGGGCTACGCCGATCCGTCGAACGCCGAGGGCGGCGATGCCGGCAAGCGGCTCGCGTTCGAGCTGACGCGCGAGGCGCTCGGCTACCGGATGCTGCAACTGCTGGCGCTGCCGCTCGAGCGCATGAGCGACGCCGAACTGCAGGCGGCGTTGACCGCCATCTCGCGAAACTGAGCACTCGCACGGCGGCGCGCGTGAAACGGCGTGCCGCGTGTGTTGCTCCCGCACGGAATCCTCTTCGATGAACACGTCCAACGCGATCCCGCCTCGCCATGCCATTGCGAAGCCCGCGATCAATTTCTTCGAACGCTACCTGACGGTCTGGGTCGCGCTGTGTATCGTCGCCGGCATCGCGCTCGGCCAGATGCTGCCCGGCCTGTTCCAGCAGATCGGCCGCATGGAGTACGCGCAGGTCAATCTGCCGGTCGGGCTGCTGATCTGGGTGATGATCATCCCGATGCTGGTGAAGGTCGACTTCGGGGCGTTGCATGAAGTGCGTCAGCACGTCAAAGGCATCGGCGTCACGCTCGTCGTGAACTGGCTGGTCAAGCCGTTCTCGATGGCGTTTCTCGGCTGGCTGTTCATCCGGCATCTGTTCGCGCCGATGCTGCCGGCGGACCAGCTCGACAGCTACATCGCCGGTTTGATCCTGCTGGCCGCCGCGCCGTGCACGGCGATGGTGTTCGTGTGGAGCCGGCTGACCGGCGGCGATCCGCTGTTCACGCTGTCGCAGGTCGCGCTGAACGACAGCATCATGGTGATCGCGTTCGCGCCGCTGGTCGGGCTGCTGCTCGGCATGTCCGCGATCACGGTGCCGTGGGCGACGCTGCTCACGTCGGTCGTGCTCTACATCGTGATTCCGGTAATCCTCGCGCAGATCTGGCGCAAGGTGTTGCTCGCGAACGGGCAAGCTGCGTTCGACGCCGCGATGGCGAAGATCGGCCCGTGGTCGATCGCCGCACTGCTGGCCACGCTCGTGCTGCTGTTCGCGTTCCAGGGCGAAGCGATCCTGAAGCAGCCGCTGGTGATCGCGCTGCTCGCGGTGCCGATCCTGATCCAGGTGTTCTTCAACGCCGCGCTCGCATACTGGCTCAATCGTGCCGTGGGCGAGAAGCACAATATTGCATGCCCGTCGGCGCTGATCGGCGCATCCAATTTCTTCGAGCTGGCCGTCGCGGCCGCGATCAGCCTGTTCGGTTTCCACTCCGGCGCGGCGCTCGCGACCGTCGTCGGCGTGCTGATCGAAGTGCCGGTCATGCTGCTGGTGGTGCGCATCGTGAACCGGTCGAAGGGCTGGTACGAGCGCACTTGAGCAAACCACGGAATCCATCCATGACCGACCGACTGACCGACCTGCCGCAACTCGACGCCGAACTCTTTCGCGTACCGGACGCGAGCCGCTTGCGGCCGGCGTCGCCGTCGACGCATCCGCCGCGTTTTCTGCTGCTGTACGGCTCGCTGCGCGAGCGTTCGTTCAGCCGCCTGCTGGTCGAGGAGGCCGAGCGCTTGCTCACGGCGATGGGCGCCGAGGTGCGCGTGTTCAATCCGAGCGGCCTGCCGCTGCCCGACGATGCGCCCGAAAGTCACCCGAAGGTGGTCGAATTGCGCGAGCTGGTGATGTGGTCGGAGGGGATGGTCTGGTGCTCGCCGGAACGACATGGCGCGATGACCGGCATCATGAAGTCCCAAATCGACTGGATTCCGCTGTCGGTCGGCGCGGTGCGGCCGACGCAGGGCAAGACGCTCGCGGTGATGCAGGTCAGCGGCGGATCGCAGTCGTTCAATGCGGTGAACCAGATGCGTGTGCTCGGACGCTGGATGCGCATGCTGACGATCCCGAACCAGTCGTCGGTGGCCAAGGCGTTCATGGAATTCGACGAAGCGGGGCGGATGAAGCCGTCGGCCTATTTCGATCGCGTCGTCGACGTGATGGAGGAACTGGTCAAGATCACGCTGCTGACGCGCGACATCGGCCCGTATCTGGTCGACCGGTACAGCGAACGGAAGGAAAGCGCGGAGGCGTTGTCGAAGCGGGTGAATCAGCGGGGGATTTGAACCGTACGGGTACCGCTCATCCAATCGGGAATCGATGTCATGCAACTTCGTTCTGCAGCGTTATCCGACCTGGCCGCGATCGAGGCATTGCTTCGCGCGTCGAACCTGCCGACTGCGGGTGTCGCGGAGCATCTGGAAAACTTCATCGTGCTCGCCGATCCGCCCGCGTTGACCGGATGCGGCGGTATGGAATACCACGGAGACTTCGCGCTGATCCGGTCGATCGCCGTCGCACCGCGCGCGCAAGGGAGCGGCGTCGGCCGCGCGATCGTTGCGCGGCTGATCGCGACGTGCCGCGCACGCTCGGTCCATGCGATCGGGTTGCTGACGACGACCGCGGAGGACTATTTCGCCGGTTTTGGTTTCGTGCGCGTCGCCCGCGAGGATGTACCGCGCGCGTTGCTGGCGTCCAGCCAGTTTCAAGGCGTGTGTCCGGACGCCGCCACTGCCATGTTGTTGGCGTGTTGAGCGGAAATGCTGGAACGCGGTGAGATGGTTCGCCTCGGGGCGCCGACCGTCTTTGCACCAATCCGATTACCGCTACCGGCTCATCGTATCGGCTGCCACCAGCGCCGCGACCGGCAACGCGGCAAGACAACGATTGAGCCGCAGCATGCCGTCCGGCGCCTCGACTTCGCGCCCGTCGTTCAGCCAGTCGATCCACCGCGCGCTCGCGCCGCGCGGCAACACGATCGCGGTATCGCCCCATTCCCGAGGCGCGATGCGCGGCAACCCCGGCACTTCGCCGAGCAACCGGCACGCGAGCCGCGTCACGACGACCACGACCGTCGCCGTCGCGTCGCAGCGCGCGAACGCGAGCGCATGCCGCCCGAGCCTGCCGCGCACGCGCAGCGGCACATACGCGCCATCCGAGAACGTCGCCGGCCAGCGGGCGCGCAGCGCGAGCATCCGCTCGACAAGTGCGCGCTTCACGCTTGCGTCGGGCCAGTCCCGCAGGTACGCGGCGACCGGTTCGTCGACCCGCTCGGCCGCGAGCTGTGCGAACGGCACGTCGCGCCGGTTGTCCGGATCGACGAGCGAGTGATCCCATGACTCGGTACCTTGATACAGATCGGGCACACCCGGCGACGCGATCCGCAGCGCCGCCTGCGCGAGGCTGTTGACGACACCGGCCGGCGCGATCCGCGCGACGAACCCATGCAGCCGGTGCACGAAATCGCCCGCGCCATGCGGCGTCAGGATCGCGCGGACGAACCGTTCGCAGTCGCGCTCGTAGTCCGCGTCGGGTGCGAGCCAGTCCGTATGCTGTTTCGCTTCGCGCAGCGCCTTCGTCTGCCAGCGCACCACGCGCTCGGCAAGCGTCGCCAGCCCGTCCGAATCGTCGGGCGCGAGCGCCGGCGGCCAGCAGCCGACGAGCGTCTGGTACAGCAGCGCTTCCGCAGCCGGCCCCGGCGCCCACGCGAGATCGCGATGCGCGCCGCCGCGCCGCGGCTGATTCAGCGCGGACCAGTCGAGCGACACCGCGCGCCACAGGTCCGGCACTTCGCTGAGCACCGCGAGCCGCGCGCGCGCATCTTCGCCGCGCTTGTGATCGTGGGTCGCGGTCGCGACGAGCGTGTGCGGAACGGTGCGCGCGCGACGGCGGTTGCGCGCATGGAACGCCCCGCGCGACAGACTGAAATCGCCCGCATCGGCACCGACCTCGTTGCGCGACAGCAGCCGGCCGTAGCGATAGTTGGCGGTATCCTCGACGCCCTTCGCGGCGAGCGGCGCGGTGAGCTGCGCGAACGCGACGCGCGCCGCGTGCAGCGCCTCGGCATCCGCGCGCGGCGCGCGCAGGCCCGGCAGCCCGAGCCAGCCGGCGACGCGATCGAGCGCGTAGCGGTCGGACGGATCGATCGTCGCGCACGCCGCGTCGTACGCGTGCGCCAGCACGCGACGATCGGCGCCGGTCGGCTCGTTGCCGGGTGTCGGGTACATCCGGTACACGGGAAGGTGCACGGCGAGTTCGCCCAGCACGCGATGAATCGCGATCCGGCTGAGGTCGCGCGTCGCGGGTGCCGCGCGCGCAATGCGGTGCAACGCCCGCGCGACGCGTTCGTGCTCGCCGGCGAGCTGCCGCTTCAGCACGCGCCGCTTGCCGTCCACCGCCTCCTGCGCGAACGACCGTGCCGATCCCGACACGGCTGCCCAGTGCGCGGCGAGCGGCGCCGCGCCGGCCGGATCGTGCAGCAGCGCGGCGACGTCGTTCATGAAGTCGTAGCCGGTCGTGCCGTCGACGCGCCAGTCTTCACGCAGCGTCTCGCCCGGCGCGAGGATCTTCTCGACGACGAGATAAGGCTGCTCGTCGCGCTGCGCGGCGAGCCGCGCCTGGAGGCGGCGGCAGTACGCGCCCGGGTCGGCGAGGCCGTCGACGTGATCGACGCGCAGGCCGTCGAGGCAGCCGGCCGCATGAAGCGCCAGCGGCAGAGCGTGCACCGCGTCGAACACCGCTTCGTCTTCGACGCGCACGGCCGCGAGGGTCGCGATGTCGAAGAAGCGCCGCCAGTTCAGCTCGTCGGCGGCCGTGCGCCACCACGCGAGCCGGTAGTGCTGGCGTTCGAGCAATCGATGCAGGCACGCGCGCGAGCGTGCGCGGCGCGGATCGGCGCCGCGCAGTATCGCGTCGAACGCATGCGGGCCCTGGGCGGCGGCGTAGTCGCGCAGTGCCGTATGCGCGTCCGCGAGGCGCGCGCTGCCGCGCACCGGTGCGGCGGCGAACCGTTCGGCGAGCGCGTTCAGGTCCGCACGGTTGGCGATGCGCAGGATCTCGGCGTAGGTCGCGGCGGCGACCGGCAGCGTCCTGCCCGGGCACGCGATGAAGAAACGCCCGCTCGACGGCTCGGCGCCGAGCGCGACGTCGCCGGCGGCGAGCGCGTCGCCGTAGGGCGCGCCGAGGCAGGGCAGCAGCACCTTGCCGTGGAGCGTCGCGTCAGGCGGATGCCAGTCGATGTCGAAGTAGTGCGCGTACGGGCTCGCCGGCCCCCATTCGAGCACGTCGTTCCACCAGCCGTTCGATGCGCCGCCGACGCCCATGTGGTTCGGCACGATGTCGGCGATCACGCCGAGGCCGCGCGCGTGCAACGCGTCGACGAGGCGGCGGAAGCCGGCTGCGCCGCCGAGTTCCGCGCTGATCGTGTGATGGTCGACGGTGTCGTAGCCGTGTAGCGAACCGGGCTCGGCCGTCGCGATCGGCGACAGGTACAGGTGGCTCACGCCGAGCCGCGCGAAATAGTCGGCATGCGCGGCCGCGTCGTCGAACGTGAAGCCGGCGTGCAGTTGCAGTCGCAGCGTCGCGCGCGGTGTCATGTGTCCTGCTCCCGGGCGCGGCGCGCGCGCTCGAGCGCCGCGATGCGTCTGCGCACGTCGGCGTCGAACAGCGCGTCGACCGCGCGCGGCAGCCGGCGCAGCCAGTTCGGATGGCCGCGCGGCGGGCCGGGGAGATTCGGTTGGGCGTCCAGTGCGAGCAGATCCTCGAGCGGCACGATCGCGAGCGGCGACGGGCTGTGCGCGACATACGCGAGGACTGCATCGACGGGTGGCGTGTCGGCGGGCGGTACCGGATCACCGGGCGGCGCGCAGCCCGCTTGCTGCAACGCGCGCCATAGTGCCGCGCGCTCGGTCGCGCGTTCGGCCCGGGCCGCGGTGAGGGCGAGGTCGGGGGCGGGCGGCGGCGTGTCGCGTTTGGCTGGCACGCCGTGACCGACATCCTTGGCGGGATGCTCGTCACGCAAAGCAGGTTTGTTTCGTTCGTAACGTCCCGCTCGGTGTGCGGCCGCGGCGCGACCGATGTCGTCACCGACATTACGCGCGCTCGCGGTGCGTTGCGTTTGGCCACTCCCGTCGTCGGTGCGTGCATCCTCGGAGGCATCTGCATCTGCATCACCTAACCTCCGCCGCCACTCGAGATCGACACCACGCCACCAACCCGCCACGGTCGGCAGATCGTGCGTCGACGTCATCGCGATCGTGTCGCGATCCCACTCCGACGGCGACCGAAACGCGCCATCCGCCTCACGCTCGAACCACAGCACGCGCATTCCCGCGATCCCCCGCGCGCCGAGCCGCTCGCGAAACCCGGGCGGCACCGTGCCGAGATCCTCGCCGATCGCGACCGCGCGATGCCGTGCCGCCTCCAGCGCGACCAGCCGCACGAGATCGTCGAGCGGATAGCGCAAGTACGCGCCGTCGCGCGGCGAGCCGCCGTCCGGCACGATCCACATCCGCGCGAAGCCGAGCACGTGGTCGATACGAACCCCGCCCGCCTGCGCGAAGGCCGCGCGCAACAGGTCGACGAACGGCGCGAAGCCGCTCGCGCGCAGCGCGGCGGGCGTCCACGTCGTCACGCCCCAGGCCTGGCCGTCCGCATTGAACAGGTCGGGCGGCGCGCCGACCGACACGCCGCGCAGCAGCGTCGTGCCGTGCGCCCATGCGTCGCTGCCCGCGCGATCGGCGCCGACCGCGAGATCGGCGATCAGCCCGATCGCCATCCCGGCCTCGCGCGCCGCATGCTGTGCGTTGCCGAGCGCGTCCGACGCGCACCATTGCAGGAACGCATGGAACGCGATCGTCTCGGCATGCGCGTGTGCGAAGGCGTCGACCTCGGCCGAGGCCGGCATGCGCCACGGCGCGGGCCATTGCCGCCAGTCCGCGCCGATTCCGTGTTCGATGCAGAACGCCTGCAGCGCGTCGAAGCGCGCGTGTGCGTCGAGCGCCGCGCCGCCTGCCGTACGGAATTGCTCGAACGCGTCGCGCAACGGCCCGCCGTTCGCGCGCCACGCATCGAAGCACGCGCGCAAGCGGCGCAGCTTCAGCGGCAGCACGTGCGGCCAGTCGATCAGCGGCGTATCGGGCGCGGGAGCGCCATGTGCCGCCGCGCCGTGCATCCGCTGCACGATATCGGCGCCCGGCACCGCGTCGCAGTCGAGATACGCGACGTTGTGCCAGCGCCGCGACGACGGCGAATACGGGCTGTCGTGCTCGGGCAGTGCCGGATAGCCGGCATGCGTCGGGCTGATCGCGACCGCGTGCGCACCGTGCCGCGCCGCATGCGCGGCGAGGCCGGCGAGCGCGGTGTAGTCGCCCGCGCCGTCGTCGCCCGTGCGGCGCAGGCTGTACAACTGGGCCGCGATGCCCCAGCGGCGCTGCGCACCTGCCACGCCGTCGTCGGCAGTGAACGGCCGCATACGCGGCGGCGCGATGGCGAGCCCGATGCGTTGCTCGCCGATCTCGAGCGCGTGATAGCCGGGCACCGCGAGCGGCGGCAGTGCGCCGGATTCGCCCGCGTCGGCCACGCGCGCGTCGACGTGCTCGCCCGTTTCGAGCGCGATCCGCAAGCGCGCGCCCGGCGGCGCGACGCTGCGCGGGAGCGTCAGCGGCACGCCGGCGTCGCCGGTGACGACCCGCGGCGTTGTGTCCCGGTCATCGGTCAGCGCGGCCGCGCTGTCGACCCGCTCGTTCGGCGTGCCGCATGGCCAGCCGAGTGCATCGACGAGCGCGACGAGCGCGTCGTCGCCCACCCGCCGCGCGACGCCACCCGAGTCGATCCAGTCGGGCGCCAGCCCGGCCGCACGCGCGAGGTCTGCGATCGGCACGTCGGTCGTCATTGCCGTGTGTGCCCGTTCGTGCGGTGATGGAGCGCATCGCGGTTGACCGCACCGTCGCGCCACGCGATGCAGGTGCGCGCGGGCAGCCGCCGCTCGGCCAGCCGGTCGCGCGCGCGCGGCGGCGTCTCGAACACGATCTTGCCGACCGGCAGCATCGGCAGCAGCGCGTCGCGCGAGCCGGGATTGAATGCGAGCGTGAGCGTGCTGCCGTCGCCGAGCCGCCAGCGCGCGACGAGCGCGTCCGCGTTGCCGTCGCCGTCGCGGTTGCCGCTGCCGCTGCCGATAGCGGACAGCAGCTCGACGCCGAGCGCGCGGGCGCCCGGCAGGTGCGGCGTCACGAGCGCCGCGCGCACGGCCAGCGCGCTGCGGTAGAAGCGCCGCCACGCGTCGGCGTCGGGCCACGTGTCCGCACCGGCATGACCGGGCGACGAGCGCATGAACGTGCCGATGTCATTCGGATCGGGAATCGCGTCGCGATGCGCGGGATCGGCGAACGCGGAAAACGCGGCGAACTCGCGGCGCCGGCCCTCGCGCACCGCGTCGGCGAGCGCGCCGCGATAGTCGGTGAAGAACTGGAACGGCTGCGTGCTGCCGATTTCCTCGCCCATGAACAGCAGCGGCACCTGCGGCGCGAGCAGCATCAGGGCAGTTGCCGCACGCACCGCGTCGTCGTTCGCGAGCGCGCGCAGCCGCTCGCCGAAGGCGCGGTTGCCGATCTGGTCGTGGTTCTGCAGGAACGTGACGAACGCGGTCGGCGGCAGGTGCGCGCTCGGCTCGCCGCGCGGCGCGCCGTCGTGCAGCGGCGACGGCTCGCCCTGGTACGCGAACCCTTCGCCGAGCGTGCGCGCGAGATGGCGCAGCGGCGCATCGGCGTACGCGCGGTAGTAGCCTTCGCGCTCGCCGGTGAGCAGCACGTGCGCGCTGTTGTGGAAGTCGTCGTTCCACTGCGCGTCGAAACCGCCGGGGCCGAGCAGGCTCGCCAGATTGCGCTCGTCCTCGAGCACCAGATGCACGTGGCGCGCGTCGCCCGCATACGCGCGCACGCGGCGGGCGAGCTCGCGCAGCCATGCATCGTCGTCGATCGCATGCGCGGCGTCGATGCGCAGGCCGTCGAAGCGGAATTCGTCGAGCCAGTACAGCGCGTTGTCGATGAAGAACGCGCTCGTCCGCGCACACGAGAAGTCGATCGCGGGCCCCCAGGCGGTCTGCCGGTCCGCGCGGAAAAATCCCGGTGCATAGCGCGGCAGCAGGTTGCCTTCGGGGCCGAAGTGGTTGTAGACGACGTCGAGCAGCACCTGCAGCCCGAGCCCGTGCGCGGCGTCGACGAGTGCCTTCAGTTCCTCGGGCCGTCCGTACGACGCCGCGGGCGCGAACGGCAGCACGCCGTCGTAGCCCCAGTTGCGCGCGCCCGGGAACGCGTTGACGGGCATCAACTCGATCGCGGTCACGCCGAGCGCGGCAAGCTCGGCCAGGCGCCGCTCGACGTTCGCATAGCCGCCGCATGCGCCGACGTGCAGTTCGTACAGCACCGTCTCGTGCCACGGCCGCCCGCGCCACGCGTCGTTGCGCCAGCGGTACGCGGCCGGGTCGACGACCTGGCTCGGGCCGTGCACGTCATGCGGCTGGAAGCGCGATGCGGGATCGGGTGCCACGAGACCGTCGTCGAGCAGGAAGCGGTACAGCGTGCCGGGACCGCACGGCGCGACGACCTCGAACCAGCCGTCCCCCGCCGGCAGCATCGCGACGCGCCGTTCGCCGTGCAGTTCGACCGCGGCCGTGCGGCTCGCGGGCGCCCACAACCGGAAGCGCGTGTGTTCCGTGTCGAGGCAGGTCGCGCCGAACGACGACGCGAATGCGTGCGTGCCGGGCGGATGGGCGGTGCGTGACGTCATGGCGGCTCCTCACGAGGGCGGGGCGGGTGGCACGGCCGCGACGGCGATCACGGCCGCGTGCGCGGCGACGTCGAGGCCGGCGTCAGGCCAGCCGCGCGGGCCGGCGTCGGGCGACGCGGTGTCGAGCAGCACACGATAGTCGAGCACGGGGGCGGGCAGCTTGAACGTGATGACGTGGGTCGACGCATTCAGCATCACGAGCAGCGCCTCGGTGCGCCCGGTGCGGCCGGTGCCGACGCGCCGCATCGTCAGCGCGCGACGCTCGCCGTCCTCCCACGCGGGCACGCTCAGCGGGTCGCCGCGCTCGTCGAACCAGTCGATCTCGCGCATGCCCGGCGCACCGTCGCGGTCGCCGGACGGATAGCGCGGCGCCGACATCAGCGGGTACATGCGGCGCAATGCGGCGAGCCGCGACACGAAGCGCGTCATCTGCGCGCCTTCGTCGCTGCGCGCGAGATCCCAGTCGAGCCAGGACAGTTCGTTATCCTGGCAATATGCGTTGTTGTTGCCGTGCTGCGTCCTGCCGAATTCGTCGCCGGCCACGATCATCGGCGTGCCGAGCGCGGTAAACAGCGTGGCGAGCATCGAGCGGGCGACCCGCGCGCGCAGGTCGCGGATCGACGCGTCGTCGGTGGCGCCTTCGACGCCCCAGTTCGCGCTGCAGTTGTCGCCGTGGCCGTCGTGGTTGTCCTCGCCGTTCGCTTCGTTGTGCTTGTCCGCATACGACACGAGATCGGCGAGCGTGAAGCCGTCGTGCGCGGTGATGAAGTTGACCGACGCCCACGTGCGGCGCCGGTGATGATTGAACAGGTCGGCCGAGCCCGCGAGCCGCGCGGCGAGTTCCGGGCGCTGCCCGGCGTCGCCGCGCCAGAAGCGCCGCACGGTGTCGCGAAAGCGGTCGTTCCATTCGGCGAAGCCGGGCGGGTGGCGGCCCAGCTGATAGCCGCCGGGGCCGAGATCCCACGGCTCGGTGATCAGCTTGCGCTGCGCGAGCAGCGGGTCCTGCCGCAGCGCGTCGAAGAATCCCGCGCCCGGCTCGAAGCCGTGATCCTCGCGGCCGAGCGTCACACCGAGATCGAAGCGAAAGCCGTCGACGTTGAACGCGCTCGCCCAGTAGCGCAGCGAATCCATCACCATCTGCACGACGCGCGGATGCGACAGGTTCAGCGTGTTGCCGCAGCCGGTCTCGTCGACGTGGTAGCGCGGGTCGTCCGGCCGCAGCCGGTAGTAGCTCGCGTTGTCGAGGCCACGCCACGACAGTGTCGGGCCGAGTTCGTTGCCCTCGCACGTGTGGTTGTAGACGACGTCGAGCACGACTTCGATGCCGGCCGCGTGCAGCTGCCGGATCGCGATGCGCATCTCGTCGAGCCGCCGCGTCGACAGGTAGGCCGGCTCCGGCGCGAAGAACGCGGCCGTGTCGTAGCCCCAGTAGTTGCGCAGCCCGCGGTTCACGAGCGCACGCTGCTGCAGGAACGCGTGCACCGGCAGCAGCTCGACCGTCGTCACGCCGATCGACAGCAGGTGATCGATGAACGCCGGATGCGCGAGCGACGCGAACGTGCCGCGCTCCGGCGCGCGCAACCCGGCGCGGCGCATCGACGCGCCGCGCACGTGGGTCTCATAGATCACGGTGCTGCGCCACGGCACGTCGGGGCGCCGGTCCATGCTCCAGTCGAACGCCTCGTCGACCACCACGGCCTTCGGCATCGCGGGCGCCGAGTCGCGGCGATCCATCGACAGGTCCGCGCGGTTCGAATGCACGCGATAGCCGAACAGCGCGTCGGACCAGCGAAAGTGGCCGACCAGCTTGCGCGCGTACGGGTCGAGCAGCAGCTTGGTCGGATTGAAGCGATGGCCGTGCTGCGGCTGGTACGGGCCGTCCGCGCGAAAGCCGTACACGGTGCCCGGATGCGCGTTCGGCAGGTAGCCGTGCCATACCTCGTCGGTGCATTCGGGCAGGTCGAGGCGCGCGAGCTCCTTGCGGCCGGTCGGGTCGAACACGCACAGCTGGATACGCTGCGCATGCGCGGAAAACACCGCGAAGTTGGTGCCGAGGCCGTCCCAGGCCGCGCCGAGCGGATGGCAGCGGCCGGGTTCGAGACGGGCGGGCAGGGCGGTCGGCATGGGGATCGTCTCCGTGTCGAGGGCGCCGGGTGTCAGGCCGGGCTCAGCCACAGCGTCGCGAGCGGCGGCAGGCGCAAGGTGGCCGACCACGACTCGCCGTGCGCGGGGATCGCCTCCGTCGACACGGTGCCGTCGTTGCCGGCATTCGTGCCGCCGTACACGGCGGCATCGGTGTTCATCAGTTCACGCCACTGCCCGGGCGCGGGCAACCCGACGCGATAGCCGGCACGCGGCACCGGCGTGAAGTTGCAGACCGCGACGACGAGACGCCCGGTGTCGTCGCGGCGCGCGAACGCGAACACGCTGTTGTCGCGATCGTCGCCGATCAGCCACGCGAAGCCGGCCGCATGGCAATCGAGCGCATGCAGCGCCGGTTCGGCCGCGTACGCGCGGTTCAGGTCGCGCACGAGCCGCTGCACGCCGCGATGCGCGGGCGCGTCGAGCAGGTCCCAGTGCGGCGTCGCATCGTGCGCGAACTCGGCCCATTGCGCGAATTCGCTGCCCATGAACAGCAGCTTCTTGCCCGGATGCGCCCACATGAAGCCGAAGTATGCGCGCAGCGTCGCGAGCCGCTGCCACGCGTCGCCGGGCATCTTCGCGGCGAGCGAACCCTTGCCGTGCACGACCTCGTCGTGCGACAGCGGCAGCACGAAGCGCTCGGAGAACGCATACACGAGCCCGAACGTCATCCGGTCGTGGTGATAGCGGCGATGGATCGGATCCTCGCGCAGATACGCGAGCGTGTCGTGCATCCAGCCCATGTTCCACTTGAAGTCGAAGCCGAGCCCGCCGTCGCCGGTCGCCGCGGTGACGCCCGGCCACGCGGTCGATTCCTCCGCGAAGGTGACGATGCCCGGCGGCGCGAGCGTACCGTGCAGCGTGTCGTTCAGCGTGCGCAGGAACGCGACCGCCTCGAGGTTCTCGCGCCCGCCGTGGATGTTCGGCACCCATTCGCCTTCCCGGCGCGAGTAGTCGCGGTACAGCATCGACGCGACCGCGTCGACGCGGATCCCGTCGACGTGGTAGCGGCGCGCCCACGCGAGCGCCGACGCGACGAGGAACGCGCCGACCTCGTTGCGCCCGAGGTTGAACACGCAGGTGTTCCAGTCGGGGTGCATGCCCTCGCGCGGATCGGCGTGCTCGTACAGCGCGCTGCCGTCGAACTGCGCGAGGCCGTGCGGATCGTTCGGGAAATGCGCGGGCACCCAGTCGACGATCACGCCGATGCCGGCCGCGTGCGCGCGGTCGACGAAGCGCGCGAAGCCGTCGACCGGCCCGAAGCGCGCCGACGGCGCGAACTGCGCGAGCGGCTGGTAGCCCCACGAGCCGCCGAACGGGTACTCGGAAATCGGCATGAACTCGACGTGCGTGAAGCCCATGCCGCGCACGTACGGGATCAGCCGCTCGGCGAGTTCGTCCCAGGTCGAACTGCGGTCCATTTCCTCGGGCACGCGCTGCCACGATTCCGGATGCACCTCGTAGATCGACCACGGCACCCGAAAGCGGCGCTCCGGATGCGGCCGCGCGTGGATCCAGCCGTCGTCGTGCCACGCGAACGCGTCGAGCGCCGCCGTGTCGGCGACCACCGATGCGGTGCGCGGCGGCGCTTCGGTCGCGCGCGCGCACGGATCGGCCTTGTGCGGCAGCACGCGGCCGTCGCTCGCGCACAGCTCGTACTTGTAGTGCTCGCCGGCGCCGATGTCCGGCACGAACAGTTCCCACACACCCCACGGGCGCCGCAGCCGCATCGGATGACGGCGGCCGTCCCAGGTGTTGAAGTCGCCGACCACCGACACGCGCTGCGCGTTCGGCGCCCATACCGCGAAGCGCACGCCGTCGATGCCGTCGACGCGCATGGGCGTTGCCCCGAGGCACTCGAGCACGGCGGCCGGGTCGCCGGCCGCGAACCGCGCGAGCGCCGCGTCGTCGAGGAGCGTGCCGAACGCATACGCATCGTCGGTCACCTGCCGCGTATCGGGCCACTCGATCGCGAGCCGGTAGTGGCCGTCGCGCGCGATCGTCCCGGCGAAGCAGCCGGCTTCGTCGACGCACGCGAGCGTGCCGAGTTCGTCGCCGTCGGGCGTCACCGCGCGCACGCGCCGCGCGCCGGGCAGCAGCGCGCGCACGACGGTCCGCCCGGCATCCCGGTGCGGGCCGAGGCACGCGAACGGGTCCGGATGGCGCCCGGCGAGCAGCGCATCGATATCGTGGCGGTCGAACAGCGTGTCGGTCATCGGGTGCCTCCGTCGTCGGGTTCACCGTGCGTGTCGAGCAGGCGTTCGACGAGCGCGGCGAGCCCGCCGACCGGCACGCCGAGCCAGTCGGGGCGGTTCGCGGCTTCGTAGCACAGCTCGTACGACGCCTTGTCGATCAGGAACAGCGCGAGCAGGCGATCGGCATAACGCGGGTCGACGAAGCGTTCGGGCGCCTGCTCGGCGGCCGCGCGATAGCATTCGACGAAGCGGTCGGCGGCGGCCTGGCCGAAGCGGTCGAACAGCGCGCGCTTGCGGCCGGCCGCCTGCGGCGGCGCCTTCTCGATCACGAACTGCGCGGCCGCGCTCACGTACGACAGCGAGCGCAGGAAGCCGGCCACGTCGCGCAGCGGATGCGACTTCGCGCGACGCCGCTCCAGCGGGCGCGCGGGCTCGCCCTCGAAGTCGATCAGCAGCGCATCGCCCTGCACGTCGAGCACCTGGCCGAGATGGAAATCGCCGTGGATCCGCGTGCATTGCGCGTCGAGGGTGCGCGGCACCAGTTCGCCGAGCGCCTGCACGGCCGCGTCGCGCGACGCGAGCAGCGTGTCGGCCGCGGCCCGCTCGGCGGGGGCCAGCGTATCGAGCCGCGTGCCCAGCACGTCGAGCGCGTGCTCGAACGACGCGATCGCATCGCTGCGCCAGTGATCGACGCGTGCCGGGGTCGCGCGCTCCGGCGCGAACGCCGGGTCGTCGGACGGCTGCGCGAGCGCGACGTGCAGCTGGCCGAGCCGCGTGCCGACGATCCCGGCGAACGCCGCGTAGCCGAGCAGCGCGTCCGGTTCCTCGCCGGACTCCGTCGCGTCGCCTTCGTCGACGGCCGGCAGCGCGAGCTCGTCGACCGCACGTCTCAGGAAGTCGAACGAACGCGTCCATGCGTCGCCCTGGTTGTCGACGTAGCGCTGCAGGATCGCGACCGTATGCGGCGTGCCGTCCGGATCGACGTGCACGACTTCGCCGGCGAGCGTCGCGGTGTTCGCATAGCCGATCCGCGTCAGGTGGCGGCTCATCTCCGCTTCCGGATGGATCCCGTGCGCGACCTTGCGCACCAGCTTCAGCACGATCGCATCGCCGATCACGAGCGAGCTGTTGCTCTGCTCGGCCGCGAGCCAGCGCACTTCGGCGTCGTCGCCGGGATCGAGCGCGGCGAGCGCCTGCTCGGGCAGGAAGTCGAGGCGGCCGCCGTCGGAAGTCGGCACCGTCGCGCCGTCGCGCAGCTTGCGCAGCATCCCGCGCGCGAACGACGGCAGCGCGAACGCGTCGGTCAGGTAACCGACGGTATGGCCGCGCCGCACGCGCGCGAGCGCGAGCTGCGCGAACAGCGGCTGCGACGTCTCGCCGCCCCACGCGGCGGCCAGCGGCACGACGTAGCGTTCGACCCCGCCGTCGCTCGCGGACACCCATGCTTCCGCGTACTGGAACGGCTCGTCCGGCATCGGCGTGACGACGTTCAGCCACGCGTCGCCGATCTTGCGGTCCTTCGACGCGAACCAGCGCCGCCGCGCGAGCCACGACGCGAGCGCATCGTGCGCGAGCGCGTGCAGCTGGCCGACGTCCGGCCGCGCGTCGCCGCGCCGCATCACGATCGTCACGTACTCGGGCAGCGGCTGCGCGTGCGGCTGCCGCCACGACGGCTCGCGGCCATGCTCGGACAGCACGAACCACAGGAACCCGTACGGCGGGAAGGTGAGGAGATACGGGAGCTGGCCGACCGGCGGAAACGGTGAATCCGACGTCATTTCGATCGGCACGCGGCCCGCGAATTCGGACAGGTCGAGTTCGACGGCCTGCGACGCGCGCGACAGGTTCGCGACGCACAGCACCGTCTCGTGGCCTTCGAGTTCGCGCAGGTAGGCGAGCACCTTGCGGTTCTCCGGGCGCAGGAAGCGGATCGTGCCGCGCCCGAACGACTGCGTCGCGCGGCGCGTCGACAGGATGCGCCGCGTCCAGTTCAGCAGCGAATGCGGGTCGCGCGTCTGCGCTTCCACGTTGATCGCGTCGTAGCCGTACAGCGAGCCCATCACGGGCGGCAGCACCAGCAGTTCCGGGTCCGCGCGCGAGAAGCCGCCGTTGCGATCCGACGACCATTGCATCGGCGTGCGCACGCCGTCGCGGTCGCCCAGGTGGATGTTGTCGCCCATCCCGAGCTCGTCGCCGTAGTAGATCACCGGCGTGCCGGGCATCGACAGCAGCAGCGAGTTGATCAGTTCGATGCGGCGCCGGTCGCGCTCCATCAGCGGCGCGAGGCGGCGCCGGATGCCGAGATTGATCCGCGCGCGCCGGTCGCTCGCATAGGTCTGCCACAGCAGGTCGCGCTCCGAATCGGTGACCATCTCGAGCGTCAGCTCGTCGTGATTGCGCAGGAACACGGCCCACTGGTTGCTCGGCGCGAGCGCCGGCGTCTGCCGCATGATGTCGACGATCGGGAAGCGGTCCTCGCTCGCGATCGACATGTAGATGCGCGGCATCAGCGGAAAGTGGAACGCCATGTGGCATTCGTCCTCGTTGCCGAAGTATTCCTGCACGTCTTCGGGCCACTGGTTCGCCTCCGCGAGCAGCATCCGGTTCGGGTATTCGGCGTCGATCGTCGCGCGGATCCGCTTCAGGATCGCATGCGTCTCGGGCAGGTTCTCGTTGTTGGTGCCTTCGCGCTCGACCAGGTACGGCACCGCGTCGAGCCGCAGCCCGTCGATGCCGAGATCGAGCCAGAAGCGCATCACCTGGATCACCTCGCGCACCACGGCCGGGTTGTCGAAGTTCAGGTCCGGCTGGTGCGAGTAGAAGCGGTGCCAGTAGTACTGGCCGGCGATCGGGTCGTGGGTCCAGTTCGACGTTTCGGTATCGAGGAAGATGATCCGCGTGCCCGCGTATTTCGTGTCGGTGTCGGACCACACGTAGTAGTCGCGATGCATCGAGCCGGGTTTCGCGCGCCGCGCGCGCTGGAACCACGGGTGCTGGTCCGACGTGTGGTTGATCACCAGCTCGGCGATCACGCGGATGCCGCGTGCGTGCGCTTCGCGGATGAAGCGCCGCACGTCGGCGAGCGTGCCGTAGTCGGGATGCACGTCGCGGTAGTCGGCGATGTCGTAGCCGTCGTCGCGGCGTGGCGACGGGTAGAACGGCAGCAGCCAGATGGTGTCGACGCCGAGCTCGGCGATGTAGTCGAGCTTCGCGATCAGGCCGGGGAAGTCGCCGATCCCGTCGTTGTTCGAGTCGTAGAACGACTTCACGTGCACCTGGTAGATGATCGCGTCCTTGTACCACAGCGGATCGTCCGCGCAGAGCGCGGGCGCGCGGCGCCGCGCACGGCGCCGGCGCGGCGTGCCGGCCGGGGCGAGCGACGGGAACTGCGCGCGCCGCACGTCGTCGAGGGAGTCTTCGCGTTTCATCATGCGTGTGCTCCGGAAGGGCCCCGGGCACCGCCCGGGTCGGGCGCCGCCGCTCGCGCGGCGCCGGGAGACGGCGCGAGCCGCCAGATCGCATAGGGCCGCACGTGCGGGTCAAGCGACACGTACTGGCGATGCCCGCGCCAGGTTTCGGCGCGCGCGGCATCCTGTTCGAGCGCGTCGAGCGGTTCGCCGTCGACGAGCCCGAGGCCGCGCCACAGCGACGCATCGAGCATGAAGTTCGTGGCCTGCGGATGCCACGGGTCGAGGCTGATCGCAACCGCGACGACGCTGTCGTGCGCGGGCGTCGCCTTCACGAACACGAGCACCTGGTCGTTGTCCGCGTCGGCGAACGTGAGGCCGAGGTGGGTCTGCAGCGCCGGATGCTCGCGCCGCGCGCGGTTCAGCCGCGCGACTTCGCCGCCGATGTGCGCGGCCTTGGCCCAGTCGCGCGCGCGCAGCTCGTATTTCTCCGCGTCCGCGTATTCCTCGCTGTCGGGCAGCGGTGCCGATTCGCCGATCTCGAAGCCCGAGTACAGGCCCCACGAGCCGGCGAGCGTCGCGGCGAGCGCCGCGCGGATCACGAACTGCGAGCGCGGCGCGTTCTGCAGGTGGCGCGGATTGATGTCGGGCGTGTTCACGAAGAAGTTCGGCCGGAAGAACTCGCGCGCGGGGCCGGCGCTCAGCTCGGTCAGGTAGTCGATGAATTCGCGCTTCGTCTCGCGCCACGTGAAGTACGTATACGACTGCGAGAAGCCGATCTTCGCGAGCCGGTACATCATCCCGGGCCGCGTGAACGCCTCCGACAGGAACACGACGTCCGGATGCTTGCCGCGCACGTCCGCGATCATCCACGCCCAGAACGGCAGCGGCTTCGTGTGCGGGTTGTCGACGCGGAAGATCCGCACGCCGGCTTCGACCCAGAACAACACCACGTCACGCAGCGCGAGCCACAGGTCGGGCAGCGCGTCGGGCGCATAGAAGTCGGGATTCACGATGTCCTGGTAGCGCTTCGGCGGATTTTCCGCATAGCGCAGCGAGCCGTCGGGCCGCCACGCGAACCAGCCCGGATGGGCGGCGAGCCACGGATGGTCGGGCGAGCACTGGATCGCGAAATCCAGCGCGATTTCGAGCCCCTGCGCGCGCGCCGCATCGATCAGCGCGCGGAACGACGCGAGCGTGCCGAGCTGCGGATGCACGGCCGTGTGGCCGCCGTCCGGCGAGCCGATCGCGTACGGGCTGCCGACGTCGTCGGGGCCGGCCTTCAGCGTGTTGTTGCGGCCCTTGCGCGCGGTCGTGCCGATCGGGTGGATCGGCGGGAAATACAGCACGTCGAAGCCCATGTCGCGAATGCGCGGCAGTTGCGCGATCACGTCGTCGAACGTGCCGTGCCGGTGCGGGTCGTTGCTCGCCGAGCGCGGAAACAGCTCGTACCAGCTGGAAAAGCGTGCGGCGCGGCGCTCGACCTCGACCGGGTAGACGGTCTCGTCGTGCGTGACGAACGGCCGGTAGCGCAGCGCCGCGTAGGCGTCGGCGAGCGCGGGTTCGCCGAGCAGTGCGAGACGGTGTTCGTGCGACGCGTCGTCGAAGTCGGCCGCCAGCCGTTCCATTTGCCGGACCGCGTGCGCAGCGTCCGGCGCGGCGCGCTTCAGCGCTGTCGCGAGCAGCAGCTGCGCCTCGCGCACCTCCAGCGTCACGTCCTGGCCGGCCGCGCGCTTCTTCGCGATGTCGGTGACGAGCGAGGCCCAGTCGTCGCGCCACGCGATCACGCGGAACGCGTGGCGGCCGAGCCGGTCGAGCGCGATGCGCGCGTGCCAGCGGTCGTTCGGTTCCGCGACGAACGGCACTTCGCGCCAGTCGTCTTCGTCGTCCGCGCGCCACTGCAGCGCGGCCGCGAGATGCGCATGGCCGTCGGTGAAGATCGATGCGTGCACAACCAGCGTTTCGCCGATCACGCGCTTGATCGCGAAGCGGCCGCCGTCGACCGCCGGCTCGACGCGTTCGATCGCGATCCGGTCGGCCGTGAGCGCGGCGGACAGCGCGGCGCGCTCGTCCGCGGCGCCGGCGCGCGTGGTCGCGGGCGGCGCGCGCCGCGCGTCGAGCAGCGCGTAGCCGCCGGGTTCGAGCGTGAACGTGGCCAGCGCGACCGGTGCATGCGTGTGCGTGCCCGCCGGCGTCGCGACCTGCGTGAAGCCGCCCGGCACACCGGGCAGGATCGTCGCGGGATCGACCGGCGCGTCGGCATCGAGAGCGGGATTCAGCGCGATCAGCAGTGCCGTGTCGTCGTGCTCGAGCGATGGGCCCATGCCGCGCAGCAGCGCGGTCGCGGCCGCGCCGGGCGCGCTCAGTTGCGCGATTTCGCCGCGCCCGGCCGCAAGCGGCGTCGCGCGGCGCCACGCATTCGCGTCGGCAATCGCGCCGGACAGGTCGAAGCGCGCGCCGTCGAACGCGGCGCGATAGCGCGCGGCGTCCGCATCGCGCACCATCAGCGGCAGCGCGACGCCGCGCTCGAAGCCCATCGGCACGAGCCAGCCGGTGCCGAGCGCGGCCGCGGTCCACAGCGCGCGGTGGTACGCGCGGGCGAGCGTCTCGTCCGGCGCGTCGTGCCAGTCGTCGGCGAGACGCGGGCCGTCGAAGGCGTCGGGAAACGCGATCGGCGAGCCGATGCGGCGCAGCAGCCGGTGCTCGTCCGCAAACCACGGCGAGCGCAGGTCCCACCAGCGTACCGACGAGAACACCGCGTCGAAGCCGGCCCCCTCGAGTTGCGCGAGCGCGTCGCGCGCATGGCCGGGCACGCCGGCCAGCACCGCGACGTCCGGGCGCGCGCGCCGCAGCGCCGCGCGCCAGCCGGGCCACCACGCGGCCGGCAGGTGATGCGGCGCGTCGATCAGGAAGCCGGCCGCGCCGGCGTCCGCGAACGCGGCGAGATGCGCGCACCACCATGCGGCGAGCGCGTCGTGCGTCGCGTCGTCGCCGACCCGCGCATGGGCGACGTCGAGTTCATGCGCGCCGCAGCGCGGATCGATCAGCGCGTCGTCGTGCGCACGCTCGGCGTACCAGTCCGGATGCTCGGCGCGCAGCGGATTGTCGCGCGCGATGCGGTCGGGCACGACTTCGAGCAGCACGCGCAGCCCGTGGCCGTGCGCGAGCTGGGCGAGCCGCGAGAAGGTTTCGAGCGCGCCGGCGCGCGTCGCGAACGTCGCGGCCGGCCGGTGGAAGTCGGCGACGTGCCGCGGAAAACCCGCGACGCTGGCGGCCCAGAAGCCGCCGATCAGCACGTGATCGAAGCCCATGCCGGCGATGTGCGCGAACGTGTCGGGCCACGCGTCGAGCGGGCCGACGAGGCGCGCGTCGCAGAAGTAGAGGTGGGGAGCGAAGGGCGGGGTGGCGTTCATGGGATGGCGGGTCCGGGCGGCGGCGAACGGTAACGGTCGTGCGCCGCAACGCGCGTGCCTGCGACGCGGCCCCCGGCGCGGCAACGTGCGGGCGCGATGCCGGGGGCGGCACCCTGTCCTTTTTACATGAACGCGGGAGGGTCACTGCATCGCGCGCATGGCCCATGCCTCGGCGTCCGGCGTCGTCACATGCGCGGAATCGAGCGAATGTCCGAACTGTCGCCGGTGGCCGGATCGTCGTCCGCTTCGGGCAGCGGCGCACCGGGGTCGTAGCGCACCGGCGCGCCGCGCTCGATCCGGTGCGGAAACGGCGGAGGGGTATCGACGTCGTCGCCGAAGCGCGCGCGCACGAACGCCCGCAGCAACGCGGTGCGCGCGTCGGGCGCGCGTGCCGCGCAGGTCGACGGGCCGTCGATGAAGCACGCATCGCATTCGACGCCGTCGCCGCGCCGCGCGATCCGCAGATCGCCGACGCGATCGAGCACCGCCCCCGCGTCGGCCCACGACGCCGACGGCGCGAAATGCGCGTCGAGGCGCCGCAACGCATCGCACGCGGCGGTCACGATGACCTGCGGCTCGATGGCCGTGAAGTACAGCGTGTTTTCGTCGTCCGCGCACAGTGCGCGCGCGCACCAGTAGTCGAGGGCCGTTCCGTCGAGTTCGTCGGTTCGCATGGGCTTGCTCCGTCAGGTTTCGTCGGCGCGGTGCGCGTCGCGCGCGGGCGGCGTGCCGGGCGCGGAGCGCGCACGCATGCGCGCGACGAGCGGGTAATGGTCCGACGCGCGCCGGGCCAGCATGCTGCGATGCACGGTCACGTCGACCAGCAACTCGCCTGGATGGATCCAGATCCGGTCGAGCGAGAACACAGGGTACAGCGTCGGGAACGTGCGCGGCGCCGGCGCGCGGCGGAACCGCGTGACCAGCGCCTGCAGCGCGCGGCCGCGCACGAACCATTCGTTGATGTCGCCCATCAGGATCACCGGCATCGCACCGGTGTCGAAAGCGGCGAGCAGCCGCTGCACCTGCGCGCTGCGTTCGTTCGCCGACAGCCCGAGATGGGTCGCGACCACGCGCAGCGTGTCGGCGCCGCAGTCGATGTCCGCATCGAGCGCGCCGCGCGGCTCGCGCGGGTGGAACGACAGGTCGAGCGTGCGCGCGGCGCGGATCGGGCAGCGTGACAGCACCGCGTTGCCGTAGCGGCGCTCCGGCGTGTCGATGGTCGGGCCGGCCACCGCGTGCATGCCGGTCGCGTCGCGCAGGTGCGCGAGCACGTCGGGCGCGCGCGTGCCGCCGAGCGGCACTTCCTGCAGCGCGATCACGTCCGCGTCGAGCTCGTGGATCACCGCCGCGATTCGATCGGCCGCGCGCGCGGGCCACGCACCGTAGCCGCCGCGGATGTTGTACGTCGCGATGCGCAGGTCGCGCCCGCCCGGCGCGGCGGCGGGCGGGCCGTCCGACGTGACGATGTCCGGCGGCGGGGCCGGCTGTCGGCTCAGCACCATCGTCGCAGCACCCTGACGAGCAGCACCGACACGCCGACCAGCGCAACCCCGATCGCCGCGAGCCACGCGAATGCGCCGGGGCCCGGATGCCGGAACGCGGCGGTCAGCTGGTGCGCGAAGGTGACCGTCAACACGATGCCCGGCAGCATCCCGATCGCGGTGCCGACCAGGAAGTCGCGCAGGCCGATGTGCGAGGCGCCGGCGACCAGGTTCACGATCGTAAACGGCGCGATCGGCAACAGCCGCAGCACGGCCATCGCGACCACGCCGCGCCGGCCGATGTGTTCGCTGAGCCGGTTCGCGCGCGCGCCGGCGAATCGGCGCACCGCGTCGCGCCCGAGCCAGCGGCCGATCCCGTAGGTCGCGGCGGCGGCCGTCAGCGAGCCGACGGACGCGTAAGCGAAGCCCGGCCACGCGCCGAACACGAGCCCCGTCGCGGCGATCAGCAGCGTGATCGGCACCGACAGCGTCGCCGCGACCACGTAGCCGGCCAGCAGCAGGGCGGGCGCGCCCGGCAGTGCCGCGGCGCGGGCCGCCGCCTGCGCGAGCGCCGCGACGTTCAGCGCCTTGCCGAGCGGCGAGAAGCGCCACGCGAACGCGAGCGCGGCGATCAGCAGCACGGCCGCGCCGAGCGCGAGGAAGCGCGCGGTCAGCGGGCGATGCTGCTCGCGCGGCAGGAATTCGCGGACGAACCGGTCCGGCTCGATCGGCTGCTCGGGGTCGAGCCGCGCGCTGACCGGCACCAACGCGTCGAGCTGCGGCGTCACGACCGGGTCGAGCACGCGCAGCGTGCGGCCCGGTTTCGCGCGCAGCCGGTCGAGCGCGGCGTTCGGCCGGTCGGCTTGCGCGAACGCAGCGGCGACGGTGGCCGGCGGCGTGCCGAGATGTTCGGCCAGCAGGCGCTCGCGCAGGCCGGCGATCGCGGCGCGGATGCGCGGCTCGCCCGCCGCGACGAGCGCGATGCAGCATTCGGTGTCGAGCACCATCGACCGGTTGTTCAGGTTCGCGCTGCCGATCACGATGCATTCGTCGTCGACGATCTCGATCTTGCTGTGCACGTTCACGCATGCGTCGCCGAGGCCGTCGACGTGCGGGTACAGCAGCCGGTAGCGGCCGAAGCGGTCGGCGGACTTGAGCGTGTCGTGCAGCCGCGCGCGCAGCACGCCCATCGTCGCTTCCTGCAGCCAGCCGCTCTGCACGCGGGGTGCCACGACCGTCACGTCCGGCCCGTGCGGGTCGGCCAGTCGCGCGGACAACGTTTCGCGCACCACGGCCGCGGTGAAATACTGGTTCTCGATGTACAGGTGGCGCCGCGCGGCGCGAATCGTGTCCTCGACGAGCGCGCGCACCTGTCGCACCGGCTCGCGGTCGCGGTGGCGCGGCGCCGTGTACGCGATGCCGAGCCGCACGTGGCTCACGTCGACGCGCGCGCCGGGCGGCCACGGATCGACGTCTTCGTCGCGCTCGAGATGGCGCTGCGCGCGGATCGCGATCGGACGCCCGCATGCATTGCGCCAGCGCGTGCGCGCCTGCTCGCCGATCGCGGCGGCCGCGTCGCCGTCGAACATCGCCTGCACGTCGTGAAACGGGCCGTACGGCATGCCGCGGGCGTCACGGCGGCGCGGATCGTCGGCCGCGTGCGCAGGCGTATCCCAGCGCTCGCGCGTCAGGTCGAGCCCGCCGACGAACGCGAGCCGGTCGTCGATCACGACGAGTTTCTGGTGATGCGACGCGCCGCGCGGATGGGTGTCGTCGAGCCGGAACCGGATGCCGCGATGCGCGCGCCACGCGGCGCGATAGACGGGCGGCCAGTCGCGCTCCAGCGCGTAGATCATCGCGAAGTCCCACGCGAGCACGTAGATGCGCAGGTTGTGGCGCGCGGCCGCGAGCGCGTGCAGGAACGCGCCGAGCGTGTCGGGCAGCCCGTCGCCGGCGGCGTCGGCCGGCGCGAGGCGCATCCGGCTGTCGACGTCCCAGCCGACGATGAACACCGTATGGCGCGCCCGCCGCAGCGCGGCGCGCAGCGTCGCGAAATACGCGGCGCCGTCCACCAGCATCGCGAAGCGGTCCGCGCTGCGGATCGTGTCGCAGTTGCGTCCGCATTCGAGCAGGCCGTGTCGCACCGGTTCGTCCGTGCGCGAGGGGGCGGCCGCCGCGTCGTCGGGGCCCGCCGTCGCGACGGCGGCGCGCGGCTTGCGGTCCGGCGCGATCATCGGGTGTCGACGTCCAGGCCGCCGTCGATGCGTTGCAGCAGCGCGTCGCAACGTGCGCGCAGCGCCTGCAGTTCCGGCGAACCGGCGTCGAGCCGGACGCGTTCGCCGTGCTCGGGTTCGCCGTACGCGGCCGCGATGTCGTAGATGCGTTGCGCGATCGTCGCGGACGCGTTCGCGATCCGGATCCGGTCGAGCCAGCCGCATTCGGCGTGATGGCACGCGAGCCACGCGCGCAGCGCGCCGACCACCTGGCTGGTGGTGAGCCAGGCGCCGCCGCGCATGCGCGCGGCCAGCTGGCTCGACACGAGATAGGAAAGCAGGTCGGTCTGGGTCACGCGAAACTCCTTGACGAGGTGTCGGGACTGCAGGTCCGCACGCCGGCGATGCCTTGCAGGGATTCGCAGATCGCCGCAAATTCCGCGCCGCTCGTGCGCGAGAACGATATCGAGATGTCGTCGGTCTCCGGATCGTCGTCGGACTGCTGGACGATGAACCGCTTCACGCGCACGCGGCCCGCGCCGAGCGTGTCGTGCAGGACGCCGAGCGTCAGGCCGCCGCGCTCGACGACGAGCCGCAGCGTGCGCTGCTGCCGCTGCGCGATGAAGCGGCGCTCGAGCGGCTTCACGCCCGCCAGGATCGCGAGCACGATCGCCGTCGCGCCGATCGACGCGACGTACATGCCGCCGCCCGCGGCCAGGCCGACGCCGGCCACCGCCCACAGGCTCGCGGCCGTCGTCAGCCCGCGCACGACTTCGCCGCGCAGCAGGATCGAGCCGGCGCCCAGAAAGCCGATGCCCGAGACCACTTGCGCCGCGACCCGCGACGGATCGAGCACGACGCCGTATTGCCCGCGCACGTCCTCGAAGCCGAAGGTGGAGACGAGCATCACGAGGGCCGAGCCGACGCACACCAGCATGTGCGTACGCAAGCCGGCGGCCCAGTTCAGACGTTCGCGTTCGAGCCCGATCACGCTGCCGAGCAGTGCGGCGAGCAGCAGGCGTCCGACGAGTTCGATATGGCCGATCATCGCGGCCTCCTTTGTTGTCTGGCGGACCGGAGCGGTTCGATACCGGGCACGAACGCAAGACACGTGCCGGGGCGGCCGATAGCGGGCACGGCGCATGCGCGCGGGGCCGACGGCGCGCGCGGCGGTCATGCGGCGCGCATTTTTTGCATCGCCATCGCAGATAAGTACAGGAGGCCAGGATGCAGCATCAACAGGACGCACAGGTTCGCGACCCGTATCGCGGCCACGAGATACGCGTATGGGCGCGGCGCAACGCACGCGGCGCGTGGGACGACGAGGTGCAGGTGTATGTCGACGGTGCCCGCATCGAGCTGATCGTGCCGGAGCCGGCCGGCTCCGAATGGTCGACGCAGGAGGAGGCGCTGCGCGCGGGCGTCGAGCGCGGGCGTTATCTGATCGACAAGCGGGTCGATGACGATTGATTCGGGTACGGCTCGATTCGATCGGCAAGGCGCCCGTGCGCGGTTCGTGCCATTTGTAACCGCGTGCCGGCGCCGCGCCGGGAGGATGACAAACGATCCGAGCATTTTCCAGATCTGCCTCGGGTCAACCCCGATTGCCGCAGATACGCTGTCCGCCTATCTTTCTACATCATACGTATGATCTAGAGAGTCTTTATGGCAACCCTCCATCGGCAGGTACTGAATCAGATGGGCGAGCGGATCTGCTCCGGCCAGTTCGCACCCGGCGACATCCTGCCGTCGGAAGACGAACTGGCCGAACAGTTGCAGGTCAGCCGCATCACCATCCGCGAGACGGTCAAGTCGCTGTCCGCCAAGGGCATGCTGCAAGTTCGCCGGCGCTACGGCACGGTCGTGCTGCCGCGTGCGCAATGGCAATTGTTCGATCCCGACGTCATTACCTGGCGCGCGCGTGCCGGCACGGTCGATGAGGGGTTGATCCAGGATTTGATGGAGCTTCGCCTGATCATCGAGCCCAACGCGGCCAGACTCGCCGCGAAACGCGCGACCGATGAAGACCGCATCGCGATTCGGCGCGCTTACCGGGCGATGGAGCGTGCGGTCGCCGGCAATGGCGAATATGTACCTGCCGATCTCGCGTTTCACGGTGCGATTCTCACGGCCTGTCACAACCAGTTCGTCCAGCAGATGCAGAACGCGCTGTCGTCCATCCTGCAAACGAGTTTTGAGCTTAGTTCGGAGATCGCCGGTGGCCCGGCACGGTCGTTGCCGATGCACGAAGCGCTTTGCGTCGCAATCGAAAAGGGCGACGAGGCTGCCGCGGAAGAAGCGGTGCTCACGCTCATCAGGCGCGCCGAACAGGACTTCGAGGATCGCGCCGCGCTGAACAAGGCCGCTGCCGACGAACGCGCCTGAAACCCTGACAGCAGATTCGGCGTTGACTTCATCGCGACCGGAGACGGTCGCGAGGGGCGCATTCGCGCCCGTTTTCGGACAATCAATAGGAGTGCGATCAAATGACTTCACTATTTGACTTGAGCGGACGCACGGCGCTCGTCACCGGTTCGGCGCGCGGCATCGGTTTCGCGCTGGCGAAAGGACTCACGATGGCTGGTGCGCGTGTGATTCTGAACGGAACACAGGCCGAGACGGTCGACGCCGCGGTCCGACAACTCGCCGACGAAGGCTTCGACGCGCAGGGTCGCGCATTCGATGTGACGGACGAGCACGCTGTCGCCGATGCGTTCTCGCACTGGGACGCGGCAGGCGTGCAGATCGACATCGTCGTCAACAGCGCTGGTATCCAGTTTCGCAAGCCGCTCGTCGAACTCGAACTGGGCGATTGGCAACGGGTGATCGACACCAACCTGACGAGTGCATTCATCGTCGCCAAGCAAGCGGCCCGACGCATGATCGTGCGTGGCACCGGCGGCAAGATCATCAATATCGGCTCGCTTACGAGCGAAGCCGCGCGCGCGACGGTCGGCGCGTACACAGCCGCCAAGGGCGGGATCAAGATGCTGACCCGCGCGATGAGTGCCGAGTGGGCGTCGTCGAATATTCAGGCGAACGCGATCGGCCCGGGCTACATCCTGACCGACATGAACAAACCGCTCGTCGAGAACGCGGCGTTCGACGCGTGGGTCAAGGCCAGCAATCCGACGCAGCGCTGGGGCAAGCCGGAGGAACTCGTCGGCACGGCGGTGTACCTGGCATCGGCGGCGTCGAGCTATGTGAACGGCCAGATCATCTATGTCGATGGCGGCTGGCTGGCCGTCCTTTGAAAGCCGATCCACGCGATCGACACCCATACGAAAAGCCGCCCGCGCAATCGTCAAGCGCCGAAGCGCCACACCTGTCAGGAGACATCATGGAAAGCACCAAACCCGTAGCCCCCCAGAGATGGTGGTATCTGATGCCCATCATCTTCATCACCTACAGCCTCGCCTATCTCGATCGCGCCAACTACGGTTTCGCCGCCGCAGCCGGGATCGACAAGGATCTCGGCATCACCCACGGCATGTCGTCGCTGATCGGCTCGCTGTTTTTCCTTGGCTACTGCCTGTTCCAGGTGCCAGGCGCGATCTATGCACAGCGAAACAGCGTGAAGAAGCTGATCTTCGTCAGCCTGATTCTGTGGGGCCTGTGTGCTGCTGCGACCGGGATGGTCAGCAACATTCCAATGCTGATGGTCCTGCGCTTCGTGCTCGGTGTCGTCGAGGCCGCCGTCATGCCGTCGATGCTGATGTACATCAGCCGCTGGTTTACGCGCACCGAACGCTCCCGCGCGAATACGTTCCTGATTCTCGGCAATCCGGTGACGGTGTTGTGGATGTCGGTGGTATCGGGCTATCTGGTGCGCAGCTTCGGGTGGCGCGAGATGTTCGTCATCGAAGGATTGCCCGCGCTTGCCTGGGCCGTCGTCTGGTGGTTCACCGTCAAGGACCGTCCGGCTGATGCGCCATGGATGACGGACGGAGAAAAGGCCGAACTCGATGCACGCCTGAAAGCGGAGCAGGCTCATATCGCCCCGGTTCGCGACTACAGGGCCGCATTCCGTTCGTCGGTCGTCTTGAAATGCTGCGCGATTCACGCACTGTGGAGCATCGGGGTCTATGGCTTCATCATGTGGCTGCCGTCGATCCTCAAGACCGCGTCGACAATCGACATCGTGTCCGTGGGCTGGCTTGCCGCCGTTCCGTATCTCGCTGCGATCATCCTGATGCTGCTCGCGTCATGGCTCTCGGACAAGACGCGCAATCGCAAGCTGTTCGTCTGGCCTTTGCTGCTGGTCGGGACCATTGCGCTCGTCGCTTCGTACCTGGTTGGCGGATCGCACTTCTGGATCTCGTTCACGCTTCTCGTGATTGCCGGTGCCGCGATGTATGCGCCGTATGGACCGTTCTTTGCGCTGGTCCCCGAACTGATTCCGAGCAACGTGCTGGGTGGGGCGATCGGCATCATCAATTCGAGTGGCGCCTTGGGCGCGTTTCTCGGATCGTGGGTCGTCGGATATCTGAATGGTGCGACTGGCAGCCCGTCGGCTTCGTACATGTTCATGGCGCTGGCGCTGCTGGTATCGGTGATCCTGATGATCACGGTTCCGGCACGTTCCGAGCAGCGCACGACGGACGGTTCGACCATCTCGCTGCGCCGCACATGATCTGCCGCATCGTTCGATTCATTGACTGGATTCTGGAAGACAAGAAATGACCACCCCGATTACAGATGTCAAGGTCATCCTGACCGCCCCGGAAGGCATCAATCTGATCGTCGTGAAGATCGAGACCAACCAACCGGGCTTGTATGGTCTAGGATGCGCGACGTTCGCATACCGGCATGTTGCCGTCAAATGCGTGATCGAAGCGTATTTGCGGCCACTGCTGATCGGTCGCGATGCGGAGGCCATCGAGGAGCTCTGGCAGTTGATGCACCAGAACGCTTACTGGCGCAATGGCCCGATCGAGAACAATGCGATTTCCGGCATCGACATGGCGCTGTGGGACATCAAGGGCAAGATGGCGAACATGCCGCTCCATCAGCTTTTCGGCGGCAAGTGTCGCGAAGGCGTGCCGGTCTATCGGCATGCGGACGGGCGCGACCTGGGTGAGCTGTGCGAGAACATACAGCGGTATCGCGAGCAAGGCATCACGCACATCCGCTGCCAGAGTGGCGGCTATGGCGGCGGCGGATACGGCAAGGCGCCGGCGAGTGCGCCGCACGGTGCGGCCGACGGTGTCTATCTGGACAGCAAGCAATACATGCGCGATACGCTGAAACTGTTCGATGGTATCCGCAACAAGATCGGCTTCGAAGTCGAACTGTGTCACGACGTTCATGAACGCCTGAAGCCGGTCGAGGCCATTCGCTTCGCGCGTGAACTCGAGCCATTCGACCTGTTTTTCCTCGAGGATGCGATCGCGCTGGAAGAGGGCGAATGGATTCGCCAGCTGCGGGAGAAGACGTCTACCCCGCTTGCGCAAGGCGAGCTCTTCAACAATCCTCATGAGTGGCGCTTCCTGATCACGGAGCGGTTGATCGACTTCATCCGGGTTCACCTGAGTCAGATCGGCGGCATTACCGCTGGGCGCAAGTTGCAGATATTCGCCGAGCAGTTCGGCGTGAGAACGGCGTGGCACGGCCCGGGCGACATGTCGCCGCTCGGGCATGCGGCGAACGTTCATATCGATCTCGCATCGCGCAATTTCGGTGTGCAGGAATGGTCCGGTACCGAGCCGCCCAATTTCGTGATTCAGGAACTCAAGGGGCCGAGGGCGGCGTTGCTCGACGTATTCCCCGGTCTTCCCGAGTTCCGGAATGGGTACGTGTACGCCAGTGAAAAACCCGGGTTGGGCGTGGATATCGATGAAGCAGAGGCAGCAAAATATCCATGCGAAAACACGGTGACGACCTGGACGCAGACGCGGCTGAAGGACGGCACGCTGCAAACACCGTAAGGTCCGCGAATCGAACGGGACGCGTGAGGTCTACGGCCGTGCCGCGATCTCGTCGAGATGCCACAGCAGATCCGCCGGATCGTCGTACACGCGCAGCGCCCCCGCGCGTTCCAGCTCGTCGCTGCCGTAACCGCCCGACAGCAGCCCGACGCCCAGCGCGCGGCAGCGGCTCGCGGCGAGCATGTCCCAGATGCTGTCGCCGACCACCACCGTGTGCTCGATCGGCACGTTCAGCTTCGCCGCGGCCGTCAGGAACAGGTCGGGATCCGGCTTCGCATACTTGACCTGGTCGCGCGTGACGACCACGTTCTTCGCCGGATCGACGCCGAGCGCCTCGAGGTTGATAGCGGCCGTTTCCATTCGCCCGCTGGTCGCGATCGCCCAGCGGATGCCCGCGTTCGACAGCGCGGCCAGCAGCTCGCGCGCGCCCGGCAGCGGCCGGACCTGCGCGCGCAGCCGCTGGTACGCGGCCGCGTGCAGCCGCGCGAGACGCTCGACGCGCTCGGCGTCGATGTCGCCGGCCGTCTCGCGCAGCAGCTGGTTCAGGAACAGGCCGCCGCTCATCCCGATCTTGCGGTGGATGCGCCATACCGACAGTTCGATGCCTTCGGCATCGAGCGCTTCCTTCCACGCGAGCACGTGCTGATAGACGCTGTCGACGAGCGTGCCGTCGAGATCGAACAGAAACGACGTTTCAATGCGCATGTGAATCTCCCGGCCCGATGACGTTCGGGCAAATCGTCCGTGAAATATCCTTCGACGCATTATCGGCGCGCGGCCGTGTCATCGCCATGTCCCGGCGGCGCGGCCCGCCGCGGCATGTCATGTGCCGCTGGTACAATCGCGCCGATGCGCCGGGCCGGCTGCCCGCGCCCCCAACCTTCGTCGAATTCCCGTATGGCAACCCCGGACGCCGTCAGTTCCGAACAGTCGTGGTGGGGCGTTCTGGCCCTGGCCCTTGCTGCCTTCATCTTCAATACCACCGAGTTCGTGCCCGTCGCGCTGCTGAGCGCGATCGGCGACAGCCTGCGGATGCCGCCGACCGACGTCGGCCTGATGCTGACGATCTACGCATGGGCCGTCGCCGTCGTGTCGCTGCCGCTCACGTTCGTCACGCGCCACGTCGAGCGTCGCAAGCTGCTGAGCTGCGCGCTGCTGGTGTTCGTCGGCAGCCATGTCGTGACCGGCGTCGCATGGAATTTCACGGTGCTGATGATCGGCCGGCTCGGCATCGCGTGCGCGCACGCGGTGTTCTGGTCGATCTCCGTTCCGCTGGCCGTGCGGCTCGCGCCGAGCGACCGGAAAAGCCGCGCGCTCAGCCTGCTCGCGATGGGCACGGCGATCGCGATGGTCGCCGGCATTCCGCTCGGGCGCGTGATCGGCGAGGCGCTCGGCTGGCGTGTGACGTTCCTCGTGATCGGCGGCGCGGCGGCCGTCGCGCTGCTGATGCTGCGCATGACGCTGCCGGTGCTGCCGAGCCAGGGCGCCGGATCGCTTTCCAGCATTGGCGCGTTTCTCAGGAAGCCGGCGCTCGTGGCGCTGTATGCGATCACCGTGCTGGTCGTATCCGCGCACTTCACGTCGTACACGTACATCGAGCCGTTCGTGCAGAGCGTCAATCATGCGAGCAGCAGCCGGATCACCTACGTGCTGATCCTGTTCGGCGTGGCCGGCATGCCGGCCGCGCTCTGCTTCAATCGCGTGTTTCCGGAACGGCCGGCCGATTTTTTGCTCGCGTCGATCATCGCGCTGTCGGCCTGTCTGCTGATCCTGTTCCCGAGCGCGCTGAACATCGTCACGCTGTCGGTTCACACGCTGGTGTGGGGCGGGGCGATCGTCTGCTTCGGGCTCGCGATGCAGGCGTGGGTGCTGAAGCTGGCGCCGGAGGCGACCGATCTCGCGGTGTCGATCTTTTCCGGGCTGTACAACGTCGGGATCGGTGCCGGTGCGTTGCTCGGCAACCATATCGCCGGGGATTTCGGCCTGCCGTGGATCGGCACGTTCGGCGGCGTGGTCGGGATCTTCTCGGCCGGGATTGCCTGGGCCGCGTTGCGGCTGCATGAGCGGCGGGCGTTGGCATAGCTGCCGCTAGGCCGGCGGGGGCGGCGATCGTGCCGCCGGCGCGTTGCACTGATCGCTGCAGGCGCGTCAATGCACAGGATGTTTACCGGCATGCGATGCGGCCGGTCACGATGCCGCGCCCGCTGGACGCCTTCAGCCTCAAACTCGATCGTTGCCCGACTTCAGGCTCGCGTGCTTGGCATGCGTGATTTCGCGTGGCGCCGCACGTGCACGCCGATCTGCCTCCATGCATGGGGTGTCGCGCCGTTCCCTGATGCTGCGATGCGTGAGCGGAAAATCGCGCGGTTGTGGCGCGCCTCGCTGAAGAGATCGATTTACAAATCGTTGAGATCCTTTCCACGCTGCGGTAATGGGCCGGGGGGTATTAGCTGTCAGATATATCTTGGAAACTCGAGCAGCGAGGCTCGAGCGCAAGTCAATCAGTCACGTCTGAAATTCGAAATTTGTCTCGTTTCGGAGCGTTTGACAATTGTTGACTCGCCAGTGCGAGACGCGCGGTTGTGTTCTGCGAGATGATGTGGTCATCAAATAATCGGTTGTACGCGGGTGTGCGATTTTCGAGTAGACCACAACAATGAACCAAAATAACTATCGGTTGGTGTTCAGCCGCGTGCGCGGCATGCTGATTGCTGTCGAAGAAACCGCCACCGCGTCGGGCAAGGTTGGCGGGGGCGAAGGCCCTGCCGTAGCGCGTGTGTCGCGTGGATTTGCGCGATTTGCGTTGCGTCACGCGGCATTTGCCGTACTGGTCGCGGCAGGCGCGACACCCATGTGGGCGAATGCGCAGATTGTCGGCGGCGGTGCGCACGCGCCTTCGGTGATCCAGACGCAAAACGGCTTGCCGCAAGTCAATATTAATAAGCCCGGAAATGCGGGTGTATCTTTAAATACCTATAACCAGTTCGACGTTTCGAAATCCGGCGCGATATTGAATAATTCGCCCACGATTGTTAACACGCAGCAAGCGGGTATGATCAACGGCAACCCGAATTTCGGGCCGAACGACGCTGCGCGGATCATCGTCAACCAGGTCAATAGCAATAATCCAAGCTCGATTGGCGGTTTCGTCGAGATTGCCGGACAAAAAGCCGAGCTTATCATTTCCAATCCGGCCGGCTTGCAAATCGACGGTGGCGGATTTATTAATACTTCGCGTGCCGTATTGACAACTGGCGTTCCGTATTATGGAGCAGATGGGTCGGTGGCCGGTTTCAATGTGAATCGAGGTCTTGTCACGGTATCCGGATCGGGCCTGAATGCGGCAAATATCGATCAGGTCGACATCATAGCGCGCGCCGTTCAGGCGAATGCAGCCATTTATGCGAAAAATCTGAACGTAATCGCCGGTTCGAATCAGGTTAATCATGACACGCTTGCGTCGACGCCGATTCAGGGCGACGGTGCGGCTCCGGCGGTTGCGATCGACGTCGGCCAGCTCGGTGGTATGTACGCCAACCGCATTTTTCTGGCGAGTTCAGGCAGTGCTGTCGGGGTCCAGAATGCCGGCACGCTTTCGGCGGACGCGGCCGGCATGACGCTCATGACCGACGGGCGGTTGGTGCAGTCCGGCAAGATCAGCGCGCTTGGTAACGTTGCGGTATCGGCCGGCGGCAGCATCGACAACAACGGCACGACCTACAGCCAGCAATCCGTGTCGATGATTACCGGCGCGGACATGACGAATAGCGGCACGCTCGCCGCACAGCACAACGTCGGCGTCAATGCCGGCTCGCTGAATTCTACGGGCGCAATCGGCGCAGGCGTCGACAGCAACGGGACGGTCACGCAAGCCGGTGACCTGCAAGTGACGACGACGGGTCAGTTGAGCGCAACCGGCCAGAACATCGCGGGCGGTAATACGACGTTGCGTGGGTCCGGCGTCAATCTGGCCGGCAGCAAGACGGCGACGAATGGCGCGCTGGATGTGAACGCGACGGCGGGCGATATCAACCTGTCGAACGCGACGACGAGCGCACAGGGCGCGTTGACCGCGACCGCAGCGGGCGCGATCGTCAACGACCACGGCAGCCTGTCTAGTCAAAGCGGTGTCACGCTGGCGGCGGGCAGCCTGTCGAACCAAGCCGGCACGGTGTCGTCGCAGGGCGCGCTGACGGTGCGCACGTCCGGCGCGATTTCGAATCAGGCCGGCACGCTGGTATCGCAGAATAGCGCCGACGTGGAAGGCGGCGCGATCGACAATCAGCAAGGCATCATTCAGAGCGCCGGCCAAATGAAGGTCGTCGGTGCTTCGCTTCAGAACAGTGCCGGGCGCGTTACGTCCCTGAATAGCGATGGTCTTTCCGTCACGACAAGCGGCCAACTGACGAACGCAGCAGGCACGACCGCGAACGGCGCGCAAGGCGGCGTGATCGGTGGTGATGGTGCCGTCACGGTTCAGGCCGGCAGCATCGCTAACCAAGGATCGATCAGCGCCGCTACTGATTTGACCGTCGGTGCGCAGTCTATCGACAACAGCAGCGGTTCGTTGACGGCCGGCCAAAATACGACGATCGATGCCGGCTCACACCTGGCTAACGCAGCCGGCAGCATTTCTGCCGGCGCGTTGGCAAACGTTCGCGCGGCCGATCTGGACAACAGTTCAGGTTCGATTCAGAGCAGCCAGTTGTCGTTGACGGCAACCGACCTTGAAAACCGTTCAGGCGTGATCACGCAGACCGGCGCGAACCCGACCACCATTGCTGTTTCCGGCACGCTCGACAATAGTTCAGGCACCGTACAGACGAACAGCGCCGACCTGAGCCTCACCCCTGCGACGCTGGTTAACGACCACGGCAAAATCGCGCATGCGGGTACCGGTACGCTGACCATCGGAACCGGTGCGTTGTCGAACAACGGCGGGTCCATCGCGACCAATGGTGCGCTCGCACTGACCGCCGCCGCTGTCTCGAATCAAGCCGGTACGCTGTCCGCGCAGCGGCAGGCCAGGCTCGACGTTCAGTCGCTCGACAACAGCGTGTCCGGCTACATCGGTGCCGATAGCGTCACGATCAAATCCCAAGGCGCGATCAACAACCGAACCGGTGCGATCGAGTCGAATCACGCGTTGACGATCTCGGCCGACAGCCTGGCGAACGATGGCGGCGCCGTTAAAGCGCTCGGCACGGATGCGCTGTCCGTCACGACGACGAACGCACTGACGAACGCGGCAGGCGGCACGATCGGCGGAAACGGTGACGTGTCGGTTTCGAGTGGCACGGTCGACAATTCGAACGGTTCGTTGCTGGCGGCACAATCGTTGTCCGTGCAATCGAACGGACAACTCACAAATTCGACCGGCCTGATACAGGCGAACGGCAACCTGAAGGTTGCGGCGCAAGGTGCGGTGCTCAATAACGGCGGGCAAATCGAGGCGAACGGCGCAACCGCGACGCTCCAGTTGTCCGGATCGAGCGTCGATAATAGTGACGGACGAATTGCCAATATCGGTACGGGCGCGACGACGATCGACGGCGGCGCGTCGATCACGAACACGGATGCGTCCGGTAAAGCCGGTGCCGGCACGATCGGCGGCAATGGCGATGTGACGCTGACCGCGCAAACGCTTACGAATGCGCAAGGTGGTCAGACACTGGCCGGCCACGACCTGACGTTGAATGTCGGCAGCAACGCGAACAATTCCGGCGGTGTGCTGTCGGCCGCGAACAATCTGACGTTCAATGGTACGAACGCGGCGCTCTCAAACCAGTATGGATCCGTGCGGGCAAACGGCGTGTTGTCGCTGACGGCTGCATCGATTGACGACACGTCCGGCAAGATCGGCAATGACGCCGGCAGCGGCGGCAGCGTATCGATTCAGACGGGTGCCCTGTCGAATCAGGGCGGCGCGATCGGTAGCGATCAAGACCTGACGCTGATCACCGGCACGCTGTCGGGTGACGGTTCCATCGTCGCGGGTCGTAACGGCTCGATCACGCTCGGGAGCGACTACACGCAGACGGCAGCGAACAGGCTGCACGCGAACGGCAACCTGAATTTCACCACGTCAGGCAAGCTGACGAACCAGGGCGTGCTGGATGCGAACGGCGCGCTCACCGTGAATGCTGCGAACGTCGACAACCAGAGCGGCGCAGATCTGAATTCCGCGAACACGACCGTCAACGCGAACGGCGGCACGATCGACAACGCAGGCCGCATCGAAGGCGATACGGTTACGACCAACAGCGCCACGTTGAACAATATGGGTACCGTCATCGGTGCCAACGTCACGTCGAATGCGAACACGATCAACAATACCGGAGCCGCTGCTGTCTTCGCCGCCGCCAACCAATTGAACCTGTACGCGACGAATCAGTTGTCGAATACGGGCGGTGCGAACCTGTTCAGCGTTGGCGATATCAATATCGCGGCGAACGGTCAGCGCGATGCGAACGGCTTGCTCGCGAACCGCATGCAGAATGTGCTGAACGATCAATCCACGATCGAAGCACAGGGCAACGTCGAACTCGCGGCCGGTACGTTCACCAACACACGCCCCGCGCCGACGGTCACGACCGAAACGACCGGCACGACGAGCAAGCACGAAACCAAGCGCCAGAAATACATCGTGTGCGCGACGATGAACGCGGACCCGAACGGCGGCTGCTCGCAGGCAATGTGGGTGAACGGCTATAAGACGCCGCTCACTTCGAGCTATAGCCCGTCGCAGATCGTATCGGAATCGTCCGGACCGAACGCGACCGACAAGGTGCTGGTCGTGAACGTCAACGGCAAGCAGCAGACGATTTACTACAACACGCTGACGACCAACCCGGACGGGTCGGTTACGGTCAACTATTGGGACGCCTACGACCCACACATCAACTACGTCCCGGATACGGAATATACGACGCGCAGCGACGGCCATAACGGCTATCAACGCGTCGAAATCTGGCGTGATACCACGTCCACGACGCAGCAAGACAAGGTAACGAGCCAGGCGCAACAAGCGCAGCTCGTCGCGGGCGGCAGTATCACGATGGCGAACGTCGGCACGATCAACAACGACTACAGCGCCATCACGGCCGGCAAGTCGATTCAGATCGGCAGCACGCAGCAGAACGGCTCTGTTGGTAGCGGCAGCTATGGCGGCACGGTCGTGAACAACGTCGGTCGCACGCTGTATCAGTACCAAACCGACAATATCGTGTCGATGTACGCATGGAACGAAGACACGACGCAGGATCGCGGCACGATCGTTGAACCGACGGTTGTCCATACACCGGTCGCGATCGGCGGCACGGGCGGTACGATCATCGCAAATCAGTCGGTGTCGATCACCGGCCAGAGCGTCAATAACCAGAACGTCGCCGCGCAGAATTCGTCGACCGGTGCGACGGGCGGTACGCTCGGCAACAATTCAGCCAATCAGGGGGTGTCGGGTAGCACGCTGAACAAGGTCGGCGCGGCAAGCGGTTCGACCACGGTCCCCGCATTGCAATCGGTTGCGAGCGCAACCGGTGCATTGTCGATCACGCTGCCGACCAGTGGCATGTATTCGATCCACTCCGCACCGGGGCAACCGTATTTGGTCGTCGCCGATCCGCGTCTGACGAGCTATACGAATTTCATTTCGAGCGACTACATGCTCGGCCAGTTGAACCTGAACCCGGCGAGTATCGAAAAGCGCTTGGGCGATGGCATGTATGAACAGCAGATGGTGCGCAACCAGATTACGCAGTTGACGGGACGTACCTTCCTGCCGGGCTACGCGAGCGCCGAAGACGAGTATCGCGCGCTGATGACGAATGGTGCGAACTATGCGAAGTCGTTCGGTCTGGTGCCCGGCATGGCGCTGTCCGCTGCGCAAATGGATGCGCTGACGAGCGATATCGTGTGGCTCGTCGACCAGACCGTGACCCTGCCCGATGGCAGCACGACGCATGTGTTGGCTCCGGTTGTCTACATGGCGCAAACGCATGCGAACGACCTGCAACCGACCGGTGCGTTGATCGCGGCCGATGATGTTGAAATTCATACGACCGGCAGCACGACCAACTCGGGTGTCATCAAGGGCGGTACGAAGACGGTTCTCACCGCAACGGACATCCTGAATCGCGGCGGTACGATTTCCAGCGACAGCAAGAACGGCACGACGGTCGTATCGGCCAGCAGCGATGTGGTCAACTCGTCGGGGATGATTACCGGTAATCGGGTCGCCGTCAGTGCCGGTCGGGATATCGTCAACACGACGCTGGTCGATGCGGTGGGCGCAACCGGTGCATCGGGGGCAAGCAAGGCCAGTACAAGCTTGATCGGCCAGCAGGGAACGATCGCAGCAACGGGCGCCCTGTCGGTTCAGGCCGGTCGCGACCTCACGCTTCACGGCGCGAATCTGTCGGCCGGCGGCGATGCGCTGGTCACGGCAGGCCGCGATGTCAACGTCGATACGGTTCAGTCCACGACGAACCAATCGATGTATCTGAACGATCAGCATCATTGGGAAGAATCCACGACGAAGAACGTCACGAGCGGCATCACCGCAGGCGGCAGCTTGGGGATGCAAAGCGGTAACGATACGACGCTCAAGGGCGCGACGGTCACTGCTGGCAAGGATTTGGCGGTGGTCGCTGGCGGCAACCTGACAGCGACGACGGTCACGGATACCGCGAAGCTCGATAATGTCGCCGCGGACAGCAAGACGCGCAAGGAAGTCGATCACAACTACGACGAATATGCCGTCGGTACGCAATTCACGGCGGGCGGCAATGCGTCGCTCGGCGCGGCGAGCACCGATGCGTCGAAAGGCAACGTGACGCTCACGGGTTCGTCCCTTACCGCTGGCATGACGAATGGTGTTGAAAACGCCACCGGTTCGGCGAACATCGTTGCAACGGGCAACGTCACGGTGAACGAAGCGCGCGAGGAACACGACAAGTACCAGTCGGTGCAGGTCCAGCGCGGCAGCTTCGTCAGCAGCACCAAGACCGATGGCATGACGGACACGCATGCAAACGTCGGCGTCGGCAGCACTGTGTCGGGCAATACCGTGAACATTCAATCGGGCCACGACCTGACCGTTCAGGGCAGCACGGTCGTCGGTACGAACGATGTAAGTCTTGCGGCGACGAACAACGTCAATATCACGACGTCCAAGGATACGGTTTCGCAGGACAGCTACTACCACGAAACGCATTCCGGTATCGGTACAAGCGGCCTGAGCGTGAGTATCGGCACGCAAAAGAAGACTGATACGGATCATGCTTCGTCCGTCACGAACAACGCGAGCACGGTCGGGTCGCTCAACGGCAACCTTACTGTCAAGGCAGGCGATACCCTGCACGTGACAGGCAGCGACCTGATTGCCGGAAAGAACCTGACGGGCAGCGCCGCGAACGTCGTGATCGATTCGGCGACGGATACCAGCAACAGGACCCATAGCGAGACAACCAGCAGCAGCGGCGTCACGCTCGGCCTGTCGGGCAGCATCGGCGACGCGATCAACGGAGCCTATCAGCAAGCGCAGGCGGCAAAGAGCGGTGCCGGCGACAGTCGTGCGACGGCCCTGCACGCGATCGCGGCGGGTGGCGATGCGGCAATGGCCGGCTACGGCGCATACGATATGGCAAAGAACGGCGTATCGAGCGCGGCGAATGCGCCTAGCATCGGCGTTCAAGTCAGTGTCGGATCGAGTCATAGCCGACTCGATACGTCGGAGAACCAGACGACGCAGCGTGGATCGAGCGTGTCGGCCGGTGGCACCACTTCCCTGATTGCGACCGGCAACGGCACGCCGGGCAGCGGCAATATCACCGTGGCGGGTTCGAACGTATCGGGCAACGATGTGTTGCTGGTCGCGAAGAATCAGATTGACCTGCAGAACACCACGAACACTGATTCAACGCGCAGCTCGAATTCGTCGTCAAGCGCAAGCGTCGGTGTGTCGATCGGCACGAACGGTATCGGAGTGTCGGCTGCCATGTCGCGCGCACACGGCGACGGCAACAGCGACGCCGCGATGCAAAACAATTCGCACGTGACAGGTGCGAATAGCGTGACGCTTCTCGGCGGCGGCGATACGAATGTGATCGGTTCCAACGTGTCCGGTCGCACCGTGAAGGCGGACGTTGGCGGCAACCTGAACGTGCAGAGCATACAGGATACGACGTACAGCACGGCACATCAAAGCAGCGTGGGCGGCGGTATTAGTGTCAGCACGATGGGCGGTGGAACCGCAAGTGTCAGCGCGCAGAACGGGCATGCGGATGGCAACTATGCCGGCGTGAACGAACAGGCCGGCATTCAAGCCGGCAGCGGCGGTTTCGATGTCAACGTAAAGGGTAATACCGACCTGAAAGGCGCATATATCGGCAGCACGGCTGATGCGTCGAAGAACACGTTGACGACCGGGACGTTGACGACCAGCGATATTGAAAATCACTCGCACTACGCGGCGGACAGCAATGGGTTTAGTGCTGGCGTAGGCGTGAGCAATACCGGCAAGGCTATCGGACCCGGTTCGGTAAGTGGTTCGGGCGGCGTGACGCCGATGATTTCGCAATCGGACAGCGGAAATGAGAACGCAACCACGCGTAGTGGCGTTAGCGCCGGCACGATCAATGTCACGAATCCGGCAGGCCAGACACAGGACCTGGCTAACCTGAATCGCGACACGTCGAACCTGAACGGAACGGTGTCGAAGACGCCGGACGTGCAGAATCTGCTGGATAAGCAGGCCGACACGATGAATGCCGCGCAAGCGGCCGGCCAGGTCGTATCGCAAGGTATCGGCGCTTACGCAGATGCCAAGCGCGACGAAGCCCAGCGCGCAGCCGATACGGCCGGGCTCGCAGGTGACAAGACGGCACAAGCCGCCTATCAAGCCGAAGCTAACTCGTGGGATGAAGGAGGCTCAAATCGCGCTGCACTGCACGTTGCGGGTGGTGCGCTTATCGGTGGCTTAGGCGGCGGCGCATTCGGTGCGATCGGTGGTGCTGCTGGTGCGGGGTTGTCGTCTGCGATGGCTGGCGAACTTGAAAGCATTTCAAAGGGCGGAGCATCGGCAACGGGTTCCGAACTACTTGGCAACATCTCTGCGAACATTGTCGCGGGGCTTGGCGGTGCCATTGTAGGGGGCGCAGCGGGAGCTGCAACTGCATCCGCCGTACAGTTGTATAACCAAGGTAACGATCTGCGGAAGTACAGCATGCTCTCGAAGGTGTGTAATGCTTCTGCACCGTGCAACCCGTCTCTGGTTGTTGCGGCAATCAACGCTGACTCAGCAAATGCTGATGCGTCACCGATAAATGCCATTGGCCCCAACTACGCGACTGTAGGATCTGGCTCTCTTTCTGCTAGCGGGGGTATTGCAATGAACCTGTATGACGGCACAACATACGTATCTGGAGGGGTCACCCAAGCTAATCCTCGTTCGATTACGACGATGCCTGGTATTGTCGGGACGTTGGGATGGATATGGGGCGCCCATGACGCTACCTCAACTAATTCGTTTATGACCGGCGACGCAACTCAGGCATATTTGTCCGTACCGACGCCGTTTGATGTGAATGCATTCATTGCGATAACACATTCCTATGGCGGAAGCACTGCGCTTGAGCTTGGAATCGCGTCGCCGGGGAAAATCTCCTTTGGCGTCTCGCCATTTAGTCATGCCGTCCCTTTGAATAACCCGAAGAAATAGGAATTTATATGGTCGCGCCAGGTGGTCCGGACGAAGAGACATGGTCCAAAATGAGCAAGAGTTCCCGTAGAAATTACTGGATTGTTGTGGCTGCATTTTGGATGATTTTCGCGGGATTGTTGATTAAGAAGTATATATTTGACTGATCGGCAATCAAGATTGCCGATCAAATATAAGTGATTTAATAATAATGACAATTGTTAAGCGGCTGACGGTGTTACAGATCACGGCCTTGTTATCGCTCGGGGTTCACGCACAGCAGGCACCCACCGCAGAAGATCGAGCTGCCGCCGCACGTGTGAACGCGGAACAGGATCGACAGGCGCAGCAGCAACGCGACGCGCAGCAGCGCGACGCCGCGCTTCGTGTCCGTTCCGTGCGATCGGAAGTGCCGCGCGTCGAAACTTATCCGACGTTGCCGAGCGAACAGCCGTGTTTCCGTATTGACCGCTTTGCGCTCGACGTGCCGGATTCACTGCCCGATGCCGCGAAGTCAGCCGGAGCGTCCGCGCTGCCGATGGATCGCTTCGCCTTCGCGAGTGAATGGCTCGGCCACTACGCGGGCCAGTGTGTCGGTAAGCAAGGCGTCGATATGATCGTCAAGGCGTTGTCTCGGGAAATCTTGGCGCGCGGTTACATCACGACGCGCGTAATGCTGCCGGAACAGGATTTGGCAACCGGTACGCTGAAGGTCGCATTGATTCCGGGCATGATTCGGCACGTTCGTTTCGCCGACGAGAAATTGCGGGGCACGTGGAAGACCGCGTTCCCGACCGGCGACGGCGAAGTGCTGAACCTGCGCGACCTCGAACAAGGTCTGGAGCAGATGAAGCGCGTCAGCAGTCAGGACGTTTCGATGCAAATCGTCCCTGCTGACCAGCCGGGCGAAAGCGATGTGGTGCTGGACGTGAAGCGCGGCAAGCCGTGGACCGTCGTCGCGTCGATCGATAATTCAGGCACACGCGCAACAGGCAGACTGCAGGGCAATCTGTCGATCGGCATCGACAACCCGCTTGGCTTGAACGACGTGTTCAACGTCGGCGTCAGTCAAGACCTCGAATTCGGCGACAAGCGCCTCGGGTCGCACGGCTGGAACGGCTTCTATTCGATTCCGTGGGGCTACTGGACCGCCACGGTTGCGGCGTACACGAACACCTACTATCAACAGATTGCCGGCGTGAACCAGACGTTCGTCGCGAGCGGCAATTCGAAGACGCTGGATTTCAAATTGGCGCGCGTGCTGCTGCGCAGTCAGAACGATGTGTTCGGTGGGTATGTCCGCCTGTCGCGTCGCTTCGGCGAAAGCTTCATCGAAGACACGGAAATCACGCAACAACGCCGCAACACAACCGTCATCGAATTCGGCCTGACCGATCGTCACTACTTCGATGGCGCGCAGTTCGACGGCACGCTCGCTTATCGCCAGGGTGCCGGCGGTCTCGGCGCGCGGGATGACATACTCGCGGCCGGTGGTGGCCCGACCTACCGCTACAAGATGGCGGTCGTGGATGCGAATCTGTCGGTGCCGTTTGCGATCGCCAAGCAGCCGTTCCGCTATGTGACGAGCATTCACGGCCAGTACACGGGTAATACGCTGTATTACATCGATGACTTGACCATCGGTAGCCGCTACACGGTGCGCGGTTTCGACGGTGAAACGATGTTGGCGGCAGCACGTGGCCTGTATTGGCGCAACGAGTTGCAAATGCCGATCGGCCAAACGGGCCAAGCGATTTACGCCGGGCTGGACTATGGCCGCGTGTGGGGCCCGCAGCCGGTCGCGCTAGTCGGAACGCAGCTTGCCGGCGCGGTGATCGGCGTCAAGGGCAGCGTCGGGACGCGCTTCGGTGGATTCGGCTATGACCTGTTCGCAGGAACGCCGATCTACAAGCCGTCCGGTTTTCCAACGGCCCGGGTTACGCTCGGGTTCCAGGTGACGGCGCAGTTTTGATAACGACGCGACGGAGGCGCGCGGCGCGTCGCGGAGCGGACGACGCCGGCGAGGACCAGGAACCGACGGTGTTTCCGACCGCGCGGATCGCCGCAGTCTAGTCCGTGAGTCACGAACCGCGTCCCCGCTGTCCGCACGTCTTCGCGATGCCGTGCTCAGTGACAACCTTAATGCGCGACGTGCAACCTCACGAATTCCCGAGGGTTCCGCATTTCTTGGTCAACGACGACCGACGAAGTGACATCTTTACTTCGCAAACGGGGGCGACTTCATTTTGGTCTACGCGATGCGGCCCGCCAGTCCTGAGCCCCGCCGCATCGAGCTGCCTGAGCTTCGCATAAAGCGTCGTACGTGAAATACCGAGCTGCCGCGCGGCCGCCGACACATTGCCGTCGTGCTCGCCGAGCGCCCTGCGAATCGCGTCGAGCGACTGTTCGTGCAGGCTCGCCTGAGGGCTGGCGGCCGGCGCCGCGTTGCACACGTCGGCGGCTTCTTCGAGCACATCGGCGTGGCGCGCCGTCGTCGCCCGATCGAGCGGCGCGCGCACCGTGCGCACCCATACGTGGCTACCATCGTCCCGCGCGATCCGCTGCGGCGTGCGCGCCGGCGTCAGCAGGCGGCGCTGTTGCGCGGGCGTCGCATCGGGAAACAGTTGCCGGAGTTCGACCGGCGCGACCGGCCCTTCGGGCGCGAGGTCGAGCATCTGGCGCGCGAGCCGGCTCACCGCGCGCACGCGGCCCGCTTCGTCGAGCGCGACGACCCCGGCGAGCGGCGTGCCGAGCCAGCGTGGATCGTATTGCACCTGCAGCAGATGGCAGTCGCGCAGCATCGCATACAGGCGCTGCTCGGCGGACAGCGCCGCATGCCGGAACTGCTCGCGCAGCTGCACGACATTGCGCCGGCCGATGCCGGTGATGTCGAGCGCGCCGATCACCTCGCCGTCGAAGCCGACCAGCGGCACCGCGAGACAGAACACCCGCGAAAACTCGTCGAGATAGTGCTGCGCGCCCGCAACGACGGCCTCCGTGCCGTCGTGAATCACGCAGCTCGGCGCGGTCGTGCCGATGTTCGGTTCGACGATCCGGCGGCCGGCGACGATCGGCGTCAGCAGCGTGTCGTCGCATTGCGGGCTGCGCCGCGCATGGACGATCGTGCCGCGCGGATTGACGCAGAAGATCGTCCACTCGCTGCCGCCGAACGCGGCCCACAGCTGCTCGATCTCCTGCGCGACGCAGCGCAGCAGCCGCCGGTCCGCGCGCGGTTCGTCGAACTCGCGCTGCATTTCGTAGCGGGCGGTTTGCCACGGCCGGAGCCCGGCGTCGCGCGAACGCAGCCACGAGCGCGCGACGGCGGCCGGCAATGCCGTTTCCGGCAGCGGCTCGCCCGCCGCGAAGCGGGCGCGGAGCCGGTCGAGGTCGACCGGCCGTGCAAGGGATTCGGGGGCCGTCTTCACGCTGCGCTCCATTTGGGGGTCGAGTGTCCGGGGCCGGGCGTGGCGGCCCGGCGTGTCGCGCGAATGCGTAATATAGCCCGGCGCCCGAAGCGCGGTATTTTCCCGACAGGGGCGCCGCCGATCGCAGTCCGATCGCAGCCCGATTGCCGCCCGATAGCCACGATGGCCACCGCTGGCCGGCGGCGCCCCCGCGCTCAATGCGGCAAACGCAGGATCGGCTTGAGCGTGATGCCTTTGCTGCTGTCTTCCGCCGCCTGGTTGATCTGGTCGAGCGGATAGAACTTCACCAGCCGGTCGAACGGAAACCGTCCTTGCAGATACAACTGCACGAGCTGCGGAATGAACGTCTGCGGCACGCTGTCGCCTTCGACGATGCCGCGGATCGTGTGGCCGCCGAGCAGCAGGCTGTTCACGTCGAATTCGGCCTTGGTGCCGAGCTTCGGCGCGCCGACCACGCCCATCGTGCCGCGCGAGCCGAGCGCATCGATCCCTTGCGACAGCACGGCCGGCAGTCCGGTCGACTCGAGCGCGTAGTCGACGCCGCCGCCGGTGATCTCGCGGATCGCGTCGACGACGTCGACTTCCTTGCTGTTGATCGCGTGCGTCGCGCCGAGCTCCAGCGCCAGCGCGAGCCGCGACGGCACGATGTCGACGGCGATGATGGTGGTCGCGCCCGCGACGCGCGCGGCCATCACGGCGCTCATGCCGACCGCGCCCGCGCCGAAGCTCGCGAAGCTGCTGCCCGTGCGTACCGCGAGCGAATTGATCACCGCGCCCGCGCCGGTCTGGATCCCGCAGCCGAGCGGCCCGAGCAGTTCGAGCGGCGCCTGCGTCGGCACCTTGATCGCGTTGTTTTCGCGGGCGACCGCGTAGCTCGCGAACGACGACTGCGCGAAGAAATGATCGTGCAGCGGTTGCCCGGCTGCGTCGCGGATCGCGGTCTGTCCGTCGGCGTCGGCGCCGCCGAAGTTCAACCCGAAGAACTGGCGGCAATATGCACCGTGGCCGCCGACGCACGACGCGCAGTGGCCGCATGCGCCGTAGGTGAGCACGACGTGGTCACCCGCGGCGAGCGTCTTCACGTTCGGGCCGATCGCCTCGACCACGCCGGCGCCTTCATGACCGAGCACCGCCGGCAGCGGCACCGGGTAGTACTGGTCGCGCACGATCAGGTCGGTATGACACAGGCCCGTCGCGACGACGCGCACCAGTACCTCGTCGCCGCGCGGCGCACGGATCCGGGCGGATTCGATCGAGAAGGGCGCGCCGGCGGCACGTGCGACGGCCGCGGTGACGGCGCGCGTATCGTTTTCGGTGTACATGGTCGGTCTCCTCGTCAAAGCGGGTAAAGCGGCGCTTCACCCTTGATCGTCAGCCACTGCCACTGCGTGAATTCTTCCCAGTTCGCGCTGCCGCCGATGCTCGAGCCGTTGCCCGATGCGCCGCCGCCGCCGAACGGGTTGATCACTTCGTCGTTGACCGTCTGGTCGTTGATGTGCAGCAGCCCGGTGTTCAAGCGTTCGCCGATCCTGAGCGCGCGCCCGACGTCGGCGGACAGGATCGCCATCGACAGCCCGTATTCTGTCCGGTTCGCGAGTGCGATCGCCTCGTCGTCCGTATCGAACGGCACGACGATCGCGACCGGCCCGAAGATCTCTTCGTCGAATGCCGGGTTGCCCGGCGCGACGCCGCTCAGCACGGTCGGCTCGAAGAACAGGTCGCGATGGCCGCCGCCCGTCTCGACGCGTGCGCCGGCCCGACGGGCCGCGTCGACCACGCGCGCCGCATGATCGCGCTGCGCGGCGTTGATCAGCGGGCCGAGGCCGACGTCCGCGGTCGCGGGGTCGCCCACCCGCAGGCTTTGTGCCTTCTCGACGAGCTTCGCGACGAAGCGGTCGTGAATCGTGCGCTGCACGAGCACGCGGCCGGTCGCCATGCAGATCTGGCCTTGATGCAGATACGCGCCCCATGCGGTGTTGGCGACGGCGCGATCGAGATCGGCGTCGTCGAGCACCATCAGCGAGTTCTTGCCGCCGAGTTCGAGCGACACCTTCTTCAGGTGGCGGCCCGCCGCTTCGCCGACCTTGCGCCCGGCCGCGGTGGAGCCGGTGAACTGGATCATCGCGACGTGCGGATCGGCGACCAGCGCCGCGCCGGCCGCACCGTCGCCGGGCAGCACGTGCAGCACGCCTTCCGGCAGGCCGGCGAGCTCGAACACGCGGGCGATCGCGACGCCGCCGCACACGGCCGTGCGCGGGTCGGGTTTCAGCACGACTGCGTTGCCGAGCGCGAGCGCCGGTGCGACCGCGCGCATCGCGAGGTACAGCGGGAAGTTGAACGGCGAGATCACACCGACCACGCCGCGCGGGCGGCGGCGCGCGAGCGACAGCCGGCCGGCGGCCGACGGCAGCACTTCGCCGGCCGCGCGCGACGGCAGCCCGGCTGACTCGTGCAGTGCCTTGATCGTGACGGAGGTTTCGAACGACGCCTTCGCGCGCGTCGAGCCGCTTTCGCGCACGAGCCAGTCGACGATCGCATCGAAGTGCGTTTCGGCGACGGCTGCGGCGCGGCGCAGGACCGCCGCGCGGTCGTCGTAGGGCAGGGCGAACCAGGCGGGCTGTGCGCGATGGGCGGTGGCCGATGCGTCGGCGATTGTCCCGGCATCCGCGAGACCGATGCGGCCGAGTGTGTTGCCCGTTGCGGGTTCGATTACGTCGGCCGTGTGCGGGCTCGCGTGCCAGCGGCCGGTGAAGGTCTTGCCGCGCCAGATGTCGGCGTCGAACAGGGCGGTGTTGCTGCTGCTATCCATGTAGTCTCCTCACGAAATTCCGATCGGCCGGAGCGGGCGTTGCGCCGCCCGACCGGCATGCGCGCGAGGGTAGGCGGGTGAGGAGAGGCGGGGCTATACGGGTTTATTCCCACCCGGCGCGGCCGCGCGGGTCGGTGGGTGGCTGCGATTCGGTGTGCGGAAATTGAACAGTCGGTGTGGGGATTGTTGGTGCAGTAGGAGCTGCGCTGTGTCTGATCGCCCCAACCCGTGCCAAGACCTACGCTCAAGCTTCTCCGGATTGGCAGTTACCGACCCAATGCCACCGCTTGGAGCAGCTTCGCCTCTACGGCGGCTGTCGACCCGGAACTGCCGTTCCGATTTCTGACGCCACTATGACTGCTTCCGGGCTACAACGGACGCTTACCCCGCAAAATTGGTCTAGATGCTGTCGGCCTTAGCTTCTGCTCAGGTGCGGGTGTTTGTGAGGCCGCTTTAGATGGCCATACTCTGGACAGCACCTCCCGATAGAAGAGCTATATGTTCAAATCGTGAGGTAGTGGTTCGTTGCGGAGTTCCGCGAGTGTTTTTCCGAATGATGGGTTGTACTTTCTGGCATATTCCAGTGTGACATTTGGAATCGTGAAGCGAGCAACATGTTTTCCACCAAAAACATCTCGCAAACAAATCTTGATTCGAGTTCCTTTGGCGCTCGCCGTAGGAAAGCAATCGCCCCAACTGTCTGATTGCTCGAAATAAACAACCCCATTTTCGGATTGACCAGGCTCCAGATATGTCGAGACGGGAGTCGGTGCATGAATGCTTCTCTGATTCAAGAATGGATAGAGTTTGATGTTATCGCCGATCGCGGTCTGAAAATCCGATATGGCGACGGCCTGGTCATGTAGCCAGAACCATCCAATCCCATACTTGAACCAAGATCGCGTGAATGGAGTTACGTGCCAGTGATACCCGACCGATATCCGTTCGATGCTCGATGCTGCCGATCCAATATTGGAAATCTTTAAATACAGCGCAACTCCGGTTCTATGAATATCGAATTCATTTTGTCTTTTACCTGTGCGAAATGTACATACAAAAGTCGGGCCATCAATCAATCGAATCTTGAACTTCGGCTTGCGACGAAGTGCCGAGAAGATGCCACTGATCCATCCAAGCCCGAGGGTTACCGCGAAAATAGCAACACCGACAACCCCTTGGTTTTCATTTAACCACTTTGCAGTGGTGATGTATGTCTGATAAATGTTTTCGAGCATCTAACGTTTGAGGTAACGAGCCGCTGGAGCACGGAAGACAGGGGACCCTATCGACCCGTTCCTACCGGTCGAACGGTCAGGGTTCCAAGGGCAAGTAGCAAATCGGAACGATCATTCGATGTATTCAATTGAGGACGAGTCATCGACAGAAGCCGCCGTCGGCGAACGGCGGTTATCGTGAGTGCTGCGATGTTGAGCCGGCTAGCCTGTTGCCAGTCGGCCTCGTCTCGAATCTCAATGGTAACCTGTCGCACTACATAATCAGAAAGTGACCGGATGCAATTGTGATGTCAGGGCTTGCTACTCGGCTGGGTTTCGATTTCTTTGATGATCTTGTCAGATAACGTGTTGAGCACCAGGGCGGCGTCAATGAAATCGTCTTTATTGTTAATCCATGCTGCGTGATAGCCGTCCCTCTGAAGCTTCGTTATAGATGAAAGGTCTTCTTTTGTCTTAAATAGAAGGATCGAAAGTTCAGTTACATCTTTCTGGATGGCGCCGCTTTCAACCGCGAGCGCGAGTATGCCAGCAACCTCGGGTACTAAGTCGAAGAAATTGCTGTCAAAGCTTTTCGCTTCTCTCCGAACGCCTAAGAATGATAGCTCGCCGGACTCCTCGTCGAGAAAGTCCGATGTAGCGGACCGGAGCCGGTAGAGGGTTGGTAGTAGTGATGCCTGGGCAATTCGAGAGCGCGCCATTTTTTCAACAGCGGTCTGCTCCAAAGCACGTTTGCTTATTTTGTGCGGAACCCAAAAGGCGGCTACAGCAACTGCAAAAGAAGCAATACTTCCAAACGCTTGAATCGAAGCCGGCCAGTCCAATTTCTCCCCCGATAGTGTTGCATGTGCGAGCTTTGACAAGCGAATGTCAGTGTGGGCGCAGCGGAATCTTACCAGAGTAGGCGTTTGTGGCCGGCATTACGATCATCCTTGAATTCGCGTGGCATGAGGGCGTTTCCCGCACGCAGGGCGACAGGCTCAGTAGCCGAATTGGGCCGTTGTTCGAGTGGAACCGTCGCTCGCATGTCCATGTAACGGTGATCGCGAACGTCACCTGCTGGCCCGGCTGCTGTCCGATGCGGATGCCCGCGCCCGACCCGGAACGGCCCCACGGTGATCCCGGAAAGCGGTCACTCAATGTACCTCGCCTTCGGCTTGCCACACGCCGAAAACAGTGAACTGGTGGGTGTCGAGCACGCCCTTCTGGAACCTCTGGAGCCAGCCGGGCCCCCAGGTCGCGCCACCCCTCGTGCTCATGCTGACGTCCATAGGCAACGTAACACCTGAATGCCACGGCATCGCGCCTCCTGCAGCAGCTACGGCGTGTACTGTCAGCTTCTGATGGATGAGGAGCCTCTGCGTCGGGCGTCGATATCCGCGTACCGATGTTTTTCGTTCGTCCGCAGAAACCGACGCCGAAGCCGAAGACCGGACGGCCAACCCCGCGTGTTTCCCCTCAGGAAAACCCTGATCGGCTCAGGCAGCCCACCGGTTTTCAGCCGATTTCCCCCCACCGAAAGCAGCCGCACCGCACCCCCGCCCAAGCAACACCCCGGACACGCAAGACCGCGCTCCAGCAAGCCTCTCAGCCTGCATACCTAGCCAAAAAAGGTATGGTGCGCCGCAATATCAAGCGCATTCAAGCGATTTTCAATACCTCCCAGGTATCAAAAAGCGAGACCAAAAGTATTGGACGCTCCATTTCCCCGCCGCGTATAAATCCGTCCCATGAACTCCCCACACGCAGCGTGCCCCATGTCCTCAGTCACCATCGAACGCATTGAAACCCGCCTCGTCGACCTGCCGACGGTCCGTCCGCACAAGCTGTCGGTCGCCACGATGCACGGCCAGACGCTGATGCTGGTGAAGGTGACCTGCAGCGACGGCGTGACGGGCCTCGGCGAAGGCACGACGATCGCCGGGATGGCCTACGGCCCGGAGAGCCCGGAGGCGATGAAGCTCGCGATCGACGCGTATCTCGCACCCGCGATCATCGGCCGCGACGCGACGCGCATCCAGACGCTGATGGCGTTCCTCGGCAAGCTCGCGAAGGTCAATCATTTCGCGAAGAGCGCGCTCGAAACCGCGCTGCTCGACGCGCACGGCAAGCGCCTCGGCGTGCCGGTCAGCGAACTGCTCGGCGGCCGCCGGCGCGATCGCCTGCCGGTCGCGTGGACGCTCGCATCGGGCAACACCGCGACCGATATCGCCGAAGCCGAACGGATGCTCGACCTGCGCCGCCACAACGTGTTCAAGCTGAAGATCGGCGCGAAGGCGCTCGACGCGGACATCCGGCACGTGGCCGAGATCAAGCGGGCAGTGGGCGAGCGCGCCTCGGTGCGCGTCGACGTGAACATGGCATGGAGCGAAACGCAGGCCGCGCGCGCGATTCCGGCGCTGGCCGATGCCGGCTGCGAACTGGTCGAGCAGCCGGTCGCGTCGGCCGCGGCGCTCGCACGGCTGATGCGCCGCTTCCCGGTCGCGCTGATGGCCGACGAAATCCTGCAGGGCCCGGACAGCGCGTTCGAGATCGCGAAGCAGCACGGCGCGGACGTGTTCGCGATCAAGATCGAGCAAAGCGGCGGCCTGTTCGCGGCGCAACGCGTCGCGGCGATCGCGGATGCGGCCGGCATCGAGCTGTACGGCGGCACGATGCTCGAAGGCGCGTTCAGCACGGTCGCGTCCGCGCATCTGTTCGCGAGCTTCGCGAACCTGCAGTGGGGCACCGAACTGTTCGGACCGCTACTGATTACCGAAGAGATTCTCGCGACCCCGCTCGACTACAGCGATTTCGAGCTGACCGTGCCGAGCGGCCCGGGCCTCGGCATCGAACTCGACGAAGCGAAGGTCGCGCGCTTCACCCGCGACGGGCTGACGAAAGTCGCCCGCTGACCGGCTAATACCCGCGACAACCCGCTCACGTACCAGGACATCACGATGCTTTTCCACGTACGCATGGACGTCAACCTCCCGGCCGACCTGCCGCCCGCGGTGGCCGACGAGATCAAGACCCGCGAGAAGGCGTACTCGCAGGAGCTGCAGCGCAGCGGCAAGTGGCGCCACATCTGGCGCATCGCCGGCGAATACGCGAACTACAGCGTGTTCGACGTGTCGGGCAATGCCGAGCTGCACGAGATCCTGACCGGCCTGCCGCTGTTCCCGTACATGAAGATTTCGGTGACGCCGTTGTGTCGCCACCCGTCGTCGATACACGACGGCGACGTTTGAGCCACGGAGCCGCCGCTTCTGCAACGGCGAGCACCCCGGGTCACCTTTCCCCAAATACACGTGGAGACACCATCATGAGCGTCAAAGTTTTCGAAACCAAGGAAGTGCAGGATCTGCTGAAGGCCGCGTCGAACGCGGGCGCGAACGGCGCGAACGGCGGCGACGCGCGCACGCAGCAGATCGTGCTGCGGCTGCTCGGCGACCTGTTCAAGGCGATCGACGACCTCGACATCACGCCCGACGAAGTGTGGGCCGGCGTGAACTACCTGAACAAGCTCGGCCAGGACGGCGAAGCGGCGCTGCTCGCGGCCGGCCTCGGCCTCGAGAAGTATCTCGACATCCGGATGGACGCCGAGGACGAGGCGATCGGCCTGGACGGCGGCACGCCGCGCACGATCGAAGGCCCGCTGTACGTCGCCGGCGCGCCGGTGCGCGACGGCGTCGCGAAGATCGATCTCGACGCGGACGAAGGTGCGGGCCCGCTCGTGATCCACGGCACCGTGAAGGATCTCGACGGCAAGCCGGTGGCCGGCGCGCTGGTCGAATGTTGGCACGCGAACTCGCACGGCTTCTATTCGCACTTCGACCCGACCGGCGCGCAGAGCGAGTTCAACCTGCGCGGCGCGGTGAAGACGGGCGCGGACGGCAAGTACGAGTTCCGCACGCTGATGCCGGTCGGCTACGGCTGCCCGCCGCAGGGCGCGACGCAGCAGCTGCTCGACCGCCTCGGCCGCCACGGCAACCGCCCGGCGCACGTGCACTTCTTCGTGACGAGCGACGGCCACCGCAAGCTGACGACCCAGTTCAACATCGACGGCGACCCGCTGATCTGGGACGACTTCGCGTATGCGACCCGCGAGGAGCTGATCCCGCCCGTCACCGGCAAGACCGGCGGCGCCGCGCTCGGGCTGAAGGCCGACGCGTACCAGGACATCGAGTTCGACTTCGTCCTGACGCCGCGCGTCGAGGGCAAGGACAACCAGATCGTCGAACGCCTGCGCGCTTCCGCCACGGCATAACCGCCCGACGGCTCGGCGGCGCGCAGGCGCCGCCGCCGGCCGGGCTCCCGCGAGATTCAATCGATACCGATGCGAGCGTGCTTGCAGGACCCGGCACGCGCACAGGAGGAACCAACATGTCCGCCACGATCGACCCCACCACCGAACTGGACCACCTGCTCGCCACCGCCGTGCAGGACGACAAGGAGGCCGGCATCTTCCGCTGCCGCCGCGACATCTTCACGAACGAGGCGCTGTACGAGCTCGAGATGAAGCACATCTTCGAGCGCAACTGGGTGTACCTCGCGCACGAAAGCCAGATCCCGAACAACAACGATTACTACACGACGTGGATCGGCCGCCAGCCGGTCGTCATCACGCGCGACAAGACCGGCGAGCTGCACGCGGTGATCAATGCATGCGCGCACAAGGGCGCGATGCTGTGCCGCCGCAAGCACGGCAACAAGGGCAGCTTCACGTGCCCGTTCCACGGCTGGACCTTCTCGAACACCGGCAAGCTGCTGAAGGTGAAGGACGAGAAGACGACCGAGTATCCGGTGCAGTTCAACACGCACGGCTCGCACGACCTGAAGAAGGTCGCGCGCTTCCAGAACTATCGCGGCTTCCTGTTCGGCAGCCTCAGCGACGACGTGCTGCCGCTCGAGGACTACCTCGGCGAGGCGCGCGTGATCATCGACCAGATCGTCGACCAGGCGCCGAACGGCCTCGAAGTGCTGCGCGGCAACTCCTCCTACATCTACGAAGGCAACTGGAAGATGCAGATGGAGAACGGCTGCGACGGCTATCACGTGAGCACCGTGCACTGGAACTACGCGGCGACGATGGGCCGCCGCAAGGAGGACGGCACCAAGGCCGTCGACGCGAACAGCTGGAGCAAGTCGGTCGCGGGCGTATACGGATTCGACCACGGCCACATCCTGCTGTGGACCAAGACGATGAACCCCGAAGTGCGGCCCGTGTACCAGCACCGCGACGAGATCAAGGCGCGCGTGGGCGAAGTGCAGGCCGACTTCATCGTGAACCAGACGCGCAACCTGTGCGTGTACCCGAACGTGTTCCTGATGGACCAGTTCAGCACGCAGATCCGCGTGGTGCGCCCGCTCGGCGTCGACAAGACCGAAGTCAGCATCTTCTGCTTCGCGCCGAAGGGCGAGAGCGACGCCGACCGCGAGACGCGGATCCGCCAGTACGAGGACTTCTTCAACGTGAGCGGCATGGGCACGGCCGACGACCTCGAGGAGTTCCGCGCGTGCCAGGCCGGCTACGCGGGCATCACGGCGATGTGGAACGATCTGTCGCGCGGCGCGCCGCTGTGGATCGACGGGCCGGACGAGAACGCGAAACGGATGGGGCTGAACCCGCGCATGTCGGGCGAGCGCAGCGAGGACGAAGGGCTGTTCGTGTGCCAGCACGAACACTGGGTGCACGTGATGCGCGATGCGCTGAAGCAGGAACGCGGGGAGGTGGCAGCATGAACATCGATTACCGGACCATCTGCGCGGCGCTGTATCGCGAAGCGCGCCTGCTCGACGACCGCGAGTGGGACGCGTGGCTCACCTGCTACACGGAAGACGTCACGTACTGGATGCCCGCGTGGGACGACGACGACCGGCCGACCGACGATCCGCACAGCCAGATCTCGCTGATGTACTACGCGGATCGCGGCGGCCTCGAGGACCGCGTGTTCCGGATCAAGACCGAGCGCAGCGGCGCGTCGACGCCCGAGCCGCGCACCAGCCACAACGTGACGAACGTCGAGGTGCTGGCCGAGCGCGACGGCGAGGTGGACGTGCGCTACAACTTCCACACGCTGAACCACCGCTACCGCGTGACCGATCACTTCTTCGGCACGATGTTCGTCACGTTGCGCCAGGTGGGCGAAGCGCTGCTGATCTCGAACAAGAAGATCGTGCTGAAGAACGACTACATCCGGCAGGTGCTCGACGTGTACCACGTCTGACGCCGATTGTTTCGACCAGTAACACAGGGAGACGAGGTCATGTCCACCTACAAGATTGCACTGAACTTCGAGGACGGGGTCACCCGCTTCATCGACTGCAAGGCCGGCGAGAAGGTGCTCGACGCCGCGTTCCGCGCGAAGATCAACCTGCCGATGGACTGCTCCGACGGCGTGTGCGGCACCTGCAAGTGCCGCGCCGAAAGCGGCAGCTACGACCTCGGCGACGACTACATCGACGACGCGCTCACCGAGGACGAGAAGGACGGCGGCCTCGTGCTGACGTGCCAGATGGTGCCGCACAGCGATTGCGTGATCGCGGTGCCGAGCTCGTCGGTCGCGTGCAAGACCGGCCACAGCGCGTTCGCCGCGACCGTGACGAAGGTCGACCCGCACAACGACGCGGCGATCGTGCTCGAACTCGACGTCGACGCGGCCGCACCGGTGTTCCTGCCGGGCCAGTACGTGAACATCGGTGTGCCGGGCAGCGGCCAGCACCGCTCGTACTCGTTCTCGTCCGCGCCGGGCGACACGAAGGTCGGATTCCTGATCAAGAAGATTCCGGGCGGCGTGATGAGCACGTGGCTCGAATCGGCCAAGCCCGGCGACACGCTCGAACTGAACGGGCCGCTCGGCAGCTTCTACCTGCGCGACGTCGCGCGGCCGCTGCTGTTCCTCGCGGGCGGCACGGGTCTCGCGCCGTTCCTGTCGATGCTCGAGGTGCTCGCGCGCAGCGGTTCGCAGCAGAAGGTGCACCTGATCTACGGCGTGACGCGCGATCTCGACCTCGTGCTGGTCGACGCGATCGAAGCGTATGCGGCGAAGCTGCCGAACTTCAGCTTTGCGACGGTCGTCGCCGATCCGGCGTCGAGCCACGAACGCAAGGGCTGGGTCACGCAGCACATTCCGGCCGATGCGCTGAACGACGGCGACGTGGACGTCTATCTGTGCGGCCCGCCGCCGATGGTCGACGCGGTGCGCCAGTACTTCGACGATCAAGGCGTGAAGCCCAACAGCTTCCACTACGAGAAGTTCACCCCGAACGTGACGGCAAAGGCGGCATGACCATGCAACGATTCTCCGGAAAGGTCGTCGTCGTCACCGGCGCGGCGCAGGGCATCGGCCGCGGCGTCGCGCTGCGCGCGGCGGCCGAGGGCGGCCAGGTGCTGTTCGTCGACCGCGCGGACTTCGTGGCCGAGGTGGCCGCCGAAGCGGCGGGTGGCAACACGGCCGGCTTCGTCGCGGATCTCGAGACCTACGACGGCGCGCGCGCGGCGATGGCGTGCGCGGTCGCGACGTTCGGCCGGATCGACGTGCTGATCAACGGGGTCGGCGGCGCGATCCGGATGCGGCCGTTCGCCGAGTTCGAACCCGAGCAGATCGACGCCGAAATCCGCCGCTCGCTGATGCCGACGCTCTACAGCTGCCATGCGGTGCTGCCGCACCTGCTGGCCGCGGGCGGCGGCACGATCGTCAACGTATCGTCGAACGCGACCCGCGGGATTCGCCGCGTGCCGTACTCGGCGGCGAAAGGCGGCGTCAATGCGCTGACAGCGGCGCTCGCGATGGAATACGCGGAGCACAACGTCCGCGTGGTCGCGACCGCGCCGGGCGGCACCACGGCGCCGCCGCGCCGCGTGCCGCGCAATGCGGCCGGCGACAACGCGCAGGAGCAGGCGTGGATGGCCGAAGCGGTGCGGCAGGTGACCGATTCGACGTTCTTCAAACGCTACGGCACGCTCGACGAACAGATCGCGCCGATCCTGTTCCTCGCGTCGGACGAGGCGAGCTACATCACCGGCACGGTGCTGCCGGTCGCGGGTGGCGATACGGGTTGAGGGGCGCGCTTCTTCCGACACGTGCGCGCCGCAGTCCGGCGTGCGCGCGAACGACCATCCAGCAACCATCCAACAACCGGCCGGCGCCGACGTGCCGGCCCCGGAGACACTCATGCCCAAACGCGAAGCGATCATCCCCGCCGGAATGGAAGCCGTGTACGAAAAAATCGGCTACGCGCCGGCGGTCAAGGTCGGAGATACCGTCTATGTATCCGGCCAGATCGGCCGCGATGCCGCGATGCAGCTCGTCGAAGGCCGCGAGGCGCAAATCGTGCAGGCGTTCGAGAACCTGAAGCGGGTGCTCGAGGCGGCCGGCGCATCGCTCGACGACGTGGTCGACCTGACGACCTTCCACACCGACATGCGCGACCTGCCGCTGTTCATGGAGGTACGCGACCGCTATCTGCATGCGCATCCGCGGCCCGCGTGGACCGCGGTCGGCGCGCACATGCTCGGCGGCTCGCCCGGTTACATCGTCGAAATCAAGGCCGTCGCGGTGCGGGCGGACTGATACGCGACCCCTTCACGCCGTAATTCAAAAACGATAAACGGATCGCCCCGCAACGACGGCGCGATCCTGGAGACGCTTTCATGACTGTTTCTTCCGTTCGCTCGATTCCCGCGTTGATCGACGACGCGCCGCTCGGCGCGTTGCAGATTCGCGTACTCGCGCTGTGCGTGCTGATCGCGCTGCTCGACGGCTTCGACACGCAGGCGATCGCGTTTACCGGCCCGGCGATCCTCGCGTCGTTCCGGCTGCCGGCCGGCGCGCTCGCCCCGATCCTGACCGCCGGGATCGTCGGCATGACGATCGGCGCGATGACGCTCGGCCTCGTCGGCGACCGCATCGGCCGCCGGCCGGCGATCATGATCGGCCTTGCTCTGTTCGGCAGCGCGACGCTCGCAACCGCGTGGGCCGGCGACCCGCGCCACATCCTCGCGCTGCGCTTCGTCGCGGGGCTCGGGATGGGCGGCTGCACGCCGGTGCTGCTCGCGCTCGCGGCCGAATACTGTCCGGCCCGCCTGCGCGGCGCGGTGATGACGGGCGTGCTGCTCGGCCTGCCCGCCGGCGCGATGCTCGGCGGGCTGCTCGCCGCGCGCATGCTGCCGGTGATCGGCTGGCCGGGGATCTTCGTCGTGGGCGGCGCGGCGCCGCTCGCGGTGCTCGGCCTCGTCACGCTGCTGCTGCCGGAGTCGCTGTTTTATCTGGCGTCGCGTGACGACGCACGCGCGCAGCAGCGGGTGCGGGCGACGCTGTCGAAGATCGTCGCGCAGGCGCTGCCGTCCGACGCGCGCCTGTCCGTGCCCGAAGAGGCGACGACGAAAGCGAGCGTCGCCGCGCTGTTCCGCGACGGCCACGCGGGCAACACGCTCGGCATCTGGGCGATCTACCTGCTGAACTGGATCGCATGGTTCATGCTGCTGTCGTGGCTGCCAACGGTGCTGAAGGCGGCCGGCCTGACCGCGCAGCAGGCGCCGGTCGGCACCGTGATCGTCAATGCGGTGTTCATCGTCTGCGCGATCCCGCTGTCGATCGTGCTGCCGCGCGTGAATACGCGCAACCTGCTCGGCGCGATGTTCGCGTCCGGCATCGCGATCGCGCTCGCCCTCGGCTACGCCGGCACGAACTGGGCGCTGGTGTTCGCGCTCGTCGGCGCGGCCGGGTTCGGCATCGGCGGGCAGCAGATCGCGCTGAACTACCTGATCGTCGGCGCGTATCCGACCGCGCTGCGCGCGACCGCGACCGGCTGGGCGATCGGGATGGGCCGCGCGGGCGCGATCGCCGGCTCGGCCGTCGGCGGCACGTTCCTGGCGTGGGGCGGGCCGTCCGGATTCTTCCTCGCGCTGGCCGTGCCGCTCGCGGGCGCCGCGCTTGCCACGCTCTGCCTGCGCCCGGGCCGGTCCGACGTCGAAGCGGCGCCGGCGATGCCGCACTGAGCGCGTGAACCGGCCGGTCCGGTTCGTACGGTTCGATTAGTCATACATGTCGATCGCGACCGGGGTTCAGCGGTGGATCGCCGCCCGCAACCGTCTCACATCCTGCTCCGACACCGGTGCGGCGCGATTGCCCCACGCGCCGCGCACATAGCTGACCACTGCGGCGATCTCGCTGCTGGTCAGCGCACCGCGCATCGCCGGCATCCGCTGCACGGGCCCGTGCGTGCCGGGCGCCGGCCGTGCGCCTTCGACGACGATCCGGATCGCGCTGGTCGGATCGGCCGCGAGCACGGCGGAATTGCCGGCGAGCGGCGGCCCGCGCTCGGGCACGCCCGCGCCGTCGGCGCCGTGGCAACGCGCACAGAATGCTGCATACACGCCGGCTCCCGGCGCTTGCTGGCCGCCTTCCGGCCGCGGCCCGGCAGCCGTCAGCCGCGGGACGCCGACGCCGAGCGGATTCGTCGCGGCGGTCGGTTGCGCGGGCAACGACTTCAGGTACACGGCGATCGCGTGGCGGTCCGCATCCGTCAGCCGCGCGGTGCTCTCGGCGACGACCGGTGCCATCGCGCCGAACACCGCACTGCGCACCGCGTGGCCGCTGCGCAGGAACGCGGCGAGGTCGTCGGTGGTCCAGCGCCCGAGGCCGTCCGCATCCGCGCCGGTCAGGTTCGGCGCGAACCAGTGATCGTTGATGCCGCCCGTCAGGAACGCGGGACTGCGTTCGTCGTAGCCGCGCTCGTTGTAGGCCGGGCCGCGCGGCGTATGGCATGCGCCGCAGTGCCCGAGCCCCTGCACGAGATACGCGCCGCGATTCCATTCCGACGATTGCGACGGCTGCGGCGCGAAACGGTCGTGGTTCGCGAACGCGAGGCTCCACAGCGCGAGCGCCCAGCGCTGGTTGAACGGAAACGGCAGTTGCGTGCGCTTCGCAGCGTTCGCGGACGGCGCCACGCCGCGCATGAAATACGCGTACAGCGCGCGCACGTCGTCGTCGGTCATGCGCGCGAACGACGGATACGGCATCGCCGGATAGAGCCGGCTGCCGTCCGCGCGCACGCCGCGCCGCAACGCGTCGTCGAACTGCCGCAGCGTGTAGTCGCCGATGCCGTGCGCCGTGTCCGGCGTGATGTTCGGCGCATAGATCGGTCCGAACGGGGAATTCACCGGCTGGCCGCCCGCGTACGGTGTGTGGTCGGCCGCGTCGTGGCAGGCCGCGCAGTCGCCGGCGAACGCGAGATAGCGGCCGCGCGCGATGGTCGCGGCATCGGCGCTCGCGGCGGCGGCGGCTACGACCGGGCGACGGGCGGCGGCCGCGGAGGCCGCGGATGCCGCATCGCGCGGCGTGGCGGATGCCCCCGAGGCTGCCGAATCCGACGCCGTCGCATCGCGCGACCGCGACAGCCGCCGATCGCTTTCCACCCGCGCCGACATCGACGCCCCGGCATCGGCCGCCGACGCGCGAATCTTCACGAACCGCCAGCCCGACGCGGGCTCGGCTGCTTCGGCCGCCGACGCGGCGTCGGCCGTATCGCCGGCGGACATCGCGTGGTCGTCGCGCTGCATGTCGCATGCAGCGAGCACGGCGCACGCGGCGAGCGCAACGCGGGCGCGGCGCCCCGGAACGCGACGCGCCGGGCGCGAAACGATCGAAGCGAGCGCAGCGAACGAGATCAGCGCCATGGACTGCACGGCCCCAGGAAAGCAGTGACGATCCCCGTGAACACGAGACCGATCACGAACCCGAGCGCGGCGAGCATCCCGCAGCGCGCGAGGAATCGCGTGCTGTCGTCGCGCGTCGCGGCCTGCACATCGGCGTCATGCCGGCGTTGCCAGGTGCGCACGAGCCACGTGGCGAAGACGGCCGCCAGCGCGAACGCGCACGCGGCGATCAGCGCGAGCCACACGCCGACGTGCGCCCAGCGCGGCACCGCCTGCGCGACGCCGAGCGGATAGCAGGCGGTCGACGCGAGCGTTTCGGACGCGAGCATCTGCGCGAACCACAGCGCGGGCGCGCCGACCAGGCCGGCCGCGATCGCGAGCAAGGGCGTCCACGAGCGTCGCGCGCCGTTCATCCCGGGCTCCTGAGCCAGTACGGCGACACGTACAGCGCGGTGAAGATGAACAGCCACACGATGTCGACGAAGTGCCAGTAGAGCCCGCCGACCGTCAGCGCGACGCGTCGCTCGCGGCCGAAGAAGCCGGCGGCGGTCCACCCGGCGAGCAGCGCGAGGATCACGAGGCCGGCCACCACGTGTGCGAGGTGGAAGCCGGTGATCGTGAAGTACAGGCTGCCGTACAGATGCGCGGTCGGGCCGTACGGATGGTCGCGCCACTCGTGCAGTTGCACGAGCGCGAACGCGGCGCCGAGCGCCAGCGCGACGGCGAGCGCGGCCACCGCGCGGGGCTGCCTGCCGGCCCGCACCGCGCGCTCGGCGAGCCACACGAACCCGCTGCTCGACAGCAGCACGACCGTATTTCCGGCCGCGAGCCCGAGCTTCGGCATCCCTTCGGGCGGCCACGGCGCGGCCGCTTGCGACTGCAGGTAGAAATAGCAGAACAGCAGGTAGCCGAACAGTCCGGCCTCGGTCACGATCAGCGTGATGACGCCCCACCAGCCGCCCGCGCGTTCGCCGTAACTGCCGACCGGCAACGGCTCGACGCACGCGGCCGGCGCGCCGGGCGGCACCGCGGCCGACGGCGGCCGTTCCGGATCCAGCCCGGCGGCCGCCGACGGCGCCTGCGTGGTATCGCGGGCCGGCCGGCGCGCGCGCTGCCCGAGCGTGCGGCGCGGCCATAGCCACACGGCGGTCCCGATCGCGCAGCCGGCGACGGCCGCGCACACGAGCGTCGGCGAGCGCGCCAGCATCGCGGCGCACACCGCGGTCGCGAGCAGCGCGAGCACGAACGGCACGCTGCTGTCTTCGGGCATCTTCAGGATCGCGCTCGGCGTCGCCGCGAGCGGCGTGACGGCGAGCGCCTCGCGCCCGTCCGCGAGCCGGTAGCCGACCTGCACGCTGGTGCGCTTCGCGTCGTCGTGCGTTTCCCACAGCGGGTGCCGCGACGCCACGAGCGGCAGCACCGCGAAGTTGTACACGGGCGCGGGCGACGCGACCGACCATTCGAGCCCGGCCGCGCCCCACGGATTGCCGCCGGCGCGCGCGCCGCGCCGCGCGCTGACCAGCGCGTTGACGACGAACATCACGATCCCGATGCCGAACACGAACGAACCGATCGTCGTCAGCAGGTTCGACGTGTCCCAGCCCATTCCGGACGGATAGGTATAGATGCGGCGCGGCATCCCGAGCAGCCCGGAGACGTGCATCGGGAAGAAGCCGAGGTTGAAGCCGGCCAGCACGACCCAGAACGTCAGGCGTCCGAAGCGCTCGTTCATCATCCGCCCGGTGAATTTCGGGAACCAGTACGTGAGCCCGCCGAGCACCGGGAACACGTTGATGCCGAGCAGCACGTAATGCAGGTGCGCGACGACGAAATACGTGTCGGTCAGCTGCCAGTCGAGCGGCACCGCGGCCGTCATCACGCCGGACACGCCGCCGATCACGAACATCAGCACGAAGCCCGCGAAATACAGGAACGGCGTGCGGAACACCGGGCGGCCGGTCCAGATCGTCGCGAGCCACGCGAACACCGCGACCGCGCTCGGGATCGAGATCAGCATGCTCGCCGCGCCGAAGAACGCGAGCGCGAGCGGCGCGATGCCGGTCGCGAACATGTGGTGGACCCACACCTCGAAGCCGATCAGCATCGTCGCCACCGTCGATACCGCGACGGCCTCGTACGCGACGAGCGGCCGGCGGCAGAAGGTCGGCAGCGCGTCCGACACGATCCCCATCGCGGGCAGCACGACCACGTACACCCACGGGTGCGCGAACATCCAGAACAGGTGCTGCCACAACAGCGGCCGCCCGCCGTTCGCGACGTCGAAGAAGTGTGTGCCGGCGTTTCGGTCGAGCCACAGCAGCAGGAACGCGAGGCTCACGGACGGCACCGCGACGAGGTTCGCGACCGATGCGGTGAGCGTGCCCCACACGATGATCGGCAGCCGGTCGATCGACATCCCGTGCGCGCGCATCCGCAGCAGCGTGACGACGAAGTTTGCGGCGCCGCCTGTCGTCGAGATGCCGAGCAGGATCATGCCGAGCGCATAGATGTCGATGTTCGCGCCGGCGCTGTAGTCGAGCGACGTGAGCGGCACGTAATTGAACCAGCCGCCGTCCGGCACCGCGCCGAGCGGGAAGCTCGCATACAGGAACAGCCCGGCGAACAGGAACGCCCAGTACGAGAATGCGTTCAGGCGCGGGAACGCCATGTCGCGCGAGCCGAGCATCAGCGGCCACAGGTAGTTCGCGAAGCCGGACAGCACCGGCAGCGCGTACAGGAAGATCATCGTGACGCCGTGCATCGTGAACAGCGCGTCGTATTGCGCAGGCGTGAGCACCGTCGCATCCGGCCGCGCGAGCTGGATGCGCATCACGAGCGCCTCGACGCCGCCGAGCAGCAGGAACGCGAACGCGGTGACGATGTAGCGCAGCCCGATGCGCTTGTGGTCGACCGTGCCGAGCCAGCCGCGCCAGCCCGGTTCCGACTCCCACAGGCCGGCCAGTTCGCGCTCGTGCGCGGAGCCGGGCGGCGCTTCGCCGAGGTCCGGCACGCGGCTGAGCGGGGCGGGCGGGTCGCGGGCAACGGCCATCGTCATCCTCCGTTCAGTGCAGCGTCGCGAGATACGCGGCGAGATCGTCGGCGTCGCGCGGCGCGAGCGCGAACGACGGCATCAGCGTCTGCGGCTTGATCTGCTGCGCCTGCGCGAGCCAGCGCCGCAGGTTGTCGGGCGTGTTGTCGAGCGTGCCGGCCGCGAGCAGCCGGCGCGACCCGAGATGCGACAGGTCGGGGCCCGCGTCGCCGGCCGCGTCGGTGCCACGTACGGCATGGCAGCCCGCGCAGCGCGCGGCGAACAGGCGCTGGCCGCGCTGCTCGGCGCCGGCCGCCGGGGCAGGCGCCGGCTGCCGCTGCGCGGCGAGCCACGCGCGAAACGCATCGGGCGGTTCGGCCACGACCTCGAACGCCATGTGCGCGTGCTGCGCGCCGCAGTATTGCGAGCACTGTCCGCGATAGACGCCCGGCCGGTCGGCCTGCAGCCACTGGTGATTCGTCTGGCCCGGGATCGTCTGCGTCTTGCCGGCCAGTTGCGGGACCCAGAACGCATGGATCACGTCCGCACTCTTCAGTTCGACCGCGACGGGTTCGCCGACCGGGATGTGGATCTCGTTCGCGGTGACGAACGCGGCGCCGCCCGCGTCGTCCGGATAGCGGACGGCCCACCACCAGTCGCGCGCGGTGACGACGATCGTGAGCGTGGGCGGACGCGGCGGCGCTGCGACCGCGCCGAGCACGCGCAGCATGTAGACCAGCGCGCCGAACAGCAGCGCGATCGAGATCGCGGAGCCGACCGTCACGATCGCGAGTCCGCTGCCGTGACCGCCGCCCGCCGGTGCGCGGCGGCGAAACATCGCGATCAGCAGCAGCACCGCGATCGTCGCGCAGACGAACGTGCACAGCGCGAGCAAGGCCCAGCCGAGCACGAGCACCGGATCTGCAGCGGGGCCGGCAGCATGCGCGACGTACGCGAGCGGCAGCGGGCCGGCGGGTGACGCAGAAGCGTCGGCCGCACGCGCTGCCCGCGGCGCGACGATGCACGCGGCCGCGGCGATGCCGGCAATACCGGCGATATCGGCAATACGGCACGCATTCATGAACGGCGGGACGAGCAAAGGCGACTCCTTGCCGGATCCGGCGGCGTGACGACAAACCGTTCGCGGCGGAGCAAGTTCCGTGCGCGTCCGGCGCGTAGGCGAGGCGCCCGGCGTTGTGCACGCAACGTGCAGCGCGTTACAGCCGGCTTGTAAATCGGGCGACGGTTCATCGTTCGGGGGCAGGGTGCCGCGGCTCGTGCGATATCCGGCACGCAGTTTGCTACGCCGATCGTGTTCCGGCCGGCAATCCCGGGAATGTCACGGCGGCGTGCCGGTCACCGCGAACAAACAGGAGGAATCGACCGTGAGGACCGTCGCGATTACGAGTGCGAGTGCCGGGGGCGGCCGGGCCGCCACTCATGCGTTCGCGCGACGCGGTGCCAACGTCGCGCTGCCTGCCCGCGATCCGCGCGCGCTGCACGACATCGCGTGCGAAGTGCGCGCGCATGGCATCGAAGCGCTGCCGATCGCCGTCGACGTCAGCGACGCCGCCGCGCGCAAGCTGAACCGGTGAGCGCGATGCTAATCGAGGACTACGCGCTGATCGGCGACGGCCGCAGTGCCGCACTCGTCGCGCTCGACGGCAGCATCGACTGGCTGTGCTGGCCGGACTTCGACTCGCCGCCATGCTTTGCCGCACTTGTCGGCACGCCGGACAACGGCCGCTTCCGCATCGGGCCGCGCGAGCCGGGAGCCCGCGCGACGCGCCGCTACCTGCCCGGCAGCGCGGTGCTCGAAACGACGTTCGAGACGTCGTCCGGCTGCGTCGTCGTGATCGACTGGATGAACTGGGCGGCGCCCGACCCGTGCCTGATCCGCAGCGTGCGCGGCGAGCGCGGCGCGGTCGAGCTCGACGTCGATCTCGGCGTGCGCTTCGACTACGGCCACGCGCTGCCGTGGTGCCGGCGGCTCGGCCGGCGCTGGCGGATGATGACGGGCGGCGACGCGATGTGGCTCGATACCGACGCGCACCTCGACGTGCGAGACGACCGGCTCGTCGGCACGCAGCGGATCGCCGCGGGCGAGCGCGCGGATTTCTGCATCAGCTACGCGCGTTCATATGACCGGCCGCCGCCCTTGCCGGATGCGTACGCGTCGCTGCGCGACACGCTGGCGTCGTGGCGCGCCTGGTCGACGTGCAATACGGCGCAAGGCCCGTATCGCGACGCGATCGAGCGCGCGCTGATCACGGTGAAGCTGCTGTCGAGCGTGCGCACCGGGGGCATCGTCGCGGCGCCGACGAGCTCGCTGCCCGAATCCTTCGGCGGCATGCGCAACTGGGACTACCGGTACTGCTGGCTGCGCGACGCGAGCTTCACGCTGCGCGCGCTGGTGCGCTGCGGCTACCGCGACGAGGCGGCGCGCTGGCGCGACTGGCTGGTGCGCGCGATCGCCGATCATCCGGCGCAATTGCAGGTGCTGTACGCGGCCGACGGCGGCCGGCGGGCGGACGAATGGGAAGCCGCGCACCTGACCGGTTACGAAGGCGCGCGGCCGGTGCGCTTCGGCAACGCGGCGGCCGAACAACTGCAGCTCGACGTGTACGGCGAAGTGCTGGCCGCGCTGTACCAGGCGCGCCGGCACGGGCTGCCGCCCGACGACGACGCATGGATGCTCGAGCGGCGGCTGCTCGAGCATCTCGCGACGATCTGGCGCGAGCCGGACGAAGGGATCTGGGAAGTGCGCAGCGGCCGGCACCCGTTCACGTCGTCGAAGGTGATGGTATGGGCGGCCGTCGAAAGCGCGTGCCGCTCCGCACACGCGTTCGATCATCACGCGCCGCTCGACGCGTGGCGACGCTGGGCCGATACCGTGCATGCGGACGTCCTCGCGCACGGCTACCACGCGAAACTCGGTCGCTTCGTCGACCGCTACGACGGTGACGGGCTCGACGTGAGCCTGCTGCTGATTCCGCTGACGGGGATGCTCGACGCGTCCGACCCGCGCGTCGCGGCGACGGTCGCCGCGATCGAGCGCGAGCTGGTCGAGGACGGCCTGCCGTTCCGCTATCGCCCGCCGCGCTTCGACGATGGTTGCGAGGGCAACGAGGGGGCGTTCGTCGCGGCCGGCTTCTGGCTGGTGCAGGTGTACCGGATGCAGGGACGCGACGCCGACGCGCACGCGCTGTTCGAGCGGCTGCTGCGCCTGCGCAACGACGTCGGTCTGCTGGCCGAGGAGTACGACGTGAAGGCGCGGCGCATGTGCGGGAATTTCCCGTTCGCGCTCGCGCAGGTCGGCCTGGTCAACGCGGCGCTCGCGCTGCAGGACGGCGGCGACGACGTCGACATCGGCTGACGCATTGCGCTGCGCCGCGCCGCACGCGACGGGGCGGCACGACACGCGCACCGCGCCGTCACGCCCGTGATGCGCTACGACCGGCTTGTCCCGCCCTTGCCACCGTGTTCGCCGTTGCCCGGCAACACGGCCGACAGAACCTGCCGCGCGGTCTCGACGATCACGTTCGCCTCGCGCGCGTCGCCCTTCACCAGCGTTTGCGCGAAGTGCTTCGCCTGCTGCAGCGTCACGTGCGGCGGCAACGGCGGCACTTCCGGATCGCTCTTGACCTCGAGCACGACCGGACGGTCGGACGCGAGCGCCTCGTCCCACGCGGCGCCGAGCTGCTCCGGGTCGTCGACGTAGATGCCCTTCAACCCGAGCAGCGTCGCGAAGCGGTAGTACGGCACATCCGGAATCTGCTGCGATGCGTCGAACTTCGGGTCGCCTTCCATCACGCGCTGCTCCCACGTGACCTGGTTCAGGTCCTCGTTGTTCAGCACCATGCAGATCCAGCGCGGATCGGGCCATTGCCGCCAGTACTTCGCGACGGTGATCAGCTCGGCCATGTTGTTCATCTGCATCGCGCCGTCGCCGACCATCGCGATCACGGGGCGCGCCGGGTGCGCGAACTTGGCGGCGATCGCATACGGCACGGCGGCGCCCATCGACGCGAGGCCGCCGGACAGCGAGCCCATCATCCCGCGCCGCATCATCAGGTCGCGCGCATACCAGTTTGCGCAGGAACCCGAATCGCTCGTCAGGATCACGTCGCCGGGCAGCCGTGGCGACAGTTCGGTGAACGCACGCTGCGGATTCACGCCGCGACCGGGGCTCGCCTGCGCGGCCGCGCGTGCCGCGAGCGTGTCGTGCCAGTCCGCATTCCATTTCGCGATCCGGCCGCGCCAGCCGGTGTCGTCCCGTTCCTTCAGCAGGGGCAGCAGCGCGCGCAACGTCTCGGCGCTGTCGCCGACCAGGTTGACCTCCATCGGGTAGCGCAGGCTCAGCATGTCGGCCTTCAGGTCGATCTGCACGCCGCGCGCCTCGCCTTCCTTTGGCAGGAATTCCGAATAAGGGAAACCGGAGCCCACGACGAGCAGCGTGTCGCATTCGCTCATCAGCTCGTAGCTCGGCCGGGTGCCGAGCAGCCCGATCGAGCCGGTCACCCACGGCAGGTCGTCGGGCAGCGCCGCCTTGCCGAGCAGCGCCTTCGCCGCGCCCGCGCCGAGGCGGTCGGCCACCGCGATCACCTCGTCGGTCGCACGCAGCGCGCCCGCGCCGACCAGCATCGCGACGCGCTTGCCGGCATTGAGCACGTCGGCCGCGCGCTGCAGGTCGTCGGGATAGGGCACCACCTTCGGCGGCGTGTAGCCGATCCCCGAATGCACGGTGCCGTGCGCGCGCTTCGGCGGCGCGTAGTCGAGCGACTGGAGGTCGTTCGGCAGCACCAGCGCGGTGACCGTGCGCGCACCGAGCGCGATGCGCACCGCGCGGTCGACCAGGTGGCGCACCTGGCCCGGCACGACGGCAAGCTGGACGAATGCGCCCGCAACGTCCTTGAACAGCGCCGGCAGGTCGACTTCCTGCTGGTAGTGGCCGCCGAGCGCCGCGCGCGCCTGCTGGCCGACGATCGCGAGCACCGGCATGTGGTCGAGCCGCGCGTCGTACAGGCCGGTCACGAGGTGCGTCGCGCCGGGGCCCGAGGTCGCGACGCACACGCCGAGCTCGCCTGTAAATTTTGCATGCGCGGACGCCATGAAGGCGGCCATCTCCTCGTGGCGCGCCTGCACGAACGCGATCTTGTCCTCGGCCCGGCTGAGCGCGCCGAAGAAGCCGTTGATGCCGTCGCCCGGGTAGCCGTAGATGCGGCGCACGCCCCAGTCATACAGCCGCTCGACGATGAAATCCGCCACTGTCGCCATGCCGTTTCTCCTTGGTTCGGGATGAGCCGATGCGCCGCGTGCAGGCGATCGCCGTGCGCGGCGTTGCCGGGCGTCGCGCAATGCGCGTGCCGTGCGGGCGTGCCGGCTGCGTCGGGTACGGGCGTTGCAGGCAAGCGTTGCACGCGAAGAGCAGGCAACCGACCGTTCAATTCCCGAGGAGCCGTGACATGGATGCATTCACCCGCCGCCCGGTGCGCGCGGCCCGGCACTGCGCCGCCTGCGCACTGCTGGTCGCCGCCGCGGCAGCCGTATCGCCGGCGGGGGGCCAATTGCGCCCGCCCGACACCGTGACCGTTCCCGACACCTCGACCCAGGCGTACAGGCGCGCCGACCGCAGGATGATGGATGCGATGGAGGGCGCGCGTTATTCCGGCGACGCCGATCGCGATTTCGTGTCGCAGATGGCGCCGCATCACCAGGGTGCGATCGACATGGCACGGGTCGAGCTGAAGTACGGCAAGGACCCGACGCTGCGGCAGCTCGCGAGCCGCATCGTCGCCGCGCAGCGCGACGAGATCGCGTTGATGGAGCGCTGGCAGAAGATGCACGGCGCGACGCCGTGAGCGCCGGCCATCACGCGGTTGAGCGGGCGCGGTCGGTCGTGTCGCGGCGGGCCGCATCCGCGCAGGGGGCGTGGGCATGACCGACGCCGGACGCCGCATGCCCGCAGGACCCCGGAGGGTGATCCTACAATTGCAACTAACGGTCAGTCGCATGCCCGCCCGCGACACGGATACGCACGCGCGGCGGCAACGCACGTCGCCCGACGCTCACGCATGAACCGGCTCGCAGGCCTCGGCCGGCTCGTGTACCGCGCCATTCGACGCGCGTCAACGACGCATGCCGCGGTTTTCGTGCCCGGCACCGTCCATGGCCGACGGTGCTCGCCGGTCGCGGAATTTTCAAGCGCTTGTCATTTCGATCGCCCCGTCGCAGAGTAAGCCACGCGGCCCGGATGCCGCACCGGCGTGCGCGCAACGCCGCCGCAGCGGCGGCGTTGCGGCGAGGAACGGCTCATGCTGCACGTGTCGGCGAAGCCCGGCTGTCCCGGGTATCGACCACGGTGCTCCCATGACTTCCAGAACACGCTCGAACAACCCGTTGTTGAATCTCGCGGTAGCCGTCGCGTGCGGCGCGGCGGCGATGTATTTCCTCGATCCGGCGTCGGGCCGGCGGCGGCGCGCGTACGTGCGCGACAAGGCTGCCGCGGGCCGCCACGGCGTGGTCGACTACGCGAATACGCAGGCGAAGCGCGCGGCCGACCATGCGCGCGGCGCGATCGCGGGGCTGCGCGCCGACTGGCTCGCCGGCGACGCGGACGACGCACTGGTCACCGAACGCGTGCGTGCCGCGCTGGGCCATCTGGTCGGGCGTCCGCGTGACGTCGACGTGACCGTCGAGCACGGGCACGTGCGCCTGAGCGGGCAGGTGGAAGAAGCGGAACGGCATGCCGTCGTCGACGGCGTGGCCGCGCTGCGCGGCGTGCAGACCGTCGAGGACGCGATGGGCGCACGCAGCGAATACAAGGCGCCGCCCGGCGGCCCGACGCACTGACGGCGACATCGGCTGCGCGCCGGCGGGCGCGGTGAACGAAGCACGACACGAATCCGGCGCACGCGTGGCGGCCGCAACGTCCGTCACGCCGCGCCTCATCCGGAGAACCGCTGATGACCGATCGTCCCTATCCCGCCACGACGCCTCCGGCACCGGAGCCCGACGCGCACCGCGCGCTCGAAAGCCTGCTCGGCAGCCTCCATCGGCACGGCTTCCTGCGCTTCGCGAACGAGGTCGTCAGTGCGAATGCGCAGATGGCCGAGACTTTCGTCGGCGCGTTCGACAAGCCCGGCATGCAAAGCGGCATGCAGAATCTCGCGGCACTCGTGACGGCGCTGTCGCGGATTCCGCCGGAGCAGTTCGGCAAGGCCGTGTTCGCGGCCGCCGACGCGCTGCATCACATCGGCGCGTGGCAGCCGGCCGAGCATGAACACGTCGCGCCCGGCGTGCGCGGCGCGTACCGGCTGTTGCACGACGAAGCGCTGTGGGATGCGCTGACGCCGCTGCTCGAAGGGTTGAAGGTGTTCGCGCAAGGCCTCGCGCGCGAGCCGGAGAATCCGGCGTCGTCCGCGCTCAGCGACAAGCCGGCGGACACGTGACGGCGGCGGGCGCACCGACCCGTGGCATGCAAGGGTTGTGCTGGCTCGCGATCGTTGCGCGTTCCGTCGTCGGCGGCGACAGCGGCATCGTGCCTAGCGGCACGCGCGCGAAAACAGCAGCGAATCGGCGTCGTTGAAGCGGATCCGCACCGGATCGGCATACCCGGCCTTCTGCGCGACGCGGATCGACGCGACGTTGGTCGGTGCGATCAGGCACACGCTGCGTTCGAACCGGTTCTGCGCATCGAGCCAGCCGAGCGCATGCGCCAGCGCCTCGGTCGCATAGCCCTTGCCGTGCGCCCAGCTCGCGAGCGCCCAGCCGGCTTCCGGCACGCCGCGAATCGGCGGCTCGACCGCGCGGTGGAAGTCGGCGAAGCCGAGATCGCCGACATAGCGGCCCGACGCCTTCTCGCGGATCGCCCAGTAGCCGTAGCCGAGCAGCGGCCACAGCCCGCGATACGCGAGCAGCCGCATCCACGAGTCGCGCGGCGCCGACGGCTTGCCGTTGAAGATGTGCTCGACGACGGTCGGCTCGGTCCACATTGCGGCGAGCGCGTCGAAGTCGCCGAGCGGATGGCCTTCGAGGATCAGGCGGGGCGTGTCGAGAACCGGTGGGGACGTGACGGGCGGCAGGGCGCGGGAGGTCATCGGGCGTTCCATCAGGAAAGGAAGGCGAAGGCGGCACGGTGCGCCGCGCTTGGGTCCCGTACGATACCGCGGAAACCGCGGCGCGGCCGCAAATCCCCGCCGGCAGCGGGGCATGCGAATCGCATCGCCGGGATAGCCGTCGCCCGACGGGGTCGGCACGGGATGGCGGCCGCGTGACGGCAGCGTGCCCGTGCCGGCCGTTTCCTGTTTCCTACTTTCGGCTTTTCAGGAAGCTGCGGCCGTGCGCGGTGATCGATGCTCCGGAACGGCCATGCGCGGCATGGCTGACGAAGCCCGCGCCGACGAGTTCCTGCTCGACCGACCAGCCGAGCGCCGGCGCATCGCGGCCGTAGCGCACGTCGGCGAGGCGCTCGAGCGCCCAGAGCGCGGATGCGGACAGGTTGGGGGAATTGGACGTGACGTTTTCGTTCATCGCTTCCTCGGGGAGGGGTGATTCAGGGTGAACGGCACGAGGCCGTGGGATCGGGCGACGCGGCGCGCCGCGGCGTCAGCCCGCCTGCAGCAATGGCAACAGCGCCTGGAGCGCGGCTTCCTCGTCGGGGCCGGTGGCAAGCATCTGCGCCGACGTGCCGCCATGCATCTGCAGCGCCGCGATGGCCGTTGCGTCCTTCGCGCTGCCGCTGAGCCCGTTGGCGAGCAGCAGGATCTCGCTTTGGAAGCGGTGTGCCGCCGCGACGATCGCGTCGCGGGACGCGGCCGCACGGCCGCGGTTCCATGCGGGGCCGATTTCAACGTAGACGACGGTTGCCACGTGCGGATCAGCCTCGGGGAAAATCGCCGGAACGGCGTGCAATGGCCGGCCGGCAGCACGGCGCGAACGCGCGGCGCGCGGCTTCCCGACGGGGCGCCGCGCGCCGTGCATCGGGTGCCGGTGCGGCATTCATCTCGAACATGTCGACATTCTCAGCGAAACCGCCATCAAGTCCGGCGAATGATCGAAAGCTGACGATTATAATACGACAACTGGATTATGTGTATTGCATTATAATGTCGTGTGCGCGTTGCGCTGCCCTGCCGATCCGTGGATCGCAGCGGTGCGCGCGCGGTCCGGGCCACGTGCTTGCGTGCCCGGTATTTTTTTTTTCGATTGACCTGAACCCCCACCGAATGGAAGCTGCAATGAACGCCGCCCCCGCCTGCCCGCAATGCGCGATGGAAAACACCTACCCGGACGGCACGCTTTACGTGTGCGCGGACTGCGGCCATGAATGGTCGGCCGGCGCCGGCGCCGAAGCGGGCGACGAACCGGCGGGCGACGTCGTCAAGGACGCGAACGGCAACGTGCTGTCGGACGGCGATTCCGTCGTGCTGATCAAGGATTTGCGCGTGAAGGGCTCATCGATCACGCTGAAGATGGGCACCAAGGTGAAGAGCATCCGTCTCGTCGGCGGCGATCACGAAGTCGATTGCAAGACCGACATGGGCGGCTTCATGCTGAAGGCCTGCTACCTGAAGAAGGTATGACCGCACGCGGCGCGACCGACGCCCCGATCAACCGGGCCTGCCGAGCATGAGCGAGGATCGAGCGTCCTATGACGCATTCCTGCAGTTCCTGGCGATGCCGTTGAACGACGGCCGGCCGTTCGTGCTCGAGACGAAGCACGCGGTGTCGCTGCACTTCGACCACTTCGGCACGCAGAGCTTCATGTCGCTGCAGGATCCGGTCAGGCTCGAACTCGGTTATACGCGCGTGATGATGGGTTTCCTGCTGCTGCAGCCGGTGCCGGCGCGCATCTGCATGATCGGGCTCGGCGGCGGATCGCTCGCGAAATACTGCTATCGGCACCTGCCCGACACGGCGATCGACGCGGTCGAGATCAACCCGGACGTGATCGCGCTGCGTGACGTGTTCAGGATTCCGCAGGACGACGCGCGCTTCGCGGTGGTCTGCGCGGACGGCGCCGACTACGTGGCAAGGCCCGAGGTCCGGGCGGACGTGATCCTGCACGACGCGTTCGTTGCCGACGGCATGCCGGGCAGTTGCACGGGGGTGGCCTTTCTCGACGCGTGCCGTGCGCGGCTGAGCGAAACGGGCGTGCTCGCGATCAACTTCATGGACGACGATCCGGCGTTGCCGCGGCATCTCGAGCAACTGCGCGCGGTGTTCGACGATTCGTATGCGCTGGTGCCGTGCGGCGACGACAACAACTTCATCGCGTTCGCGTGGAAGAACGGCAACCCGTTGCCGTCGCTGCGGATCCTGCTCGAACGCGCGCTCGGGTTCGGTTCGGCCGGCGCGCTCAAGCTGTCGTCCACCGCCCGGCGCATGAAGGCCGGGGAGGGCATCGATCCCGCGCGGCTCGTGTGGCGCGCGCGTGAACATGCACGGTGGGAGATCTGCGCGTGACGGCGCCGGCTTCGGCCGGGCTTACTTCACCCGCTTGCCGAGCGTGCTCTTCGTCTTGTACGTGACGCCGTGTTTGTCGAGATACTCGCGGATCAACTGACGCACGACTTGCGACGGCGTGAGATCCTGCTCCGCGCAGAGCAGGTCGAACGCTTCTTTCTTCGCGGGGTCGATCAGGACGGTCAGGCGGGCGGTTTTCGTTTCCATCGTGAGGCGGGCGCGGTCGATATGTTAATCAAATTATAATCCATCCGTTTTTGCCGCTCTGTCCGAATGCGCGATTGTGGTGTGCGAGCGAACTCGCGACGCCGGCATTCGCGCGCTGAGAACGGATCGTCGATCGCGCGGCAGACATGATAACCGGATTATCATACCCTGTTGGTCGTATGGGGCTTTAAGTACAATGTCGGACGTGGCTGCCGGCAGCCGGGCTGCCCAAGCGGCGCCGGCGTTTGCGCGATGGGTGCCGGCCGCTTCCGTTTCCATGCGGCCCGTGCGGGCCGTCACCGCGGCGCTGCCTGGCCGTTGCTTCGCCATTACTACACGCCACTCCGCTACACGCCACTCCGATATCCGCCTCATGACCCCGATCAAGTTCGTTCTCCGCTATACGGCGATTCCGTTTGCAGCCATCGTGGCCGTCGTGGTGTGGGCCGTCGTGCCGTCGTCGAAAGAGATCGACGCGCGGCAATATGCCGCGCTGTCGCGCGGATACGCGAGCTTTCCGCTACCGTTTCGGCATGAGATATCGGAAGCGATGGAGCAGGGCCGGATCAGCGACCGCCATTACCAGACGCTCGTGCGCGATTCGCTGGGTAATGGCGTGGCGCTGGACTGGCCGGCGTCGGGCGTCGCCGACGTCGCTGCCGAGCGGCAAAGGCTGGCCGAACTGCTGAAGACCGATTCGGGTCTGGAGGAACACAAACAATGAAGATTGCGCTGGTTTCGGCGGCTTTCGTGATGATTATCGGAAGCCTGGTTTTCGCGTTGTATTTCATGAATCACGACCGCGGCGGAAGCAAGCGGATGGCGTGGTCGCTGGCGGCGCGCGTCGGGTTGTCGATCACGCTGTTCCTGTCGCTGCTGATTGCGTACCGGCTCGGGTGGATCGAACCGACGGGGCTGCCGATCGGGCGGTGATGCGCGGCATTCGGTCGCGCGTCGACCGGCGCGCCGGGCGCCGGTGATCTGGATCGCCGATCCGATACGGGAGAAGGGAGAACCGGCCGATCGAGCCGGGCGACCAGATCGCACCGGGCCTGCCGATCTTCACACCGTAGCGATCGGGCATGCGCGCGACCTGGCCGGTGCGTTGCCGTGGCGAGCTCGCGCATTCGTGGCGGCGAACCGTCAACCCACGACCAGATGAACGACGATCAACAGCAGCGCAATGAATGCGCCAAGTGCAACGAACGCGGCAATGACTACCGCGAACGGGTTGAGTTGCGTGGCATCCGCTTCGAGATTCTTTCGTTTGTTGACGCCGAGAAACGCCAGGAAGACCGCGCGGAACGCACGCACGATCTGGTCTTTTCCTTTTTCAGTCATACAGTTTTCCTTCGCCTCAATAAAAGTTGCAGGGATACCGATACCGCGCGTCGCGACGCGCGTGAGCCTCGCGTTTCCGTTTGCACGCGGATCGTTCGGTGGCTGTGCGCCGGCCCCGGCTTGCGTTCGAACGAGACGACGTCATGGATCCGGATATCCGCGCCTCATCGGCCGCCTGAAGGATTGCCGCGGGCATCCGCTTCAAGCTCCGCGTGATCGGCAGGCGGTCAGGATGCCGCGCAGCAAATCGACCGGAGGGGGCGGGCATCCGGGGATGGTCACGTCGACGGGCAGGACCGACGAAACGGGGCCGCACACCGCATAGCTGTCGGCAAAGATGCCGCCCGTGCATGCGCACTCGCCGGCCGCGACGACGAGTTTCGGCGCCGGCGTGGCGTCGTACGCGGCAAGCACGGCGGCCTTCATGTTCAGCGTGACGGGGCCGGTCACGAGCAGCAGGTCCGCATGGCGCGGGCTGGCGACGAATTTGATCCCGAGCCCTTCGATGTTGTAGTACGGGTTGTTCAGCGCGTGGATCTCCAGCTCGCAACCATTGCACGAACCCGCGTCGATCTGCCGGATGCACAAGGCGCGGCCGAGGAGGTCGAGTATGTCCTGACGAATCTGCTGCGCCTCGTGTCGCCACGCGGCTTCGGTGGCCGGCACTGGTTCGTCGGGAAAGTCGGTGCGCGCGAATTGACGGATGAGTTGCCACATCAGAGATCGTGCCCCGCGTAGTTCAGGTTGAACGACTTGTTGATCAGCGGGAAATCGGGAACGATGTTGCCGATGATCGCGTGCTCGAGCGCCGGCCAGTTCTGCCAGGACGGATCGTGGCAATGGCAGCGCGCGATGGCATCGCCCGATGCCGTCTCGAGCGCGACGAACACGTCGCCGCGCCAGCCTTCCACCCAGCCGATGCCCGCGGATGGCGCCGCCGCGGGCATGACGGCGGCGGCGATCGGCCCCTCCGGAAGATTCGCGAGCAGGTCGGTCATCAGGCGCAGCGATTCGTCGATTTCGGCAAACCGCACGGCGACCCGCGCCGCAACGTCGCCGCGCGCATCGCTTGCGGCCTGGACGGCCAGGTCGTGGTACGGGGCCGGCCGCAGGTTCGCGCGCACGTCGAAGCTCTGGCCGCTGGCGCGGGCGGCCATGCCGCGCACGCCGAAATGCGCGACGACGTCGGCATTCAGGCGGCCGGTGCCGAGAAACCGGTCCTGCAGCCCGGACTGGTCCTCGTAGATTTTGCGCATCACGCGCACGTCGCGTGCAATGCGTTCGCACTGTTCGGTGAGGATCGCCGCGTCTTCCGGATCGATGTCGACGGCCAGCCCGCCCGGCACGATCCGGTCCATCAGGTAGCGATGCCCGAAGACGCCGCCGTTGGTCCGGATCCAGTTCTCCTTGAGCCGCGAGAACTGCGCGAGACCGAACGCGAATCCGGCATCGTTGCCGAGCGCGCCGAGGTCGCCGAGGTGATTGGCGATGCGCTCGCGCTCGAGCAGGAGGGCGCGCAGCACCAGCGCACGCGCCGGCACGGCTGTGCCGCAGGCCTGCTCGAGCGCCATGCAATAAGCCCACGAGAACGCGACGGTCGAGTCGCCGGCGATCCGGCCCGCAACGCGATGGCCGTTCGATGCGGCCGTCCGTTCGAACAGCCGTTCGACGCCGCGATGTACATAGCCGAGCCGTTCCTCGAGCCGCAGCACCTTCTCGCCGACGACGGAAAACCGGAAATGGCCCGGCTCGATGATGCCGGCGTGAATCGGCCCGACCGCGATTTCATGCACGCCGTCGCCGGCAACCTGCACGAACGGATAATCCGCTTCGTTCGATTCGAATCGCTCGATGCCGGTTGCCTGCTTCTGCAGCGGAAAGTAGTCGTCGGGCCAGTTGCCGTGATTGAGCCACGCGCGCGTGTCGCGCGCATCGCGCGCGCGCAGGCCGGTCAGGTCGAAAATGGCGCGCTGCATCCGCGTCGCGGCGGGAAACACGCCCGCGAGATCGGGATAGTCGCCGTCGGCCCGCGGTTCCGGCCCGGTCGCGAGACGCACCCACAGGACGCCGTCGTCGCATTCGTACGCCGCATTGACCGAAAATACGCGCGCGCGCGTTTCGCCGCCCCACATCGCGACGAGCCGGCTTCGTTCGCTCCGCGCGGCGTGCGCGATGTCGAGCCAGCGCGGTTCGTCCACGTCAACCACGGCAGCCGGAACCTGGCCTGCCGCGTGCCGCAGGCGCGTCGAGCCGTCCGCCTGAATCAAGTCGAGTCGCATCGTTCACCCTGCCAGCATCGTCGCCGCCTGGCGGTACCACATGGCCAGGTAAGGCGGCACGTACAGGCCCAGCATCAGGCCGAGTCCCAGATGTACGAACACCGGCAGCAGCGCCGGCCGGTGTTCGAGCGGCGTCGCCGTCGTCGTTTCGCCGAACACCATCCGCTGCACGCGCGCGAAGATCGCCGCGAACGCGACGGCGAGCCCGAGCAGCAGCAACGGCGCGGTCCACGGGAGCGTGTTCATGGCCGTCGTCAGGATCAGGAATTCGCTCGCGAACACGCCGAACGGCGGCAGGCCGAGAATCGCGAGCGTCCCGAGCATCATGGCCCAGCCGACCGTCGGGCTGACCTGCAGCAGCCCGCGAATGCCGTCGATCGCCTGCGTGCCGGCCTTCTGCGCGGCATGGCCGACCGCGAAGAAGATCGCCGACTTGACGAGGGAATGGACCGTCATGTGCAGCAGCCCGGCGAACGTCGCGATCGGGCCGCCGAGCCCGAATGCGAACGTCATCAAGCCCATGTGCTCGATCGACGAGTACGAGAACAGGCGCTTCACGTCCTTCTGCCGGAACAGCGAGAACGACGCGATCAGGACCGACACGAGCCCGAACCCGACCAGCAGCCGCCCCGGCAGGCCATTGCCGAGCGCGCCGTCGGCCAGCACCTTGCAGCGCAGCACCGCATACAGCGCGACGTTCAGCAGCAGGCCGGACAGCACCGCCGAAATCGGCGTCGGACCTTCGGCGTGCGCGTCCGGCAGCCAGCTGTGCATCGGCACGAGGCCGACCTTGGTCCCGTAGCCGACCAGCAGAAACACGAAGGCGATCGACACGATCGTCGGGTCGAGCTGCGTCTTGACGGCGGCCAGGCTCGTCCACAGCAGCGCGTCGCCGTCGGTCAGCTGCCGGCTCGCGGCGAGGTACAGCAGGATCGTGCCGAACAGCGCCTGGGCGATGCCCACGCCGCACAGGATGAAGTACTTCCATGCGGCTTCGAGGCTCGCGGCGGTTCGGTAGACGCTGACGAGCAACACGGTGGCGAGCGTGGCGGCTTCCATGGCGACCCACAACACGCCGACGTTGTCGGTCAGCAGCGCGAGCAGCATTGCGAACATGAAGAGCTGATACATGCTGTGATAGAGCCGCATCCGCGCGGCCGTCATCCGGCCGCGGGCTTCCTCGATCTGCATGTAGGGCCGGGAAAACAGCGACGTCGTCCAGCCGACGAACGCCGTGAGCGCAACGAGATAGACATTGAGCGGATCGACGAAGAACGCGCGTCCGAATGCGAACGACGGGCCGTGCTCGACGGTGCGCGCGGCCAGCACCAGCGTCGCCGCGAACGTCAGGAAGCTGAAGCCGACGTTCAGGTGGCGCGCGACCCGGCTCGGCCGCACGCAGGCGAGGCACGCGGCGCCCGCGAGCGGCAGCCCGAGCACGGCGAGCACGACGTGGGCGTCATTCATCTTTGAGTTTCTCGAGGTGATGGATGTCCAGGCTGTCGAACTGCTCGCGAATCTGGAACATGAAGACGCCCAGAATCAGGATGCCGATCAGCACGTCGAGCCCGATGCCGAGCTCGACGATCATCGGCATGCCGTTGGTCGCGGCCGCCGCCGCGAAGAACAGCCCGTTTTCCATCGACAGGAAGCCGATCACCTGTGGAATGGCCTTGGCGCGCGTGATCATCGCCATGAACGACAGCAGCACGCACGCGAGCGCAATGCCGAGCGTGCCGCGCGCGACCGAGGTCGCGAGCTGGCTGATCGGCGCGGCGACGTTGAACGCGACGATCACGAGGACGATGCCGATCAGCAGCGTGGTCGGGATGTTGATGAGCGGTTCGACGTCGGTCTTGACGTCGAGCCTGCGCACGAGCCGATACAGGAACCACGGGATCACGCCGACCTTCAGCACGAGCGTCAGTCCGGCGGACACATACAGGTGCACGTCGGCCGTGACGAAGCCGAGGATCAGGTTCGCCGACACGAGCGCGACGCCCTGCAGCGTATAGAGATGGATCAGGGACAGGATCCGGCGCTGGCTCAGCATCGCGAACGACAGCATCAGCAGCACGGCCGCGAGGAAATTGATCAGTTGTGTCGCGTAGGCGTGCATTCATGCCCCCAGCAGCAGGTGGACGAGCATGCCGATCACGGCCAGCAGGAAGGCCGTGGCCAGGAATTCCGGTACCCGGAAGATGCGCATCTTCGCGTTGGCCGTTTCGACCACGGCGAGCGCGACACCGCCTGCCGTCAGCTTGATGAAGAGCACCGGCACCGCCAGCAGCAGCGCGACCGGATCGCCCGCATTCGCGATGCCCCAGGGCACGAACAATGCGAGACCGATGCACGAATACGCGAACAGCTTGAGGCTTGCCGCCCATTCCATCAACGCAAGGTGCCGCCCCGAATATTCGAGGATCAGCGCCTCGTGGATCATCGTGAGCTCGAGGTGGGTGGTCGGATTGTCGACCGGCAGCCGCGCATTTTCGGCCAGCGCGACCAGCGTGAACGCGATGCCGGCGAACGCCAGGCTCGGATAGATCGTGAGCTCGCCGCGGCCGAGCGTCGCGACGATGCTCGTCAGCAGCGTCGACTGCGTGATCAGCGAGGCCGACAGGAGCACCATCAGCAATGCCGGCTCCGCGAGGAAGCCGATCAGCATTTCGCGGCGCGCGCCGAGCGTGCCGAACGCCGTGCCGACGTCCATCGCCGCGAGCGACAGCGCGACGCGCGCGAGCGCGAACAGGCCGACGAGCGCGATCGCATCGGCGGCGGGCGACAGCGGCAACTCGGTCGACAGGGTCGGCACGATCGCGCACGCGAGCGTCATGGCGGCCCAGACGACATAGGGCGCGCCGCGGAACACGGGGCTTGCGCCGTGCGCGATGACCGATTCCTTGTTGAACAGCTTGTGGAGCATCCGGTACGGCTGCCAGATGGACGGCGCGCGCCGGTTCTGAAGCCAGGCGCGGCATTGGTTGACCCACCCCGTGAGCAATGGCGCGGCCGCGATCGCTATCACGATTTCGAGAGTCTGCGAGATGACGCCGGACAGGGTTACCATCGTCTCACCAACATCAGCAGCACGATCAGCACGACGAAACTGTAGGTCAGGTAAACCGCGATCTTGCCCGTCTGCAGGCGGCCCGCCCAGTCGGCGATGCGTTGCGTGAGCGCCGCGACGCGCGCGTAGAGCGCGGACCAGGTGCGATCGGTCACCGACACCCGGTAGGCCGGCTGGGTGTCGAACGGCGACGGCAATTGCCGCTCGATGTGCAGCAGCGGCGCGAAGATTTCGCGGATCGGCTGCCCGAATCCTTCCGCCGTATCCTGCATGCGCGCGGTCGTGAACGGGAAGCCGCAGCCCCACGGGGCCGCGCGGCGCAGCCGGCCGTGATAGAAACGCCGCACCAGCACCCACGCGAGCCCGCAGCAGGCGATGAAGAACAGCATGAACGCCGCCGGCATGTAGCTCGCGCGAGCGGCCGACACCGGTGCGAACAGCAGCCAGCCATGATTGTCCGCGCCGACGCCGGCGCCGACCAGCGTGTGCGTGACGCGATCCAGCAGCTTGACGAACTGGGCGGGCATCAGCCCGAGCAGCACGCTGGCGGCCGCGAACCAGCAGAACGCGAGCCGTTCCCACGTGTTCGCGTCGCGGGCGCGGTTCAGCTTCGCTTCTCTCGGTTGCCCGAGGAACACGATGCCGAAGAACTTGACCATCGTGTAGCCGGCCAGCGCGGCCGACATCGCGATCAACGCGGCGGCGATCGGCACCGTCATGGCGAGTACCGAATCCGGCAACCGCGGCGCGAACAGAAAGCCCTGCAGCAGCAGCCACTCGGCCACGAAACCGCTTAGCGGCGGCAGGCCCGCGCTCGCCGCGACGCCCGCGAGCACGGCCCACGCGGTCCACGGCATGAAGCGGATCAGTCCGCCGAGCCGGCCGAGGTTGCGCTCGCCGGTGGCGTGGAGCACGGCGCCCGTGCCCAGGAACAGCAGGCTCTTGAACGCCGCATGCGCAACGATCTGGTACAGCATCGCGGTCAGCGCGAGCGCGGACAGACTCGTCATCCCGTACGCGCGAAACAGCACCGCGAGACCGAGCGCGACGAGCATCAGGCCGACGTTGTCGATCGACGAATAGGCGAGCAGGCGCTTCATGTCGACCTGGATGGTGCTGAACACCACGCCGAGCAGCGCGGTGCCGAGCCCCAGCATGAGCAGCAGCACACCCCACCACGCAATCTGCACGTGCAACAGGTCGAACAGCACGCGCAGCAGGCCGTACAGGCCGACTTTCAGCACGAATCCGCTGAGGAGCGCAGAGACCGGCGACGGCGCCGCGGGGTGCGCTTCCGGCAGCCACACATGCAGCGGGAAGATCCCCGCCTTTGCACCGAACCCGATGAGCGCGAACAGGAAGGCGAACGACGCGGGCAACGCATCCAGCGACTGCGCGCGCAGGTTGGCGAAGGTGTAGTCGCCGGTGCGCGCCTGCAGAATGCCGAAGCAGAGCAGCAGCGCCAGCGCGCCGACGTGCGAGATCAGGAAATACAGGTAACCGGCCCGGCGGATCTCGCCGATCCGGTGGTTGGTCATGACGAGAAACGTCGCGGACAGCGTCAGCGTCTCCCAGGCGACCATGAATACATAGGCGTCGTCCGCGATCAACACCAGCGCGATGCTTGCGACGCAGACGTGGTATTCGAAGCAGATCAGCCCGGGCGCGGATCCTTCACCCTTGCGGAAATAGCCGGCTGAAAAGGCGCCGATCCCGGTGCTGACGAGGCCGAGCACGAACAGGAAATAGCCGGACAGGCGATCGAGACGCAGATGAAAGGGCAGGCCGGGAAGCCCGATCGGCAGCACCGCGGCAGACGGTTCGGCAAGGATGCCGGCGAGGCCCGTCGCGCCGACGAGCAGTCCGACCAGCGCACCGAGCGGAAAGAGGCCGTGGGCAACCAGTCGCGTGCGGCGCAGCGCCCCGAGCCCCAGCGTGCCGACCGCGAGCCACGCGGCCACGGCCAGCAGGACGAAATGGACGACCGGCACGGGTGCCATCCGGAATGTCTCCAGTACGCTCGGGTTGGACGAGGTGATGGAACGGCCGCTTCTTCCGCGACCTGTTCCTGCCCGCATTATGACACCGAAAGACGAATCAGGATAACAAGGTATGATAATGCCGTTATCATGAAAGTCTCATGGCACCCTGGATGGAACGGGCGACCGTGGCGGTGTGCCGCGGCGCGCCGGGTTCCGCTCGGGGCGTCGTTGTCTCCCGATCCGGGCGAATGAGGGAAGATCCTATGCCAGCGCAGTACTTCCGAAGCCTGACGGGAAAACACCGCAGCGCGGCCGCGAACCGCCAGCTCGGGTTTTCGCTTGCCTTCGTCGCCGGCGCAACCAATGCCGGCGGTTTCCTCGCGGTCAAGCAATACACGTCGCACATGAGCGGGATCGTGTCGGCGATCGCGGATCAGACCGCGCTCGGCGACATCCGGCTCGTGCTGGCCGGGGTGGGTTCGCTCGCGTCGTTTCTGGTGGGTGCCGGCTGCTCGGCCGTGCTCGTCAACTGGGGGCGGCGCCGCGGCCTGCAGAGTCAGTATGTGCTGCCGCTGCTGGTCGAAGCGGCGCTGCTGCTACTGTTCGGGCTCCTCGGCAGCCATCTCGCGCTGTGGGAAGCGTTCTTCATGCCGGTCACGGTGATCCTGCTGTGCTTCATCATGGGGCTGCAAAACGCGATGATCACCAAGCTGTCGGGGGCGGAAATCCGCACGACGCACATGACGGGCATCGTGACGGACCTCGGCATCGAACTCGGCAAGCTCTTTTACTGGAATCGTTCAAGTGCCGACGTGCACGCGCAGACGGTGATCGCGAACCGCGCGAAGCTCAGGATTCACGCGACGATGCTGGCGTCGTTCTTCGTCGGGGGGCTGGCCGGCGCAATCGGCTTCAAGCATGTCGGCTACGTGTCGACCGTGCCGCTGGCCGCGGCACTCGTCACGCTGGCGATCGTGCCCGTCGTCGACGACGTGCTCGACTATCTCTATCGGCTTGACCGCCGGTCGTGAGCCTGCACAAGGTGAAACGAAACCCGACTGCGTGTTGCCGGCGGCGGATCCTGCCAGAGGCGCTGTCGCCGAGCCCGGGCCATACGCGCGTGCCGAATGCTCTGCGGCGTGGTACGCAAGGGCCGATGCATTATAATGAAATTAGCATATCGCCGACTCTGCCCTGCAATGGAAACGAAAACCGCACGCTTGACCATCCTGATCGATCCCGCCAAGAAAGAGGCGTTCGACATGCTCTGCGCGGAGCAGGACCTGACGCCGTCGCAAGTCGTGCGGCAGTTGATTCGCGAGTATCTCGAACAACACGGCGTGAGCTACAAGACGAAAAGCGCGCTCGGCAAACGGGTGAAGCGAAGCGCGGACTGAGTTCGCGAGCCGCCTGGACGTCGATTTCCCGGTGCGCATGCCGTGCGCATGCCAGGGGCGGTATGGGCATCCTTTCGTGTCACGTACTTCGTGCCGTCCGCACGGGCCATCTTGAACCGGGCATCGTCTGCAGGAGTCCTGAATACATCGCGTAGCGCGATCGCGTCCGGATTGGTTTCGATCGCATCGATGATCACGCCGCGCAGATCCCGATAACCGCGCTCCATGCCCGATCGATCCCGGTAGATATGTTGTCGGTGGGGAGCGCGTGCAGCGCACTGCGACGACAAGCGGGTTCGCCGTAGGTAAGCGCGCGGCGTCACGCTTCCCGGCGAAAGCACGCCGCGAGCACGACGCTGCCCGCGGCGGTCTTGCCGTCGATCTCGGGATCGCCGCAGACGATCCGGATGCTTTTTACCTCGGCGCCCATTCTCAGCGTGATCGATGGACCCCTCACGCACAGATCCTTGATCCGCGCGACCACGCCGCCGTCCGACAGCATTGCCGTTCGCGTCCTTGACGACTCGCTTGGCCGATTCGTCAGCGGATTCGATGCCGGCGCCCGCCGACCATTCATGACCTCTGTCCGCGCACAGATGCAGTGTGCCGTTCGGGCAGGTGTTTTCCATTGCGCATTGCGGGCAGGCGGGGGCACCGTTCGCGGCTTCCATCGGACGGATTCGAGCCGGTCGGCGGCAAAAGCGGGCGGATGCCTGCTTCGCCGGAACGGGCGCCGTGCCGTCGGCTCGCAGGCGGGCCGACCACGGGGCGGGCGCACACAACATTATAATGAAATACACATTCGATGAATGCTGTCTTATAATTCAGCCTTGCCGCCGATCGCCGGAATTGAGGGCGGATTCGCGGAGGTAGCCGACATGTTCGATCTGGATGGGATGCTGCTGTTGCCCGATCGACGGCCCATATCCCTGCCGGAGGTCGCGGGGAGCCGGGGGCTTGTCGTGGTGGGCGTCGGGCGCGGCGGCGAGCGCGGCTTCCAGATGGTCCACCGCTTCCATGATGTGGGCGAGCGGCTCGCGGCCGCCGGTATTCATCTGGCGTTCGTCTATCCGCGGGAATCGGCTCGGCATGTGATGGATCCCATCTCGGTGGCCAGTGCGCGGTTCCGGCACCACCCGCGCCTGCTGCTCGATGCGGATGGCTGCTGTTTCGCGCAGGGCGTGCCGCCTCGATTGCTCCGTGCCGTGTATCTGAGCGGCGCAATGCAGCGTCTCGCCGGTTTCGAAATCGACGTGCGCAACGCGGCATGGGAAACCGAGTTCCAGGCGTTCCTGATGGCCTGCCGGATCGGCCCGTCCCACTGAATACCAGCTCCATCTCACGCCACACGCGAGGAACATGGCAACCGTCGTCTATTTCGAAGCAGGTCCCGCCTGGAGCCGGAACGGTGCGACCGCCGTGCGCGATGCGCTCGTGGTCACGGCGCGCCGTTTCGACAGCGACATCCTGCTGATCGCCAATGGGCGGCGCGGGAATGCCAAGGACGGCATGGCCATGTCATCGCTGCAGGTGCGTCGCGGCGCATCCGCGCAAGTGCTTGCAAGCGGTCCGGACGAAGAGGCGGCGCTTCGTGCGCTCCTGCCCTTGCTTCAAGAGGGCTGACCCGCGTGCCGCCTGTCGATTTTCCGTTCCTGGGCCTGCGCGCGGCTTCCCCGGCCGAGATCGCCGACAAGCCGATCGTCGTGGAAAACGAGCACCTCGTCTCGCTGTGCTTCGACGGCCGTGGCATGCAAAGCACGATGCTGCGGGAGGCTCCGAACGCGCTCGCACTCGGCTACACGCGCACGATGATGGGGTTCCTGCTGTTTCAGCCGGAACCCGCGCATGTGGGCCTGATCGGGCTCGGCGGCGGTTCGCTCGTGAAGTATTGCTATCGGAACCTGCCGAACACCCGTCTCACGGCAATCGAAATCAATCCGGAAGTGATCGCGCTTCGCGACCGGTTCCACGTTCCAGCCGATGACGCACGACTGACGATCATCTGCGCGGACGCGGCGCGGCACCTGTCGACGACCGCGCACACATTCGATGCGCTGTTGCAGGATGGTTTCAATGCGGATGGCGCGCCGTCCGAGCTCTGCAGCGCAGCCTTCTACGATACCTGTCGCGCGCGACTGAACGACGACGGCGTGCTCGTCGTCAATCTGCTCGGCGACGATCCGCGACTCGGTGATTGTCTCGCGAGGCTGCGTGAGACGTTCGGCCCTTCCGTCGCAATCGCCCCGGCGGAAGACGGTGCGGGCAACGTGATCGCCTTCGCCTGGAAGAGCGACGCACCGCTGCCGTCGCTCGAGGCACTCATCGAACGTGCGGATCGGCACTGCGGCCACCACGGCATCGACCTCGTCGATGCCGCCGTACGCATCGAGGTCGGCGCCCGTTACGACTGGACGCGCCTGAGTGCGTGCCTTGCCGATTGAGTCCGATACATGCGGCACCCTTGATCATGATCAAACACCTGGAGACGCCATGAGCGATAACCAAGCTTCGACCGTTCCGACCATCTCGGCATCCGCGATCTGGGCGCTGGAGCGCCTTGCTGATATTCGTTACGGTCGCGATACACCCGCACTTGGCTGGTCCATTACCCGCGAGCTCATCGGCGCAGGATTCGTGCGCTATCCGACGAACGGCCGCGGAAGCGTCTCGATCACGGCAGCCGGACAGACGTTCCTGAAGAACCGGAAATAGTTCTGGTCGGCGTCGCTCGCGAATCGCACGGTCGCGTCGATCCGGACATCCATGCCGGGTCGTTCATGTCATGGGCGGTTGCGTTCGACAGGGGAAGCGTCAACGCGCCAGGGGGCGGCTGCGAATTGCGGTGGCGCGCGAAGATGAGCAAGCGTGCCGCTGCGGACATGACGAAAGGCTGAACGTGCTTTCCTACCTGCGGTTACTTTTTGCGCGACGCAAATTTCGCCGGCTTCCCGTGATTCGTTTTCAATCGACGCCGATCGATCTGGGCATCGACGGTGTGCCGCATTCGGGGTGGGAAGTCGCGATACTCGCGGCATCCGGCGGTATCGTCGGCGCGGCGACATACAGCCTGGCGCCGCGAACCGATCGGGTATATGTCCATCGACTGGAAATTCTCCCGACGATGAGGCGCCGCGGCTACGGTCTCGCCTTCCTGTCGTATCTGCATCGAACGTACCAGTTGCCCATTACTCCCATCGACGACGGGCCCGAGGCCCGGTCGTTCTGGCGCGCCGCGAGATCCTTTCAATCCGGAGCGTGGCGGGTTACGCCCGGACAATCATCCGACGAGTTCCGCGACGCGCTGCTTCAATGGCGGCATCGGCAGGCGGTCATGCTCGGCTTGCGTCCCCCGTCGGCGAAATCATCGGATTCCTAGGCGAACCTGCATGACGCCGTTCGCACAAGCGGCCTTGCTCGCCGGTCATGCGCGACATAGATTGTCTTCATCGAGGTCCGACTTTTTGGAGGGGCCATGGAACTGCTCGTGGAACGCGTTGACGTATGGGCGGCCACCATCGAGGACAAGCCGGGCGGTCTTGCACGCGTGCTGAACGCGTTGCGGGATGCCGGCGTGGATTTGCAATTCATTGTCGCCCGGCGCACCCAGGAAGCACCCGGCAAAGGGGTGGTATTCGTCGCGCCGCTGCAGGGAGATCGGGAGACCCGTGCTGCCACGCAGGCGGGATTCAGTCCTAGCTCGAGCCTGCACTCGATCCGTGTGATGGGGCTGGACCAGATGGGGATCATCGCGGAGCTGACCCAGAAACTGTCGGACGGCGGGATCAATCTCCGCGGCGTATCCGCCGCCGTGCTCGGTTCGCAGTTCATTGCTTATCTCGCGCTCGACTCGCTGGCCGACGCCGAGCAGGCGACAGACATCCTGCAAAGGCCCTGAATTGCCGCTTCAGTCGACTGCCGGGTGAGGCGGGGCGCCTTTCACGGCTGAATCTCGCGTGCGTTGCATCGGGCGTGCGGCGCGGTCTGCCCGAGCTTCGACCGGATGAGGCCGCCGCGGAATATCGACGGCCAATCGATTGCGGCATGCGCGCGGGCGACGCGCCGCAGCGGCGCTTCGTTCGCGTGATTTGCCGCGTACGTCTGCCGTGTTCCTGTGTCTTCGCGTGCCTTCGCGTTTCGTCATGCCGTGTGAGGCAAACACGGGCGAGCGGGCAGGGGATCGATTGACCCGGCGTATTTGTTCGTGTTCGAGTTTTTAATAGAAACAGATGCATTGTGATAAGAATACTTATCCTGTCTTATCCATTCAGCATCGCCGATTCCCCCGCTTGTCGCTTTCGTTCGCTGGTCACCACTGGCGGGAGTTCGCAGCCGTCCCTTCCACATTGGCTGGCTGACCGTCATCCATGGCTTCGTCGCGTTCGTCGCCCATCGCAAGCCGCGTTTGTCGGGGGGCATCGGATTTTCGGTTTCCTGTGGGCCGTACTGGATTCGAACCAGTGACCAACGGACAAAAAGTCGGCCGCTCCACCAACTGAGCCAACGGCCCGGTTCGTCCGATGTCCGCCCGCCACCACGGCACTTTTCGTGTTTGCCCTAGCGGATTTCGATCGTGCGACTCACGGTCTGTGTCGGCTCCGACTTTGGCACGGTCAACGTGAGTACACCGTTATCGAACTTTGCCAACGTGCGATCGGGGTCGGCGTAGTCCGGCATCGGGATCGTGCGGATGAAGCTTCCGTGGGCGCGCTCCAGCCGGTAACAGCCGTTTTCCTCGCTGCGTACGTCCTGCTTTTTCTCTCCGCGCAGCACGATTGCTCCGTCCTCGACGCTCACCTTCAGATCTTCGCGCGCCATTCCGGGCAGTTCGGCGGTCACGCGCAGCACCGGTCCTTCATCGACGACGTCGATACGCGGCTGGAAGCGCGATGAACTGAAGTCGCCGAACCATCGTTCGAGCGCGCCACGGCCTGCGAGCGGGTCATGAAGGAATTCCTCCACCGCACGCCACGGCTCACGTGAGAACAGTCGCGGAATGTCGGGCCACGCGGCCCGCCACTGTTCGCTTGCCGGCGGGTTTTCCGGGCCTTCCGCGTCGGACTTGCGGGCAGTTCCGCGAAGGAACTTGAAGGGGTTCCACTTTTTCGGATCGGTATTCATGGCGTCCTCCGATTCAGCTTCAATCCGTTTCGAGCGTGGCGGCCAGCCCCTCGGGCAGCATGCGTGCCCCGAGCCTCGACTGCGCCGGGCATGCCGCGATCGATCAGTTGCACCGCGTACTCGAGCGCATCGCGCTGCGTTTCGGCCGCGCTTGTCCAGCGCTCGCCGAAACGCGGCGGATGCCGGTCGACCGACACCTCATCGTTCCGTTCGATCCGGACGATGGCGATGTAGCCATCCGGTGCGGACGTGCGTGTCGCGATCGTCGCATGGGCACGGTGCGGACAAGGACCGCATGCCCTTTCCAGGACTCCTGAGCGACATCGGAAACCGGTGCCTCCCGCGCCTGGTTCGCGACGGGCGGCGGCGCTTTTCCCGCCGCCCATCTTCCCGACCCGCCGTTGCCGCAGGGTCAGCCGGTCCTGACTTCGATGCGCCGTGGGCGAGCCTCGTCGCGACGCGGGATCGTCAGCTTCAACACCCCGTCCTGGAGGCTTGCCTCGATCTTCGACGTATCGAAGTCCGGTGACAGCGTGAACGTCCTCGCGAAGTGCGGCTCCCGGACCTCGGCATGCTGCAGGCGCAGATTGGCCGGCGTCGGCACCACCGCCTCGGCCTCGATCGAGAGGCTGCTGTCGTGAACCTTGACGTCCAGCTTGTCCTTCGTCACGCCGGGCAGATCTGCCCACAGTGTGACGCCCTGATTGCTCTCGTAGATGTCGACGGCCGGGGTGAGGGTGATCCGGCGCGTGGCCTGTTCCGCGTCGCGGCGCGTGACTGCGGACGGGTCGCGTTCAGCCAGTTTGGTCATGTCGTTCATGATCGGCTCCTCGAGTTACTGGACAGTGATGGCGCGTGGCTTGGACGACTCGCGCTTGCCGATACTGATCGACAGGCAGCCATTTTCGTAGCGCGCCTGGACCTTGTCCGGATCGGCGGTGTCGGGCAGCTCGATGACGCGCCGGAAGGCGCCGACGAAGCGCTCCTGCGCGTACGTACGCGTCTCGCTTTCAGTGTCGGGTTGCGTCGATTTGCGTTCGCCGCTGAGGGTCAGCAAGCCCTTGTCGATCGACACGTCGAGTTCGGCGGCGTTGACGCCCGGGGCGAAGGCGACGATCTCGATCGACTCGTCCGTCGCGCCGATGTTGATCTGAGGAAATGCGCCGAGCCGGCTCGCGCGGATGCTGGACGGGAAGCCGCCGAAGAGTTGCGCCATCTGCTGCTGCAGGCGGTCGAACTCGCTGAAGAGATCGGTTCCGAAGTAAAGATCGCTCATGATCGTATCCTCCTGGATGGCAATCGGGAGGCGAACGGGCCTACGCGCTCCAGTTCGCCTGCCGGACTGCCGGCAAACAAATCGAAACACGCAGCGCGCGGGATGAAACGGTTCGCGCGTCTGCCTGAGCGAAACTCAAGATAGGCACTCTGCGGAAAATTTCAAGGGGCGGCGGCAGATTTTTGCACTTGAAATTCCGGTGCTGGAACCTATCATCGCAGCGGCTTGGAACTGCATGCGGAGGACGCCATGGAATTCGATACGGACTGGCTTACGCTGGGCAGGCATCGTATCCGGCTGCGCTCGACGAAGGGCTTTCCGACCGAGACGATGCGCACCGTGACCGAGGTCGTCAGGCTGGCGATCGACAACAACATGAGCGCGCGGGCGCGACTCGTCGAGATCGTCTGCCGGCAGGAAAAGACCTACGACGTGCTGGTCGGCACGACGATGGCGGAGGACAGGGCTTGTGCACCGCAACTTGAAGCCGCGGTCGCGGTCGTGCTGGGCCTGTTGCCCGAGCAGATCAACATCACGGTCACCCCGGTCACGCAAAAGGAGGTCGATCTGCACTTCGGCGTGTACGAACGGATGCTGTCGGAGAAGCTGAGTTCGACGCCGCCGATCCGCTGACCGAGCGGTTCGGCGCCCGGCCGTACGGCGGGCGCAGGTTCGCGTCTGCCGACATGCCGGCGCGGGGCGGGCACGGCGGCAACGATCGCGGAATGGGGCACCCGACCGACGCCGGACGTCGGATTGGCGATCCACCTGGACCGGCGCACCCATGTGCATGCTTCATGCCCGTCCTCAACCGTGCGTCGGCCGAAGCGCGCGCCCCATCTCCGCGATCGGCATCGCCGCGATCGAATTCAGCAGCCGCGTCTCGCCGGCGTCCGGGCGCGCGATTGCCCGCACTTCCTCGAGCGTCTGCGCGACGTGGCGATCGAGCGGTTCGAGAAAGCGCTGCAGTTCGCTTGCCGCCGCTTTCTCCCTGAGCCCGAGCGCCTGACCGAACGCGATCAGCGCGGCCGCATCGATTTCGACAAAGCGCGTCGCGTTGCCGAGCGGCATCGTCAATTCGCAGTGCGGCCAGTGATCGCCGCGATGGTCGGGGCGGTGCGTCGGCGTGTGATACACGACCGTGCTGACGATGTCGTAGAACGGCGCGAGCCGGTAGCCGCGCGCGTCGACGAAGAACGACAGGTTCTTCAGGTGCGCGTCGGCATTGCCGACCACCACGTTGAACACGGTCCAGCGGAACACCGACAGGCGCGCCAGCGCGCGCGTGCTGGTGCGCTCGATCGCACGGGCGAGCTCCTGCGCGTTCGCGCGCTGGTACTTGAAGCCGCGGTCGTAGTTGAGCAACTGCATCGCGTCGATCGTATGCACGCGTGCGGCCGGCGCCGACGCGACGTCGCGGTCGAACCGGTCGATCACGTAGCACGCGGACGGCGCGCGCAGGAAGTGCACGTCGGGGACGTCGAGCCCCATCTTCTGCGCGAGCTTCATGCAGAAGAATTCGTTGATCGCCGAGTGCGGGTAGCCGGCCGCGCGCATGTCCGGCTTGAGCAGGTGCATCGACGGCTCGCTGCCGACCGGCTCGTACAGCGCGTAGTCGGGTGCATCGCCGCGCAGCACCAGCAGCAGTTTCTGCTGCGCGCCGGCCGCCGACATGCGCTTGGGCGCGGTGGCCGTCAGCGCGCGCTCGGGCATCGCCCGGATCCGGCGTTCGAGCTCGTCGAGCGGCAGCGGCTGCAAGCTGCCGGGCGCTTCCCGTTCGCCGTCGGCCAGCAGCGTCAGCGCGCCGGCCGATTCGCGCCCGAAGTACGCGAGCAGGCCCCACGCGTCGGCGGCGTCGACCTTCGCCTCGCGTGCGAGCGAGGTGCGCATGCCTTCCTCGGGCAGCAGGTTGTCGAAGAACCACTGGACCGGGCGATCGGTCGACGTGTCGGTGTAGGGGCCGGCGCGCAGCGCGAACGCCGGGGACAGCGGATAGGCGGCCGGGGACGCGAGCCATTGCGGGTCGTACGCGAACGACCAGATGCCCTTGTCGTCGGTCAGCGTGCCCATGCGCACGCCGTTGGCGGACGCGATCAGCGTTCTAGCCGCCATGGCTGCTCCTGCGGCGTTGCGCGGCCTTCAGCGCGGTGGCCTCCGAAATGTCGACCGACGACTCGGCGTACAGGCGCACGCCCAGTTCGCCGAGCAGCAGCATGACCTTGCCGATTTGCGCGGTCGGCTTTCCGCCTTCCACCTGGCTGATGAATTTCGGCGACAGCCCGGTCGCGTTCGCGAGTTCGTCGCGCGTGAACCCCTGCTGGAGCCGCGCCGCGCGGATGAGGTGGGCGAGCGCGCCGATCGTGTCGACGGACTGGGACTCCGACATGACGTTCTCCGTGCTTCGTATCTGATCGGGAACAGTATTGCACAACTCGCCGGCCGGGGCATCATTCCGTATCCGTACAGGAACGGAGCGGCGAACCGGGGAGCCGGTGCGCCGTTTCGTACCCGATCGGATACCGGGAGGCGCGAAATCGTGACGCAGGCGATTTTCGTATCCGAACGGATGCGGAGAAGGACGGGACCGTGACGGCGGCCCGGTCGCATGCGCGCGCGACGACTGAGCGGTCAGGGCGCTAGCCGTGCGCGCGGCGACACGCCGACACTGCGACAGGCGCGCGAGCCGGGCCCGAACCTTGCGCGCCGCAAGCGTCGTCCGCGGCCACGCCGCGACGCATCACGCAAGAAGATTTGCAGGGAGGCGCGCATGGAGCCGATGCCGGTCGTACTTCAGTGGGATGCGGTCCTCGTCAGGATCGTCCTGGCGCTCGTCGCGGGCGGGCTGATCGGCCTCGATCGCAGCGAATCCGGCAAGACGGCAGGGCTGCGCACGACGATCTTCGTCTGTCTCGCCGCGTGCCTGGCGATGCTGCAGGTCAATGCGCTGCTGCTGCAGGCCGGCAAGCCGCAGGACGGGTTCTCGGTGCTCGACCCGATGCGCCTGCCGCTCGGCATCCTGACCGGGATGGGCTTCATCGGCGGCGGCGCGATCCTGCATCGCGACGGCCTCGTATCCGGCGTGACCACGGCCGCGACGCTGTGGTTCGTCACCGTCGTCGGACTGTGCATCGGCGGCGGCCAGCTGTCGCTCGGCGCGCTCGGGCTCGCGCTCGCCCTCCTGGTCGTATGGCCGCTGCGGTTGGTCGAGCAGCGCGTGCGCAGCGTCAGGACTGCGCTGGTCACGGTCGAGTACGAACTGGGCTCGACGGCGCGCGAGCGCCTGACGACAGGGCTGCACAATGCGGGCTTCGCGTGCCGCACGCGCGGTTTTCGCGAAACGGCCGCGCGTGCGTTGCGCGAGGAAGAACTGCTCGTGACGTGGCGCGAACCGGCCGACGCCGATGCGATGCTGCGTCAACTGATCCGGATCGTCGAATCGGCCGGCCTGACGTCGATCCGCTGTTCCGAGGAGAACTGAGCCGCACGGCGCTTGCCGGAACGTCGGCTGGTTGCGTGCCTCGTGCCGCATTCGGCATTCAGGATCCGGCAGCGTTCAGCGTCCGGCTTCCGCACCGGCGCCGTCGTGCGCATCGCCGTCCGTCCCCGGCCGGCTCATCGCGAGATGGAGCGCGGCCGGGTCGACCGGTTTCACGAAATGCTGCAGAAACCCGGTCGCGAGACAGCGTTCGCGATCCGCGTTGCGGCCATAACCGGTCAGCGCGAGAAAGATGCACGGCGTGACCTCGGTGATCGCCTTCAGCCGCCGCAGCAGCTCGTAGCCGTCCATCACCGGCAGCCCGATGTCGAGGATCGCGACGTCGGGGCGATAGGCGCGGTACGCGGCCAGCGCGGTGACCGGGTCGTGCACGACGGCGACCTCGTGACCGGCGTCGCGCAGCCATTGCGCGAGCGTCGACGCGGCATCCTCGTTGTCGTCGACCAGCATCACGCGCCGGCCGGTGCGGCCCGGCGCCAGGTCGCGGATGCCGGGCGGCGGCTGCGGCACGGTGACCGCCACCGTTTTCGGCCGGTATTCGGGCAGCGTGATCGTAAACGTGCTGCCGCAGCCGGGGCCCGCGCTGTCCGCGCGCACCGTGCCGCCGTGCAGCGTCACGAGGCTGCGCACGAGCGCCAGGCCGATGCCGAGGCCGCCATGCGCCTGTTTCGCTTCGCCGTCGAGCCGGTAGAACGGCTCGAAGATGCTGTCGAGACGATCGCGCGGAATGCCGGCGCCGTTGTCGCACACCTCGACGATCGCGGTGTCGTCCGCGCCGCGCGCCGCGCGCAGCGTGATGTCGCCGCCCGGCAGCGTGTATTTCGCCGCGTTGGTCAGCAGGTTCGCGACGGCCTGCGACAGCCGCACCGGGTCGCCGTGGCAGCGCGCGTCCGGATCGGCGTCGACCTGCAGGCGGTGGCGGCGCTGCTCGAGCAGCGGGCTCGCGATCTCGACCGCGCGGTCCGCGATGTCGGCGAGCCGCACGGCTTCCTTCTTCAGCGTGATCTTGCCGCGCGTGATGCGCGACACGTCGAGCAGGTCGTCGATCAGCCGGACCATGTGATCGAGCTGGCGCTGGATGATCGCGATCTCGTTCGGCGTCGCGTGGCCGTCGCGGTTGCGGATCAGCTCCAGCGCGAGCGAGATCGGCGTCAGCGGATTGCGCAGCTCATGACCGAGCACCGCGAGAAACTGGTCCTTGGCCTGATTCGCGTCGCGCAGCTCACCCAGCAGCCGGTCGCGCTCCGCGTTCGCGGCGACGAGCTTCTCGCGCGCGGCGACGTGCTCGGTCACCTCGACCGCACTGACGATCACGCCCAGCCCGTCCGCGAGCGGCTGCGGATTGAAATGCAGCCGATACACGCGGGCGCCGTCCGGCTCGGGCCGGTCGCGGTGCTCGCCGATCGTCGTCGAGCAGCCCTGCGCGCGGGCGGCTTCCAGCGCGCGCACGATCTCGGGCGCATCGCCGCCGGGCAGCACCGCCGTCAGCGGCTGGTCGACGATGTCGGTCCGGCCGCACAAGGCCGAGAAGCGGTGATTCGCGAGCACGATCCGGTGCGCGGGGCCCGACAGCAGCGCGATCGGCAATGGCGCGTGCATCAGGACGCCGTTGCGTTGCTGTTCGGCATCCTCGCGGCGGCGGATCTCGTCGCTCAGCGCGCGCGAGCGCTGCTGCGCCAGCGCCAGCGTCGGGTACAGCCCGCCTTCGTCGTCGCGCAGCGATGCGACGGGCAGGATGCGGCGGTGCAGCGCGCATACGTGGCGGAACGTCTCCGACTGCTCGGCGCTCGCAAACGCATCGTGCGGATAGCCGCAGTAGAGCGAGAAGCGGTACCGCTCGATCAGCGCGTTCCATAGCGCTTCCACCCGCAGCGCCGCGGCGTACCGGTTGCGCGCGCACAGCAGCGCGACCATTTCGCCGAACGCATGCACGGGCCGGCCGGCGCGGATCGCCGCTTCGACGATCGTGCCGATCGAGCGGCGAAAGCGCGCGGGGTCGGGCAGGTCGCCATTCATGAAGCTGTCGATGAGTGCATGCGCGCTCGACATGAAGATGCGGCCGCTGGCCGCGCCGCCGGCCGATGCACCGAGCGTGTGCAGGCGTTCGTGCACCGCGGCGAGGCAGGCGGGCCGCGCGATCACGATCGCGCTGCCGCCGGCGCTCAGCGCCTGGGCCGCGAACACGGCGACTTCCGACATGAGCTGCGCGTCGGACTCGTAGAACTGGACGAAGTGATCGGCCCGCATTGGTGCCGATTCCAGCAGGGGAGGGACTGTTTTCATCGCTCACGACCAGGCAATGCCGTTGGCGGCCGGCGATTCCGTGCCGCGGCCATATCCGGTCCGGCGCGCGCAAGCTGCGTGCCGGACCGGCGCCGATGCCCGGCGACGCCGCGGCATCGGCCCGGCCCACGCGGGCGGTGCCGGATGGCGCTGCATTTGTAAATACTGCAGAAAGCCCGCGTCGGGTGGCGGACGCCCGCCTGCCGGCCCCGCCGTCCGAGCAGCGATCTTTATCGCTGCAGCAGATAAACGTATCCGAATCGCTTCGTTGACGCAGTGCGGCACGCGCTCGTAGATTCGCATCTTTACCGAATCAAGGGCTGTACCGTGACGACTTCCGCCATCCGCGCCGCAATATCGACGCCCGCCTTGCCGCCGGAGGCCGGCGCGCAGCGATTCGACATCGTCCCGTTCGATGCGCCGCTCGGCGCCGAAGTCGTCGGCATCGACCTGTCGCAACCGCTCGGCGCCGCCGATTTCGCGCGCATCCATCGCGCGCATCTCGACCATCACGTGCTGGTGTTTCGCGACCAGCGCATCACGCCGGACGAGCACATCGCGTTCAGCCGCCGTTTCGGCCCGCTGCAGATCCACGTGCTGCACCAGTTCGCGCTGCCCGCGCATCCGGAAGTGCTGATCGTGTCGAACATCGTCGAGAACGGCAAGCCGATCGGGCTCGGCGACGCCGGCCATTTCTGGCACTCCGACCTGTCGTACAAGGAAAAGCCGAGCCTCGGCTCGCTGCTGCATGCGCAGGAGCTGCCGGCCGAGGGCGGCGACACGCTGTTCGCGAACATGCATCTCGCGTGGGACACGCTGCCCGCGCACCTGCGCCGCGCGGTCGAAGGGCGGCGTGCCGAGCACACGTATCTCGCCCGCTATGCGGAGCTGCAGGCGCGCAGCCCGTGGCGGCCGAACCTGTCGGCCGAGCAGATCGCGCAGGTCGAAGCGGTGGTGCATCCGGTCGTGCGCACGCATCCCGAAACGGGCCGCAAGGCGTTGTTCGTCAGCGAGCATTTCACGACGCGCATCGTCGATCTGCCCGAAGACGAAATCCGCGCACTGCTCGACGAACTGTTCGCGCACAGCGTGCGCGCGGAGCATCTGTATCGGCACCACTGGCGCGAGCACGACCTCGTGTTCTGGGACAACCGCTCGCTGATGCATCTCGCGGCCGGCACGCCCGACCATCTGCGCCGCAAGCTGTACCGCACCACGATCGAAGGTGACGCGCCGTTCTGAACGGCACGTCCCGGTTCGCCGCCTCATTCTCACTGGAGTTCCGATGTCGTTTCCGCTTTCGCCGGCCCTGCGCCGCACGACCCTGGCCGCGCGCCGCGCACTGGCCGCCACGCTCACCGCCGCGCTCGCACTGGCCGCCGCCGGGACGCCGCAAGCCGCGCACGCGGAAGGCCGCATCCGCATCGCCGAGCAGTTCGGCGTGGTCTACCTGATGCTGAACGTCGCGCGCGACCAGCAACTGATCGAGAAGGAAGGGCGCAAGGCCGGCCTCGACATCAAGGTCGACTGGGTGCGGCTGTCGGGCGGCGCGGCCGTGAACGACGCGCTGCTGTCGGGCGCGGTTGACGTCGCCGGCGCGGGCGTCGGGCCGCTGCTGACCGTGTGGGATCGCACGCGCGGCCGGCAGAACGTGAAGGGCGTCGCGTCGCTCGGCAATTTTCCGTACTACCTCGTCAGCAGCAACCCGAACGTGAAGACGATCGCCGACCTGGGCGCGAAGGACCGCATCGCGGTGCCGGCCGTCGGCGTGTCGGTGCAGTCGCGCGTGCTGCAGTACGCGGCCGCGAAGCAGTGGGGCGACAAGCAGTTCGACAAGCTCGATCCGCTCACGCAGGCGATCCCGCATCCCGACGCGACGGCCGCGATTCTCGCGAACAGCAACGTGATCACGGGCCACTTCGGCAATCCGCCGTTCCAGGAGCAGGAACTCGCGGGCAATCCGAACGCACACATCGTGCTGAATTCCTACGACGTGCTCGGCGGCCCGAGTTCCGCGACGGTGCTGTACGCGACGGAGAAGTTCCGCGACGAGAACCCGAAGACGTACCGCGCGTTCGTCGCCGCGCTCGCCGACGCCGCGCACCAGATCGCGGCAGATCCCGAGCGCGCGGTCGATACCTATATCCGCGTGAACGGCTCGAAGATCGATCGCGCGTTGCTGCTGAAGATCCTGCGCAATCCGCAGGTGCAGTTCAAGACGGCCCCGGAGAACACGCAGAAGCTCGCGCAGTTCATGTATCGCACCGGCGCGATCCGCAACGAGCCGAAGTCGTGGCGCGACTACTTCTTCGACGATCCGGCGACTGCCGGCGGCAGCTGAGCGGGCGTGGCGCTGCGGCGCCGCGATCGACGCTTATGCGTCGACGCGGTTTCGATATGTGCAATCGTTGGTTGGGCCGCGCGCGGTGCCGCCGTATGTTGATGCTTTACCCGCAAGAGTTTCGATCGTGAACGCCACTTCTCCCCGAATCGGGCTGCCGCCGTACGCGGCGCGCGGCGCCGCCGCACCGCCCGCCCAACCCGTCACCGACACCGACGCGGCGAGCAGGCCGGCATCCGCGTCCGCGCCGGCCGGTGCGCACAGCGAGCGCCTGCTGGCGATCGATCGCGTGAGCCTCGAATACCGGAGCGGCGCGCGGATCGTGCGCGCGACCCATCAGGTCAGCTTCGACGTGTATGGCAGCGACCGTTTCGTGCTGCTCGGCCCGTCGGGGTGCGGCAAGTCCACGTTGCTGAAGGCGATCGCCGGCTTCATCGAGCCCGTGTCGGGCTCGATCGCGCTCGACGGCCGGCCCGTGCAAGGGCCGGGCCCCGACCGCATCGTCGTGTTCCAGGAATTCGATCAGTTGCCGCCGTGGAAGACGGTCGTCGAGAACGTCGCGTTTCCGTTGCGCGCGGCCGCGAAGCTGTCGCGCGCCGAAGCACGCGAGCGCGCGCTGCACTATCTCGACAAGGTCGGCCTCGGTGCGTTCGCCGATGCCTATCCGCACACGCTGTCCGGCGGCATGAAGCAGCGCGTCGCGATCGCGCGTGCGCTGGCGATGCAGCCGCGCGTGCTGCTGATGGACGAACCGTTCGCCGCGCTCGACGCGCTCACGCGCCGCAAGATGCAGGAGGAACTGCTGCGCCTGTGGGACGAGTTCCGCTTCACGCTGCTGTTCGTCACGCATTCGATCGAGGAGGCGCTCGTCGTCGGCAACCGGATCCTGCTGCTGTCGCCGCATCCGGGCCGCGTGCGCGCGGAGCTCAACAGTCACGATCATTCGCTCGACAGCGTCGGCAGCGGCGACTTCCGCGACCGCGTCGCGCGCATTCATCATCTGCTGTTCGATACCGATGTAGCGGACGAAACGCGTGCAGCACCGGCCACGGAGGGCATCGCATCATGAGCACGATCGATCCGGTCCTGCCGCCGCTGCCGCCCGTGCGCGCCGAATACGTGCGCGCGCTCGACCCGCCGCCCGACGCCGAACGTGCGGCGCCCGCACCGCTGTGGCGCCGCATCGTCGGCGCGAGCGGGTTTCGCCGCGCCGTCATCGCGCTCGTGCTGATCGCCGCATGGGAAATCATCGCGCGCATCGTCGCGAACGACCTGCTCGTGCCGACCTTCGGCGCGACGCTGGCCGCGTTCGTGCAGGGCATCGCGTCGGGCGAACTGCTGGTGAAGACGGGCATCTCGATGTCGGTGCTGCTGCGCGGCTATGCGCTCGGCGTATTGCTCGCGTTCGTGCTGACTTCGCTCGCGGTGTCGACGCGCATCGGCCGCGACGTGCTGTCGATGCTCACGTCGATGTTCAATCCGCTGCCGTCGATCGCGTTGCTGCCGATCGCGCTGCTGTGGTTCGGGCTCGGCACCGGCAGCCTGCTGTTCGTGCTCGTGCACGCGGTGCTCTGGCCGCTCGCGCTCAGCATGTACACGGGGTTCGCCGGCGTGCCGGCCACGCTGAAGATGGCCGGGCGCAACTACGGCCTCACCGGCCTGCGCCAGATCGCGCTGATTCTCGTGCCGGCCGCGCTGCCGTCGATCCTGTCGGGGCTGCGCGTCGGCTGGGCGTTCGCGTGGCGCACGCTGATCGCGGCCGAACTCGTGTTCGGCGCGAGCGCGGGGCAGGGCGGGCTCGGCTGGTACATCTTCCAGAACCGCAACGAGCTGTATACCGACCGTGTGTTCGCGGGCCTCGCGGCCGTCATCGTGATCGGCCTGCTCGTCGAGCATCTCGTGTTCGATACGCTCGAACGCGTGACGGTGCGCCGCTGGGGCATCCCGCACTGACCGTATCGATGTGCGTGCGCATTCCCGGCGCACGCATAACCAAAGCTGAAATCGGTTTTTCACGCGCACCGGATGCGTCCCTATACTTTTCGGTGCTGCCTGCGGGCTGCGGCGACGGCCTGCGCAATCGTGCAGCGAGCCGTCGCTTTTCGACGATGAGGAACCGCTGCATGAATGCCCGTCATGGTGCCGAACCGCACGACGCGTTGCGCGCCGCGCTCGCCGCACTGCCCGAACTCGCGACGGCGATCGGGCGCGACGCCGCGCAACGCGAGGCGCGTCGCGAACTGCCGTTCGAAGGCTTCGCACTCTTTCGCCGTTCCGCGCTCGGCGTGCTGAGGATTCCGGTCGAACGCGGCGGCCTGGGCGGCACGCTGGTCGACCTGTTCGAGACAATCGCGACGCTCGCGGCCGCCGATTCGAATCTCGCGCACGCGCTGCGCATCCACTACGACCTGACCGAGACGCTGCGGCTGTCGCCGCGCACGCCGTTCAACGACGTGCAGCTCGAGCGCGCGCTGGCCGGCGCGATCTTCGGCGGCGCGTCGACCGAGCGCGGCACGTCGCGGCCGGGCGAGAACACGACCGTGCTGCGCCGCGACGGCGCGCACCATCGCGTGACGGGCCGCAAATACTATTCGACCGGCACCGCGTTTGCCGATTTCGCGCGCATCAACGTGGAGAACGAGCAGGGCGACGCGCTCGCCGTGATCATCCCGGTCGCGCGCGACGGCGTGCAGGTGCTCGACGACTGGGACGGCATGGGCCAGCGCATGACCGCGAGCGGCAGCCTGTTGCTGCACGACGTGCAGGTATTCGCGGACGAAGTCGCGGCCCGCGACGGCTCGACGCTCGTCGGCCGCCATTGCGGCGCGCTGCGGCAGCTTCATCTCGTCGCGACGGGCGCGGGCATCGTGCGCAACGTGGCGGCCGACGCGCGCCGCTACGTGCTCGAGCATGGCCGGCCGGTGCTGCACAGCCCGGCGGCGAGCGCGCGCGACGATCATTTCATCCAGCAGATCGTCGGCGAGCTGTCGGCGCACAGCCACGCGATCGACGCGCTCGTGCGCGACAACGCGCGTGCGCTCGACCGCTCCGCGGACGCGATCGAGGCCGGCGCGGCGGACGCGCACGAACGCGTGCTCGACAGCGCGCTCGCGACCGCGCGCACGCAACTGATCGTCGGCAAGCTCGCGCTGTACGCGGCCGAACGGCTGTTCGAAGTGGGCGGCGCGTCGGCGACCGCGCGCGTGCACAACCTCGACCGGCACTGGCGCAACCTGCGCACGATCTTCAGCCACAACCCGCTGCTGCACAAGGCGCGGGTGATCGGCGACTACGACCTGAACGGCGTGACCACGCACCTGACCGAAGGACGCGTGTTCTGATTCCGCTGCGCCCGCAGCCCACTTTCCGGGAGCTCCCCGATGACGACCCGCACCGGCCACCTGCACCTCGGTGCGTTCCTGTATCCGACCGGCCATCACATCGCCGCGTGGCGCCATCCCGGCTCGCAGGCGGACGCCGGTGTCGACTTTCGTCATTACGTGCGGCTCGCGCAGGCGGCCGAGGCCGCGAAGTTCGACCTCGTGTTCCTCGCGGACGGCGTCGGCACGCGCGGCGACGACGTCGAATTCCTGAGCCGCACCGCGCACAGCTACGTCGCGCAGTTCGAGCCGCTGACGCTGCTGTCGGCGCTCGCGGCCGTCACCGAACGCATCGGCCTCGTCGGCACCGCGTCGACGAGCTTCAACGAGCCGTTCCACATCGCGCGCAAGTTCGCGTCGCTCGACCACATCAGCGGCGGCCGCGCCGGATGGAACCTCGTCACGTCGTCGAGCGCGCACGAAGCGCGCAACTTCAACCGCGATGCGCATTTCGATCACGGCGAACGCTATGCGCGCGCGGAGGAATTCGCCGACGTCGTGCGCGGACTGTGGGACAGCTGGGACGACGATGCGTTCGTGCGCGACCGTGCCAGCGGCCGCTTCTTCGACCCGGACAAGCGCCACGTGCTCGCTCATCGCGGCCGCTTCTTCCGGGTGGACGGGCCGCTGAACGTGCCGCGCGCGCCGCAGGGGCAACCGGTGATCGTGCAGGCCGGCTCGTCGGCGGCCGGCACGCGGCTGGCCGCGCGCACGGCCGAGGTGATCTTCACCGCGCAGCAGACGCTCGACGACGCGGTCGCGTTCTACGCGGACGTGAAGGGGCAGCTCGCCGCGTTCGGCCGCGACCCCGACACGCTGAAGATCATGCCCGGCGTCTTTCCGGTGGTCGGTCGCACCGAGAGCGAGGCGAAGGAGAAGTTCGACGCGCTGCAGGCGCTGATCGACCCGAAGGTCGGGCTCGCGCTGGTGTCGGGCCTGACCGGCGGCGTCGACCTGTCCGCCTATCCGCTCGACGGCCCGATCCCGCCGCTGCCGGAAACGAATGCGAGCAAGAGCCGGCAGACGCTGACGCTCGAGCTCGCGCGCCGCGAGAACCTGACGATCCGCGAGCTGTACCTGCGCATCGCGGGCGCGCGCGGTCACTGGCAGCTCGTCGGCACGCCGGAGCAGATCGTCGATGCGCTCGAGGAACGGTTCGTGCATTACGGCGCGGACGGCTACAACGTGATGGCGCCGACCCTGCCCGGCGGCCTCGACGATTTCATCGCGCTCGTGCTGCCCGAATTGCGTCGTCGCGGGCTGTTCCGCAGCGACTACGCCGGCAGCACGCTGCGCGATCACCTCGGGTTGCGGCGCCCCGCGGCGCGGCGCGCGTCGGCCGTGCCCGGCGCCGCGGCGGCCTGAGTTCAGCGCCGCAGGCCGGCGTCGCGCAGCAGCGGCAGCACGCGTGCGCCGAAGAAGTCGAGATCCGGCCTGAAGTCGTAGAAGCTCAACTGGATGCCGTCGATGCCCGCGCGATGCAGCCGCACGATGTAGTCGGCAACTTCCTCGGGCGAGCCCGTGATCGAGATGTTGCCGCCGATCGCACGCGCGGCCGCCTGCGCGCGTTGTTCGAAGCCGCCGCGCCACGCATGGGCGTCGCTGTCGAAGCGGTGGAAGCTGCCTTCGTCCGCATGCGCGACGATCGCGTCGCGGTACGCGCGCGCCTCGGCCGCTGTCTCGCGGCAGATCACGAGCGGATTGAGCAGCGTGCGGATCGTCCTGCCGCGCGCGGCGGCGGCCGCCTTCACGCGGGCCGTATGCGCGGGCAGCGCGTCCAGCGCGAGATCGACGTCCGGGCCGGCCGGGCTCGTGACGAACACGATGTCCGAATAGCGGGCCGCGAAATCGATGCCGGCGTCGGAGCCGGTCGCGTTGATCAGCAGCGGGCGGCCGTAGCGCGGCTTCGGCGTGACGAACGCGCCGGAGAGCCGCCAGCTCGACAGCGCGGGCGCATAGCTGAAGTTGTCCGGCTGGGCCCACAGCTGGCTGACCGCGTCGACGAACTCGGCGGCCATCTCGTAACGACGGTCGTGCTCGATCCGGTTCCAGCCGAACATCTCGTGTTCGATCGCGCGGTGGCCGGTCACGACGTTGATGCCCCAGCGTCCGCGCGAGATGTGATCGAGCGTCGCCGTGAACTTCGCGAAATGCAGCGGATGCCACGGCCCGTAGAGCACGTGGCTCGTCGCGACGAGGATGATCCGTTCGGTGCGCGCGGTGAGCGCCGCGAGCGTCATGAACGAGTCGAGCGCCTGGCCGTCGAACACGCCGCCGTAGCCGCCTTTCGGCAACCACTGCGACAGCGCGAACACGAGATCGAAGCCGAGCGCCTCGGCGCGCGCGACCAGGTCGGCGTTGTAGTCGAACGTCCAGTCGGTCGAGCGCGGCAGCGTCGAGGCGCTCCAGCCGCCGGCCTGGATCGGCAGGAACAGCCCGAGCATCAGCGGCTGCGCGAGCACGCGCGACGCGGGGCTGGCGGGGAAATCGGCCGGCGAACGGACGTCGACGAACGGCGACGCCACGAGCGGCGCGTCGGCCCGGGTCGCGGCGGATGTGTCGGTCAAGGTAGGCTCCTCCCTGCGCGGCGCGCTGGCGCCGAACGAAAAAATCCGGCACGCGATGCCGGCAGTCTTGCCGGGCCGTTCTGCGTCGTGCCGGCCGGTGGATCGCGTCGCGTCACAGTCGTCCCGGTCGCGGGTCGGGCACGAAGCCGTCGCGGTTCGGCATCCTGACGCGCGGCAGCGTGTGCGCGTCGAGCGTCGTGTCGTCCGGCACGATGCCGTTCAGGTGCAGCACGTAGGCCGTGACCGCATAGACTTCGTCCGCGCTCAGCGACTGCGGCGCGTTGTACGGCATCGCGCGGCGGATGTAGTCGAACAGCGTCGTCGCATACGGCCAGTAGCTGCCGACCGTCTTTTTCGGCTTCGCGCCGGCCAGCGAGCCGAGGCCGCCGACGAGCGGATCGCCGACGCCGCCCTGGCCGCCGGCGCCGTGGCACATCGCGCACTTGTCGGCGAACACGTGCGCGCCGCGCGCGACCGTGCCCGCGCCGGGCGGCAGGCCGCTGCCGTCGGGCGCGACGTCGATGTCCCATGCGGCGAGCGCCGCGCGGTCGACCGGCTGACCGAGGCCGAAGCCGGCACCGAACGCGGGTAGCGCAGACAGCGCGAGCGCGCCGAACGTGGCCGACACGGCCGCACACGACGCGAGCCGACGCACGATCGTGTTACGCATTGCGCACCTCCCCGTCCGCGCCGACGCGCCAGTTCTGGATGCCGTTGTAGTGGTATTGGGAATTGACGCCGCGCGCGGCGACGAGCGCGTCGCGGGTCGGCTGCACGTAGCCCGTTTCGTCGGTCGCGCGGCTTTGCAGGTCGGCGGGCTCGCCGTTCCAGACCCAGTCGGCTTCGAAGCGCATCAGCGCGCGATCGCGCACGTCGCCGGCGAGCCGTGCGGCGCGCCAGGTGCGGCCGCCGTCGGTCGAGACGTCGACCGCGCGCACCCGGCCGCGCCCCGACCACGCATAGCCGCTGATCGGGTAGTAGCCGTGCGATGCGAGCCGGTGGCCGGCCGACGGGCGCGTGATCACCGATTTCGCGTCCATCTCGAACACGAACTGGCGGGCGCAGCCGTTCGGCAGCAGGCTCGTGTACTTCGACGTTTCCTCGCGCGTCATCTCCGGCGCGCGCACGAGCTTCAGCCGCCGCAGCCACTTGATGTTCGTGTTGCCTTCGAAGCCCGGCACGATCAGCCGCACCGGGTAGCCGTTCTCGGGGCGCAGCCGTTCGCCGTTCTGCGCATAGACGACGAGCGCGCGTTCGAGAATCCGGTCGAGCGGCAGGCTGCGCGTCATCGCCGCGCCGTCCGCGCCTTCGGCGAGCAGCCACTGCGCGGCCGGATCGACGCCCGTTTCGTCGAGCAGCGTCGACAGCCGCACGCCCGTCCATTCGCAGCACGACAGCAATCCGTGCGTGAACTGGACGGGCAGGCCGCTCGGGCCGTTCCATTCGCTGCCGGTATTGCCCGAGCATTCGAGGAAGTGGATCCGCGATTCGGACGGAAAGCGCAGCAGGTCGTCGAGCGTGAAGCTGCGCGGCTCGCGCACGAGGCCGTGCACGACGACGCGGTGGCGTTGCGCATCGATATCGGGCACGCCCGCATGATGGCGCTCGTAGACGAGGCCGTTCGGCGTGATGTCGCCGAACAGGTCGGCGAGCGGCGTCATCGACGAGCCGGAGCCGGGCAACGCCGGCGTGCGCGCGCTGCGACGGATGACGTCGCGTTCGTGCGCGCCCGGCAGGCCATACGGCGGCGACAGCAGCGGCGCGCCAGGCGTGCGCGTCCACGGCGGCACGTCCAGCGGTGCGAGCGGGGCGAGCGGCTGGCCCGCGAGCGCGCCGCCGGCCGGCAGCATCGCGGCGGCCCAGCCGCCGGCGAGCTGGCGCAGCGCCGCGCGTCGGCCGGTGCGGCGTGGGCGGGAAGGAGAGTCGGTCATGAGAGAAGCCGTGCCGCGCGCGGGCGCGGCAGCATCCGGAAAAACGGACATTCTCGGCAACCGGGCGCGACGCGGCAAACAACGATTCCCGCTTTGCTTATCGCGCCGCGCCGGCTGCGCGAACGCTCAGAACTTCACGCGCAGCCCGCTGACGAACGCGAGCTGCCGATTCGTCGACGATGCGCTGCCGATGTTCGAGATCGCCGCGATCCGGCGATAGCCACCGGACGTCGCGGTGCTCGCATCGCCCGCGGCCAGCTGGTAGATGCCGGACAGGTAAATGTCGGTGCGCTTCGACAACGCATAGTCGAACCCGAGCGTGAACTGGTGCCAGCGCGGCTTCAGCGTCTGGCCGCCGGTGCCCGGCAAGCCGCTCGCGCGTCCGTCGGTGAACGTGTAGACGCCGATCAGCGTCGCCGCCGGCGTGATCTGGTAGCGCCCGTTCACGTCGTAGTTGTTGAACTTGCGCGACGAGCCGTCGACATAGTCGAGCTGCGTGTGGCTCCACGCGAAGCCGAGGGTCGCGCGGCCGAGCGCGTAGTTCGCGCCCGCGACGCCGATCTGCTGCTTGCGCACGCCGCCGTTCAACCCGTAGAAGAACGCGCCGCTGTAGTCGTTGCCGGTCGTCGTGGTCGCGCCGCCCACCGCACCGCTCGTGTTCGACGTCGCGTTCGGGTGGTTGAGCCGAACATAGCCGGCGCCCGCCGACAGCGGGCCGTTCACGTAGTTCGCCGACACGCCCCATGCGTTGTTGTTCGAGAAGCCGGTGCCCGCGCCGCCGTTCGCCTGGTTGCTGAACGCGTACAGCGCGTCGGCGGTGAAACCGGCGATCGTCGCGCTGCGGAACTTCACCGCGTTGTTGATCCGGAAGCTCTGGTTCAGGTTGTCGTTGTCGCCGACATGGGTGGCCGGCGACCAGAAACCGGACCCCGCGTACTGCGCGACGAGATCGGTGATCGGCTCGTACTGGCGGCCGAACGTCAGCGTGCCGAGGTCGGCCTTGCTCAGGCCCACGTACGCGGAGCGGCCGAACAGGCGCCCGCCCTGGCCGAGTCCGCCGTCGCTCGGCCGGAAGCCGCTTTCGAGCGTGAACACGGCCGCCAGGCCGCCGCCGAGATCCTCGTTGCCTTTCAGGCCCCAGCGGCTGCCGCTCAGCTTGCCGCTCGTCTGCTGGATGTTGCTCGCGCCGCCCTGGCTGTTCGTATAGGCAAAGCCGGCGTCGACGACGCCGTACAGCGTGACGGAACTCTGCGCATGCGCGCCGATGGAACCGATCGAAACCAAACCCAGGACTACCGACTTCTTGATCATGAATAACCTCTTTTTTATGGGTGAATCTGCGAGGATCACGATGCTATTGACGTCGGTCCGGTCGACGAACGTTCGATCCGTGGTTTGCAATTCGCTGCGCGAGCGAATTGCAATGCGTGCCGCTGCACGCTCGACGCGTGCGCCGTGATCGCGTCCGGCGCGCGTGCTGCAGCGGACGTATCGGCATGGATGGCGAACATCGCGCGACGGCCATGCGCGGTCGTGCGCATATCGATCGATGAAATCGTTGGATATCGCGACGAGATCCGTTCGGATGACGATGTTTTTATGCAACGCGGCTCTGTGAGCCGCGCGGCCGATGCGCTAGGCACACCTGCATATCGATTCCGCAAAACGTTGGTAGGGCCGCGCGATGCAAGGCAGTAGAGTCGGGCATCCGGCCGCGAGCCGGCCAGCGCCGGGCGCAGCGCACGCAGCGTGCAGCCCGGTTGAACCACGAATATGGGAGCCGTGTGAAATGAGTCGGGATGTGTTGTTTCTGCTGGAACCGGGCTTTACCGATCCGAAGTATCCGGGCCGACACTTCGTCTGTCCTCACGGACTGGCGATCGAAGGCCTGCTTGCGAGCGCGCCCGAGCGGGCCGGCCGCCTCGACGTGCGCCGGGTCGGTTTCGAACGGCCGCGGCACGCGGTGATCGACGTGCTCGACGACGCGCATCAAGGCCTGCCGGTGCTCGTGCTTGGTAGCGCGCAACCGGCGCCGGACGACGCGCAAGCGCTCGGCACGACGCGCTTCGTCACCGACCCGCGCCGCATCCTCGATCTGCTGGCCGAGCGCCACGGTTTTCCTTCGCTGCATTGACGCACGTCGGCCGTCGCGCACGGCGGCTTCCTTTTTCCCTTTACCGTTCAATCGACAGGAGTATCCGATGGCGTCAACTTCGGCGGCACGCCGCCGCCTGCTGCTCGCCGGCGCCGCGCTCGCGGCGGGCCCCGTGGTCGCGCGGGTCGCGCTTGCCGCGCCGACCGTCAACGCCGATCTTGCCGGCACCACGCTGCGCGTCGCGACCTACAAGGGCGGCTGGCGCGCGCTGCTGCAGGCGGCCGGCCTGAGCGACACGCCGTACCGGATCGAGTGGCGCGAACTCAACAACGGCGTGCTGCACATCGAGGCGCTGAACGCGGATGCGCTCGACATCGGCTCGGGCAGCGAGATTCCCGCGGTGTTCGCCGCACGCCAGAAGGCCAGCGTCCGGTTCATCTCGCGTACGCGGGAGGATCTGAACAACCAGGTCACGCTCGCGCGCAAGGACACGCCGATCCTCGGCATCGCGGACCTGAAGGGCAAGCGCGTCGGCTACGTGCGCGCGACGACGTCGCACTATTTCCTGTACCGGCAGCTCGCGGAGGCCGGCCTCGGTTTCGACGACATCCATCCGATCAACCTGTCGCCGACCGACGGGTTGTCCGCGTACGACCGCGGCGACCTCGACGCGTGGGCGATCTACGGCTACAACGGCCAGCTCGCGCGCAACCGTTACGGGGCGCGCGTGCTGAAGACGGGCAAGGGCTATCTGTCCGGCAATTTCCCGATCTATGCGAACCCGCGCACGCTGGACGACCCGCGCCGGCGCGCGGCTACCGGCGATCTGCTGCTGCGGTTCCAGCGCGCGTATGCGTGGGCGAACGGGCATTTCGGCGCGTATGCGCGCGCGCAGAACGGCGAAACGCGCGTGCCGGTTGCCGATCTCGAGGCGATGTTCGCGCAGCGCAGCGACGACTACGCACTGCTGCCCGTCACGCCCGACGTGATCGCGCAGCATCAACGAGTCGCGGACGTATTCGCGCGAATCGGCGTGCTGGATGGGCCGGCGAACGTCGCGCCGTTCTGGGATACGTCGTTCAACGCGCTGGTGGCGTCGGCGTGATGCGCGACCGGCGCTTCAAACGCCGGTAGGTGACTGTCGCGCGGATCGAATCAGGCGAACGTCGTCGCGACCATGATGCCGAACACCAGGCCGAGCGCGATGCCGGTCAGCCGGCCGTAGATCGACGCGCGCACATTGTCGTCCAGCTCGAACGGCGAGCGCTTGTGCTTCCATACGGTGCTGAATGCCACCGGGCGGGTCAGCAGCACGGTGCACGCGATCAGTACCGGCGTCGCGACGAGCATCGCGATGCGCGGCCCGGTCCAGTCGACGCCATGCATCATCAGCGAAACGAGCACGGCGAGCGGCACCTCGACGCACAGGCCGAGCAGCGAGCCGCCGACGAAGGAGTCTCCTGGTGATTGGAACATGGTCGGTCCGTCCGTTCGAATGAAAGCCGCGCCCGTTTTCGCGCCGTTGAAAATGGTGACCGCGGTCCTTGCTGAAGCCCGTGGTCGATCGTGTGGCCGGATGTTAAGGCAAATTGTCGACCGGTTGTCGGCTATTCAAGCTATTTAACAAATGTTCGCCAGAAACCGGGTATCGTGCGCGGATCGGGACGATTCGCCGCGGTAGCCGTCGGCCACGCCGTTCGGGCAGACGGCGCCGGGGCGCCGGGGCGACGTGACCGAGCGGGTGGCGCGTACGCCTGAAGCCAACCAGGGGACTGCAACATGATTGACATTCCGGCCAACCATCCGGCGACGATCGCCTGCAAGGTGTGCGGTGCCGACGCGGACATCTGCGGCGTGGTCGATTTTTCGCGCTGCGGCGCCGACATGATCGCCGGGAAAAAGGTCGATCCGTTCGTGGGCGTGCCGATCTACTACTACGCGTGCCGGCAATGCGGATTCACGTGTACGCCGGCCTTCGACCGCTGGACGCACGACGATTTTGCGCGTCACGTGTACAACGACGACTACGCGCGCCACGATCCGGAGTATCTCGAGCATCGTCCGCAGCAGCACGCCGACCTGATCTGCACGAGCTTTCCGTCGATGCGCGAGACCCGCATTCTCGATTTCGGCTCGGGGCTCGGGCTGCTGGAAAAGAAGTTGTCCGCGCGCGGCTTCGCGGATGTGACTTCGTATGATCCGTTCAGCCATCCCGTCGCGCCGCAGGGGCAGTTCGATTCGATCCTGTCGTTCGAGGTCTTCGAGCATCATCCGGATCCGCGAAGCCTGTTCGCCGACATCATCCGCTACCGGGCGCCTGCCGGCGCACTGCTGTTCCAGACGTCCCTGATCACGCCGGAGATCCTCGCGCGCGGGATCGAGCAATGGTGGTACTGCGTGCCGCGCAACGGGCATATTTCGTTTTATACGAGCCAGGCGCTGACGCTGCTGGCGACGCGGCACGGGCTTGAATTCGGCTCGTTCAGCCCGGAGCTGCACGTGGTGTTCGATCGTGCGGCGGCGCCGGGGTGGCTTGCGAAATTCTTTTAGCGAAAGGGGCGCGTCGCGTCGATCGCGACATCGGCCGCGGACATGCGCTTCTTCTAGAAGCGATCGATCACGCCGAACTGGATACCGCGCACCGACGCACCCGGCCACGAAGGCGTGAGGCCGGTCACGTTCACGCCTCTCAGCGTGTAGGCGGCCTGGCCGCGATTGTGAAGCCACGCGGCACTCGCATAGACCAGCACCCGCTTCGACACATCGTATTCGCATGCCGCGCTGAACTGGTCGGCATCGTTGTCGCGGCCCGACCGGTCGCGCAGCCACGTATAACCCAGCGACGCGCGAAAACGCGCGTTCACCGCGTAGCGTGCGGAAGCCGACACGCCGTCGCTGTGATATCGCGGCGTTCCGCCGTCGCCATTGAAGTACGACAGGAAGGCCGTCACCGGGCCGAACGCATAGGACACGCCGCCGAGGTTGGCGCGCAGTGCGCCGCTGCCGTGGGTTTGCTGGTGTGCGTACGAAATGCGCAGCGGGCCGTCATGCCAGGCGAACGTCTCGATGTGGCCTGCCAGCCCGTTGCCGTCGCCGTCCTTAGCGTCGCGCAACGACGCCATGATCGTGGTCGAAAAGCCGTGCACCTCGGGGGACAGGTACGTGATCGCATTGCTTTCGTACGGCGTGATTTTCGACAGATTGTTCAGCCCCGACGCGATCGTGCCGGCCCCGAACGCATCGAGCTGCCCCTTGAACGGGATGTAGATCGGCGAATACTGACGGCCGACCCGCACCGTGCCGTAGCGTGAGCTCACGCCGATCCAGGCCTGGCGGTTGAACAACGTGTTGGCGGCGGCCAGGGTGCCGTCCGCCGAGCCGAAGCCGTTCTCGAGATCGAACAGGATCTTCACGCCGTTGCCGATATCCTCCGCGCCGCGCACGCCGATGCGCGAGCCGCGATACGCGCCGGAATCCATCCGCGCGACGTAACCCGTGCCGGGATTCGTGATCTCGATGCTCGTGTCGATCGTGCCGTACAGCGTCACGCTGCTTTGCGCATGGGCCGCCGACGCGTGTGCGGCAATGGCCGTTGCGGCCGCACCGATGCGCAGTGCGAAACGTGTGACGGCCGCCGGCCGGCGCGATCGGCGGCGTCCCGGCGTGAGGTCGTGATTTCGGATGCGGGAAGCGGGAAAGGAACGATTCATGGACAACGGTAGCATGCAGTCAAGACAGTGAGGTGACGCGCTGAATGCGGGACGGTGCGGCAACCCTCGCCGCCCCGTCCCGCACGCGATCCGGTCGATTCCGGCGCTTACTTGCTGTCGGGCAGGGCGTAAGCCACCACGTAGTCGCCCCGATCGGGCGACTGGCGCGCGCCGCCTGCCGAGATGACGATGTACTGCTTGCCGCCGATTGTATAGCTCATCGGCGTGCCCTGGCTCCCGACCGGCAACCGTGCCTTCCACAGTTCCTTGCCCGTCGAGCTGTCGAACGCGCGCAGGTAGTAGTCCTGCGTTGCGGCGAAGAACACGAGACCGCCGCCGGTCGTCAGCGAGCCGCCGATGGTGGGCATGCCGATCGGTGACGGCATGTTCATCTGCACGCCGTGAAGGCGCGTGTCCTTCACGCTGCCGAGCGGGACTTGCCATGCGATGCGGCGGGTTTTCAGGTCGACCGCGGTGAGGCTGCCGAACGGCGGTTTCTGGCACGGGATGCCGATCGGCGAGAGGAAGCGGTCCTTCAGCACCGAGTACGGCGTGCCGCCGAGCGGCACGGCACCCATGCCCGCGTTCACCGATTCGTTGCCGTCGGAGGCGCCGCCGCGGTTCTTCTCCTGCTCCAGATGGACCCAGAGGCCCAGGCGCATGTCGTTCACGTAGATCATGTCCGCGTTCGGATCGTACGACAGGCCGCCCCAGTTCATGCCGCCGAGCGAACCCGGGAAGCTGAGCGAGCGATCGGTGTCCGGCGCGGTGAAGAGGCCGTCGTAGCGCATGCCGCGGAAGATCACGCGGCACATCAGCTGGTCGATCGGCGTGACGCCCCACATGTCCGAATCCTCGAGCACGTCGGCGCCGATCTGCGGCATGCCGACGGACAGCGGCTGGGTCTTCGAATACGGCTCGTTCGGAATCGACGCGGTCTTTACCGGATGTTCGACGACCTGAGTCAGCGGCTTGCCGGTCACGCGGTCGAGCACGAACAGCTGGCCCATCTTGGTGCCGACGATCAGCGCCGGCACGCGCTTGCCGCCTTCCGCGGGGAACTCGATCAGCGTCGGCTGCATCGGCACGTCGTAGTCCCAGAGGTCGTGGTGGACCGTCTGGAAGTGCCACTTTTCCGCGCCCGTCGTGGCGTCGAGCGCGAGGAGGGAAGCGCCGTATTTCTCGTCGAGCGCGGTGCGCTTCACGCCCCACAGGTCGATCGCCGCGTTGCCCACCGGCATGTAGACCGTGTTCGACGTCGCGTCGTAGGTCATCGGCGCCCACACGTTCGGCGTCGAGCGCACGAAGGTCTTGCCTTGCGCCGGCTGCGCGTGATCGTCCGGATTGCCCGGATCGAACGCCCACTTCATCTTGCCGGTCATCACGTCGAAGCCGCGGATCACGCCGCCGGGCATGTCGAGCGACACGTTGTCGGCGACACGGCCGCCCGTGACCACCGTCGTGCCCGCGACCGTCGGCGGGGAAGTGAGCTGGTACAACGGGCTCTTCGCGTTACCGAGGCCGGCCTTCAGGTCGACGATGCCGTGATCGCCGAAGCCGTCGCACAGCTTGCCGGTGTCCGCATCGAGCGCGACGAGCTTCGCGTCGATCGTGTTCATGAAAATGCGGCGGCGGCACACGGCCGGATCCCCGGACGCGGCGACCGGCAGGACCGGCGTCGATCCGGCGACGGTCGGCTGCACGAGCGGCTTGTCCGCATCGAAGTACGCGAGGCCGCGGCAGCGGACCCAGACCGTCGTCTTGGTCGGGAACGCATGGCGCCACTTCTCCGCGCCCGTCGCGGCATCCACGGCGATCACGGTGTTGTGCGGCGAGCACAGGAACAGCGTCTTGCCGACCTGCAGCGGGGTTTGCTGATCTTCCGAGCCGCCGCCGTCCGGGCTGAGCGGCGTGTCGCCGGTGCGGAACGTCCACGCGACCTGCAGGTGCTTCACCGTGTCGCGATCGATCTGCGCGTAGCGCGTGAAGCGGTCGCCGCCGTCCGAGTGACCGTAGGCCGTCCAGTCGTCGGTGCCTGCATTGCCGGCCGCCGGCACGGGCGTCTCGGTGCCGAACGTGCCGTGCGGCACGAACATGCCGTAGACGAATGCGCCGTTGCAGGCGAGCAGGAGTGCGGCAATGCCGCATGCCATGCCGCGTGCGGGTGCCTTGCCTTCGGCACGGCGCAGCAGCGGCCAGGCCGGCGCGAGCAGCATGCCGATCATCGAGAACATGAAGATCCGCGCGTTGAGCGGCCAGAACGCGAAGCCGACTTCCCACACGGCCCACAGCGCCGTGGCTATCAGCATCACGAGGTAGATCGCGACCGCACTGGCGCGGCGCCGGGCGAGCTGGACGCCGGTCGCGCACAGGGCGAGCCCGGCCAGCAGGTAGTACGCGCTCCCGCCACGGGCGACGAGCATGCCGCCGCCGATGACGAAATAAAGGCCGAGGAGCAGCGAGACCGCGCCCGCGGCGGTCAGGCCGATGCGGGCGGAAGCACGAATCGGCTCTGCAGGGGATTGCTTGGACATGAGTGTCTTCTTATCCGTTTGCGCCGGGCTGCATCGAAAGGCGGGAAGAGGGCGCCGTGGGTGGCCCTGTTCGAACACGTGGAGAAGGCGCCGCACGGCATGCATGCGCGGGCGCGGGCTTCGCAGGTCCTGATCGTGCAGCCTGGTTAGCTATAGAAATTAACCAAGCGGTGCATTTTAATGGCGAACCGGAGATTTTGCTCGCCCATTTTTTCGTCGATTCTTGTTCGATTGGTTGAAAGTGTGTTGCAGATTAGTGCGACGGGCGATCGAACGGAAACCCGGTCGATTTCTTGCAGCAAGTGAACGAACCGCAGCGGGGGGAAGCCGCCCCGGGCGACGTTGGGGGCGATGCAGCGCTGTGCCTGGTGCCGGTCACGGGAGACGCCGAGGCGCCGAGCGAGCCAGGCGAGCCAGGCGAGCGTGCGTCGTCGGAATGAACGGGGCGGATGGGCACACGACCGTTCCGCGCCGGGTTGAAGGCGCATCACGCCGCGCACGAGCGCAGCCGGCCGCGTTCGGCCCGGGCGAACGCCGCTTGCAGCACCGGATGCACGTCGGCGTGCCAGTGATCGCCGGTAAAGAGTCCGTAGTGGTCGCAATCGTCGATGTCGACGCGTTGCCGGGCATCCGCCGCGAGGCCGCTGCACATGGCCAGAGCGGCATGGGTCTGGCCGGCACCGGTGACGGCATCGCACTTGCCTTCGACGGTCAGCAACACGATCGAGCGCAGCGCGGCGGGCTCGACCCGCTGGCCGTGAACGTGCCACGTCCGGTTTGCCAGGCAAGCCCGCTGGAACACGATGTCGACCGTATCGAGGAAATACTCGGCGGGCATGTCGAGGAGCGTCAGATATTCGCGCAGTGCGCGGCGTGCGGTTGCGAGTGCGTCGGCGTCGGCGCCCGACACCGCTCGTCGATAGCGATCGACCAGCGCCATGTAGCGTTGCGGGTAGGTGACCGCGATCTCGGCGCGCTGCAGATAGGCCGGAAATACCTGCCGCCCGTATCCGGCGAAGCCGTGCGGCACCGTGTCGATCAGCGTGGCGCGACACCAGTCGAGCGAATGCGACCGGGCCGCGGTGCCGAGCGCACCCGGATTGATGCGGGCATCGAGCGGGCCGCCGATCAACGTCAGGCTCGCCGGCAGCGCGGCGTCACGTTGCGCGCGCAGCGCGATGGCACCGAGCGATGGAAACGTCGCCTGACAGACGGCGACGACGTGCACCGGCCGGGCGTCCGCAAGCAGGGTATCGATGAAGCGGTCGAGCATCGACACGTATTCGTCGAGGCCGAATCGGCCCGCGTCGCACGACACGTCGCGCGCATCGGTCCAGTCGGTGACGCAGACGTCGCCGTCGGCCAGCAGGGTCTCGACCGTCTCGCGCATCATCACGGCCGCATGGCCGGCCAGCGGCACGCACAGCAGGATCATGCGTTGCGCATCCGCGCGCGCGAAGCGGCGCAGCGTGCAAAACGGGGTGTGCGCGACGATCGACTCGTCGACGTCGACGCGCCGTCCGTCCACGTCGACCGAATCGATGGCGAACCGTGGCGCGTCGGCCGGCAGGTCGAGCAGGGGTTCGAACAGGTCGGCGTAGCACGACGATGCGGCATCGGGCCAAAGACCGCGCGTGAACCGCGCCGCCGCGTTCCATGTGCGCAACCATTGCCGTTGCTGTTCGATCAGGTCATACCACATGGCGCACGGCAGAAAATCGCGGGAAATCCGGACAAACCTACTGTCGCCTGATCGCGCGGCGACGGGTTGACCTGCATCAGCGTCGCCCCGATCGCCGGTGCAGGCTGGTCTACGGATCGCGGACGGATGCACGGCGCGGAACATGGGCACGCCGCGACGCATGCTCGTCGTGTTCTGCTTGAGTCGTCGATCGCCGCGATGCTCCGCGTGTTCCCTTGCAATCCACGCGCCGGTTGACGGGAAGTTCGACGCGAAGACCGGTCCAGCCATCCGGCCTGGTCTCGCGACGCATGCGTATCGGTGTTTCGAAGCGCATTGCGTCGGACGAATCGCGGAATATTTCGATCGTTCGCGTCTGCTGGATGACCTGCATCAAGAACGACTCCCCGGCACGCGCGAATATCGATGTTCTCGCATGTCGATCCCGACCGCGATCGACATGTTCCGTGCCGTTTGCGCCTTCACGTTCATGATACGGAAACCATCATGCACCTCTCGTTCGCGAACACGTCGAATCGCCGGATCGATTCCCGTTCCTCTGCAGCGGCTCCGAGCGTGTCGGCCGTCACGTCTCGCGTGCATCAGCCGATCGACCCCGACGGCGACCGGCTGCTGAGTCCCCACGAAATCGCGATCCTGATGGTGCTCGCCAGCGAACCGCGACGCCAGCAGGGCGACCCCGCCGACCTGCGCTGCCTCGTCGATCGCGGTCTCGTTCGACTGGATGCCGCGTCGCTTGCGGAGTCGCCCGCCTGCCTGTCGGCCGACGGGCGCCGGATGGTGTCGCGGCTCGCCAGACGCGATCGCGCCAAGCAACGGGGCAATGTCGACGTCACGACCGCGTGTCGCACGATCGCCGCGCAGACATCGGCCGGGATCGCGCATCACGCCGTGCGCTGACCTGTATCGATGCCACGCGGTGCAGCGGGAATTACCGTTGTTTTCATCGGTTGCGGACAGGCGTCGATGGGCATGAAAGGCCCCAGCGGGCCGAAGAAGGGCGTCGAGCAGGAACCCGACCGTGCCCCGTCGACCGATGCAGTGCGCACCGGCATGGAAATGCATCGCGACGTGGTCGATCGACTGACCGCTGCATGATGGCTCGGGCAGCCGCGGACATCGATCGATGGTCCGCTTCGCACCGGCCGGGAGAACCAACATGAATGCCGCGATGCTCTGTACCCGCGATGTCGCCGTGTGCTCGGCGCGAGCAACCGTCGTCGAGGCGGCGGCAATGATGCGCGAGGCGCACGCCGGCGATCTGATCGTCGTGCGGGAACAGGAGGGGCACCGCATGCCGGTCGGTGTGGTGACCGATCGCGACATCGTGCTGACGGTGGTCAGCCCCGATGCGGAGGCCGGCTCGCTGTTCGTCGCCGACATCATGTCGGCGCCCGTCGCGACCGCGAACGTCGACGACGACATCTGGCTGCTCGCGAAGCGGATGCGCCAGCACGGCGTCCGTCGATTGCCGGTCGTCGGCGCGGACGGCGACCTGGTCGGCATTGTCTCGCTCGACGATCTGCTGCGCGCGGCCGCCGCGCTGCTCGACGAGTTGCGGCTCGTGGCGGCCCGCCAGCCGTATTTCGAGGAGAAGCAGCGTGGCTGATCCGGTCGGTTTCCGCTTCCGTCGCGCCATGCGTGACGCGGCGGCGGCCCCGATGCCGGTGCGACGCGCCCTTCGGACGCGCGCGACGCCATGACACGCGACCGGCGCGGCGGCCCGCGCACCCGGGTGCGCCAGTGGCCAGGCGCAATCTGCGACCATCCGGTGCGCGCAGGGGGCGTGGCGGGCATGACAGCGCCGGAATGCCGGCGCGTGGGTGCCCGGCCGGAGCGTTGCTGACGACGCCGATTCGCGAACACGACCTCTGCCTGCCGCTGTTCGTTTATCGCGCGTCGTATCCCGATGCCGCGAGTGCGGCACGCCGCGGAGCCTGTGAAAGCCGTGTCGCTGACTGCCCGCCGGGCCGGGCCGGGGCGCTCGCGAACGCGTGGCCGGCCGCGTGAGCCGACGCGGCCGCGCTCGCCGGCGCGGTACGGCATCGCCGGAACGGGGGCGGGATGCGCGTGAACGATGGCCGTTGCGCGGGGGACGCGCCGCAATCGTCGCGCCACCCGTTGCAGGGCGGTTGACGCAGGTCAAGCCCGCCGGCCGCCCCACCCGGGAAGATGAACCGCCATCATCGGCGGGAGAGGCGTCGTGGAGCACCATGCTGAGGTATTGCGGGGCGGGCGCTGGACGTTGCCCGTGCCGGGCTGGCGGGATCTCGCCGCGATGCTGATCGTGGTCGGCTTCCTGTTGCTGGCCGGCATCGCGGCGCACCAGATGGCTGGCCCGCTGGTGGTGTCGCATCCCCCGGCCATTTCGCTGTCGCCCGCGGCGCTGCCGGGCTACACGCTGCGCACCGTCGCGCGCATGTTCGCGGCACTGCTTGCGTCGATCGTCTTCACGTTCGCCTATGCGACCGCGGCCGCGCGCAGCCGTCGCGCCGAGCGCGTGTTGATCCCGCTGCTCGACGTGCTGCAGTCGGTGCCGATCCTCGGCTACCTGTCGTTTACGGTGCTGTTCTTCCTGTCGCTGTTTCCGGGGCGGATCCTCGGCGCCGAGTGCGCAGCGATCTTCGCGATCTTCACCAGCCAGGCCTGGAACATGACGTTCAGCTTCTATCAGGCGCTGCGCACGGTGCCGCTCGATCTCGACGAGGCGAGCCGCAGCTTCCGGCTGTCCGCATGGCAGCGTTTCTGGCGCCTCGACGTGCCGTTCGCGATGCCGGGACTCGTCTGGAACGCGATGATGTCGATGTCGGGCGGCTGGTTTTTCGTGGTCGCGTCCGAGGCGATCGCGGTCGGCAACCTGCACGTCGACCTGCCGGGCGTCGGCGCCTACGTCGCGCAGGCGATCGCGAGCCGCGACCTCGCCGCCGTGGGCTGGGCGATCGTCGCGATGAGCGTCGCGATCGTCCTGTACGACCAGTTGCTGTTCAGGCCGCTGGTCGCATGGTCGGAACGGTTCCGCTATGGCGATGCCGCGCCCACGGTCGGGCCGCGCAGCTGGATGCTCGACCTGTTCCACCGATCGCGATGGATCGGCCGTGCGGTCGGCCCGGTCCGGGCGGTGCTGCGTCGGGCGGCGCGCGCGCGGCTGCGCGGGTTCATGCCGGCATGGCGCGGCCGGATCGCGCTGCCGCGACACACGGGCGACGTGCTCTGGTTCGCGGCGTGCGGCGCGGGATGCGCGTATGCGGTGTTCGAACTGTTCCGGCTCGGACGCGCGACGCTGACCTGGACGGACCTGCGCGCCGTCGCAAGCGAAGGCGGGCTCACGTTCGTCCGCGTGACCGTGCTGGTCACCCTCGCGTCGGCGATCTGGGTGCCGATCGGCATCGCGATCGGCCTCCGCCCGGGCGTGGCCGCCCGCATCCAGCCGGTCACGCAGTTCCTCGCCGCGTTTCCGGCCAACCTGCTGTTTCCGGTCGCGGTGTTCGCGATCGTGCGCCTGCGGCTCGAACCCGACATCTGGCTGTGCCCGCTGATGATATTGGGCGCGCAATGGTACGTCCTGTTCAACGTGATCGCCGGTGCGAGCGCGTTCCCGGCCGACCTGCGCGAAGCGGCCGCCTGCTTCCGGGTGCGGCCGCCGACCTGGTGGCGTCACGTCATGCTGCCGGGCGTCCTGCCGTACTTCGTGACCGGCGCGATTACCGCGTCGGGCGGCGCATGGAACGCGAGCATCGTCGCCGAAGCGGTGAGCTGGGGCGGCACACGCCTGGATGCCGGCGGACTCGGCGCCTATATCGCGCGGATGACCGACGCCGGCGACTATCCGCGCATCGCGCTCGGCGTCGCCGTGATGTCGTTGCTCGTGATCGCGACCAATCGGCTCGTGTGGCGCCCGATGTACGCGTTCGCGGAGCGCCGCACGCGGCTCGACTGAGCCCTCGACCGATCCTTTACTCACGGGAGATCCGTGTGCCGAACCTTAGCGAATACACGGAAGGGAACGTCGCCGGCGCGGCTGCGTCGCCTCCGGACCCGGCGGCGGTCGTGCTGGAGATGCGGGCCGTATGCAAATCGTTCACGAAGCCGTCCGGCGAACCGCTGCACGTGCTGGCCGATATCGATCTCGCGCTGCACGAAGGCGAGATCCTGGGGCTGCTGGGCCGCTCCGGCTCGGGCAAGTCCACACTGCTGAGGATCGCCGGCGGGCTCGTCAAGCCCTCGTCCGGCACGGTCGCGTATCGCGGTGCGCCGCTCGCCGGCCCGACCGACGGCATCGCGGTGGTGTTCCAGACCTTTGCGCTGTACCCGTGGCTGACCGTCATCGAAAACGTCGAGCTCGGCCTCGACGCGCTGGGCCTCGCGCCGGGCGACGCACGCGCACGCGCGGCCGCCGCGATCGAACTGATCGGGCTCGACGGGTTCGAATCGGCGTTTCCCCGCGAACTGTCGGGCGGCATGCGCCAGCGGGTCGGTTTCGCCCGCGCGCTCGTCAGCGAGCCCGCGCTGATGTTGATGGACGAACCGTTCTCGGCGCTCGACGTGCTGACCGCGGAAACGCTGCGCACGGATTTTCTCGACCTGTGGGACGCGCACCAGCTGTCGACCCGGTCGGTGCTGATGGTGACGCACAACATCGAGGAAGCCGTGCTCATGTGCGATCGCATCCTGGTGCTCGGCGCCGGTCCGGCGCGCATCGAGGCCACGCTGAACGTGCCGCTGCCGCGTCCGCGCAGTCGGCACGATCCGGCCGTTCAGGCGATCGCCGGCAAGATCTATGCGACGCTGACGGCACGCATCACCGACGCGACGGCAGGCCGGGAAGCGGCGGGCAGCGCGCTGGCCATGAAGCTGCCCGACGTGTCGAGCCATCATCTCGCCGGATTCGTCGACACGCTCGCGGCCGCGCCGTACGAGGGGCATGCAGAGCTCGGCACGATCGCATCGGCGCTCGCGCTCCGGGTTGACGCGTTGTATTCGACGGCGGCCGCGCTCCATCTGCTCGCGTTTGCCGAATGGCACGACCGGAGCATCCGGCTGAGTGCCGCGGGTCACGTGTTCGCGCAAAGCGACGACAACGCCCGGCGGCGTCTGTTTCGCGAGCATGTCGTCCGGTTCGTGCCGCTCGCCGGGCATATCGACGAAGTGCTGGGCGAACGCGAGGGGCATCGCGCGCCGCGCGAGCGTTTCGAGCTCGAACTGGAGGATCATCTCGATCCGCGCAGCGCCGACCAGGCGCTGAGGGTCGTGATCGACTGGGGCCGCTACGCGGGACTGTTCGACTACGACGACCATACCCGCACGTTCGGCCGCTGACCGCTCGGGCCGCGGGTCGGTCGCGTGCTTGGGCGGCATCAGGCGTCGCGCGCGGGGCGTGCGACGCTGGACGAACCGTCGACGCGACCGCGTCGATCCGGCAGGCAAGCTCCGCACCTCGGCGTCGATGTCCGTTCATGGGAGGACCGACCATGAACTGGCTTTCGGAATACTCCGCCCGGCGCACGAGCCGGGCCGCGTGCCGCAGGGATTCGCGCCGCGTGCCTACGCGTGCAGCGCGGCGAGCAACGGCGCCCAGAACGCGCCGCTTTCATACGCCGCGGTATCGCAATCGGTGTCGAAACGAATCGCGATCGCTGCTTCGGCTTCGGTCAGCGGATCGGCATGCTCGATCTGCCGGGCCAGCACGGCGGCATCGGCATCGGAGGCATCGCGTCCGCGTGCCGCCCGGGCAGCGACACGCGCGGCGAGCGTTGCCCGGCTCGCGGTGAAATCGAGCATCGCGACGCGCACGCCGAGCCGTGCGGCGAGCGCGATGAACGCCGCCCGGTTGCGCCGGCGCAGGAACGTCGCATCGACGATCGCCGTGCAGCCGCTGTCGATGACCACGCGAGCCTCCGAAAGCAGTCGGTCGTAGATCTCGTCGATCGCCGTATCCGAATAGGCAACGGCGGGCAGGCGGGTGCCGGCCGATGCCCCGGCCAGGCGCTTGCGCTCGACGTCGCTGGACAGCCGGATGGCGCCGAGCCGCTCGGCCAGCGCACGGCTCGCCAGCGACTTGCCCGAACCGGAAACCCCGTGACACAGGAGCAACGCCGGCTGTGCAACGCGTCGTGCGTCGGCCATCGCCGACGCAATGCGCAGATAGCGGGCGCGTGCCGCTGCGTCGCCGCGCAGCCGGGCGGTCAGCGCGCGCACCAGCGCACGGTAGACGAAGTAGCACGGCAGCACGCCGAGTGCAGCATGGTCGCCCGTCCGCGCCAGCCAGCCGGAAAGGAGGCGGTGGGCGCAATCCTCGCGTCCGTGGGCGGAGAAATCCATCAGCGCGAACGCGAGATCGCTCGCCACGTCGATCCAGCGCAGCGCGTCGTCGAATTCGACGCAGTCGAACATCAGGATCCGGTTCCGCCAGCGCACGATGTTCTCGAGATGCAGGTCCCCGTGACATGCGCGCACGAAACCGAGCGCATGCCGATCGGCGAGCCGCGGTGCGATGCGGGTCAGTTCGGCTTCGTACCAGGCGTGCAGCACGGCTTCGTCAGGCACCGCGACGTCGAGCGTGTCGAGCAAGGGCCGGCACTGGGCCGCGACGCTCGCCGCGCTGCCGGGATGGCCGCGCGGCGCACGGCGCGACGCGTGCAGATGATGGCGGGCCAGCGTATCCGCGAGGGCCTCCGCATCCGCCAGACCGTCGTCGCGCGATGCGCTGCGAACCGACAGCATCGCCTGCGCGTCGAACCGGCGCATGCGCACCACGTACTCGCCCGGCGCCGTCCGTTGCCGGCGCCCGCCGGTCGGCACCGGTGCACCGAACGCGCACCGCCGGCCATGCGTGACGAGCGGCCAGACGCCCAGGTACAGCGGGCCGGCGAACGGGCGGTTGAGCGTGCACTCCGCGAGCGCGCAGCGGCGCCGCCGCGCCGGCTGCACGAGATCCACGAAGTCGAAGCGCACCGGCTTGATGCGCTTGTACGCGTAGCGCCCGGCCAGATAAACGACGGACAGATGGGTTTCGATCCGCTCGATCCGGCCGGCGGGATGGGGATAGGTATCTGGCCGGCTCAACGCGCGATCGAATTGTCTCGACTTTCGTCGTGCGTTTCCGCGGCTCGGCGCGAACGGGACATGTGGCGCTCGGGACATGATGAACGGATCGGTTATACGGGGCGCGCGTACGCGTTGCCGCGCCCGGCGGGTTGGATACGAAACGAGTATGCGCGTTCTCGTTCGCCCGATGTCGCCGGATCCGGCCGGCAGGCCCGGAATTGCCGACGCGACGAACCCTATTGCAGCCGACCACGGCGTATCGCGACTTGATGCCGGTCAAGCCGGACGCCCGACAGACGCGCGATCAGACGCTTGACGCAGGTCAACCGCATTCCCCGGGGCGGCAATACAGTCGGTTCGAGCGCCCGCGCAAAGCGGCGCGTGACCGTATGCGGAATTCACGGCCGGACGAGGCATTGACGATGAAACGACGGGCGTTGGCGATGGCTGTGCTGCTCGCGCTGGGCGCATGTGCCGGGGCGGAGCGAACCGGGACCTTCAGGACGATGGAAACACGACTGCTCGAGATGCGTCAGGCCACCTCGCTGCAGTGTTCGACGCCGTCCGAGTGCGACCGTGCGTGGAGCCGCACGCGGCGCTACGTCCAGGATCATTCGTCGACCCGAATCACGCGATTCAGTGCGGACCGGATCGAGACGGCGCAACCGTATGTGGCCGGAGAAGTCTATCTCTGGGCGTCGCGCGCGGAATCGGGTGGCGGCGGCTCGGTGATCCGGCTCAAGGCGATGTGCAAGGGCATGTATGACAGCAACGGCGGCCCGGGATGGCAATACGACGCGTGCGCCAGGAAGATCCTTGAAATCGAGCAAGGCTTTCGGTCGGACGAGAACCCGCCGGGCTAGCGGCGGATGCCGTCGGTCTTCGGCAATGCGGCGCCTCGCCTCCCGGTCGGCCGGACGCCGGCCAACGGCCTACCGCCGACCGCTTCGGCCCGCATGCCGCGACGAGCGCCAGTCGCCACGCGTGCCGGTTTCGCGGCGGCTCCCGACCGTTGACCTTGGTCAACGCCTGCCCGCGGCGAGCGCCGATGATGGAAGCGAAGCCGAACGCCGCCGGCGCGTCCGTTCATCAGCGAGGTTCGCATGTACACGAATATCATGGTTGCCACGGACGGTAGTCCTTCGGCGCATCGCGCGCTCGACGAAGGTCTCAGGATGGCCAGGCTGTGCGGCGCCCGCCTGTTCGCCGTGTTCGTCGTCGACAAGTCCACGCTGTTCGCCTACGGCGGCCGGATGGAGCCGGAAGCCTTGCTCGACGAAATCCGGCGCCACGGCGCCGCGATCCTGCGAGACGCCGACCGGACGATCTCGCGCGCGGCAGTCAACGGCGAGACGGACCTCATCGAGACCGATTTCGGCCAGGACGTCGCGGCGCGCCTGCAGCGCTACGTCGTCGATCGTTCGATCGATCTGGCCGTGGTCGGCACGCACGGTCGGCGCGGGGTCCGGCGGCTGGTGCTCGGCAGCGTCGCCGAACGTTTCCTCCGCGCGTCGAGTTGCCCGGTCCTGCTCGTGCGCGGTGAGGATGCCGCGCCCGCGACGGTCGCGGCGGCCTAGTGTCGCCGTCGGCCAGCGCCTACCTCCCCAGGTGATCATCATGCAGATATCGTTTCCTTCCGAACAGCCGACGTATTGCGGATTCGACCCGGCGTTGAGCTTTCCGGCGCTCGTGGAAGGTCGGCGCGTACGCTGTTCGATCACTGCGGCCGCGCTGGAAGATCACTTCCGCGCGGCGTCGCCTCGCGAGCAGGATCTCGTCGACGCGTTTGCGCGCCATCGTCCCGCCATCGAGCGGGCGGCACGCTGCCTGCTCGAGGAAATCGGCGGCCGGCCGGTCCTGCTTCACAGCGGCTATTTCCGCTTCTGTACGTAACTGGCCGCCGCCCTTGACGCGCGTCAAGCGCGCGCCGGGGCGCGCAGGTACGCTGGACTTCCAAGGATCAATCGTCCCATGCGCGACATGGGGTGTCGCGCCCTCCGATCTTCATTGCGGCCGCTGCTGTCGGGACGAGCGCACCGGCCGCATGTCACCATATGAGGAGTACGAATCATGAGCAACATGACGCGTTACGATCCGTTTTCGATCGAACCCGTATCCGACCTGTTCCAGGGGCTGTTCAGGCCGCTGCGCGGCATGGCGCTGGCGGACCAGCCCGATCTTGCATCGATGAAGATCGACGTCACCGAAAACGACAAGGCGTACACCGTCAATGCGGAACTGCCCGGCGTCGCCAAGGACGATATCGACGTCCAGGTGACGGGCAATACCGTATCGATCCACGCGAAGATCGAGCGCAACAACGAGCAGAAGGAAGGCGAGCGCGTGATCCGGCGCGAGCGCTACAGCGGTGCGATCAGCCGCTCGTTCTCGCTGTCCGGCGATATCGACGATGCGAGCGCGACGGCGACGTATCAGGATGGCGTGCTGTCGCTGACGCTGCCGAAGAAGGCGCCGGTCGGGCAGAAGAAACTCACGATCAGCTGATCGGACGACGGGCAGCGGGCGAGGCAGGCACGCGTCGCCCATCGGCAGGAGCCGACGCGCGGAGCGATCCGCGCGCCGCTTCGCCGCGCTACGACGTGCGGCGCGCGGCATCCGTTGACCTGCATCAGCGATCGAAAGCCGCGCGTGTGCAACGCTGGCTGCGTGCGGCCAACAGGCACGCCGCGGGCTCACAGGAGAGCAGACGATGAAAACCGACAAGCAGTTGAAAGAGGATGTCCAGGACGAACTGGAGTCCGACCCGGCGATCGATTCGACCCGCATCGGCGTCGAGGTGGCCGACCGGATCGTGACGCTTTCCGGGCACCCGCCGAGCTACGCGGAGAAGCTGGCGATCGAGCGCGCGGCGAACCGCGTGGCCGGCGTCAAGGCGCTCGTCGTCGACATGACCGTGCATCTGCCGGACGACGACGTGCGCACCGACGAGGACATCGCGAAAGCGGTGCGTTCGGTGCTGCACTGGACGGTCGGGCTGCATGACGACGCGGTCAAGGTGCAGGTCGAACGCGGCTGGATCACGTTGTCCGGCAAGGTCGACTGGGCGTACCAGAGCCACCTGGCCGTGCGCGCGATCTCGCAGATGCGCAGCGTGACGGGCGTGACCGACCACATCGCGGTACAGGGGACGGTCGGTTCGGCCGACATCGGCGGCAACATCAAGCGCGCGATCATGCGCCATGCGGAGCGCGAGGCGAGGCACATCGCGATCGACGTGCACGACGGCACCGTGCGGCTGTCCGGCAAGGTCGGCTCGTTCTCCGAGCGCAAGGCCGTGCGGGGTGCCGCGTGGTCCGCGCGCGGCGTGCGTGCCGTGATCGACGATCTGGTGGTCGAGTAAGTCCGGCAGGCGCAGGAGCGGTTCGCGGCGATCCGGGAGGGCGGTCGAATGACGCTTTCAGGCGAACTTCACGAAACGGACTGGTCGGTCGCGATCGAGACGGTCGCGGCCGAAACGGGCGCCTTCCGCTGCCGGATCCACGTCACGCTCGAATCGCCGGACGGCAGGTGCGAGCGGACGTTCGCGCACTGCAGGACGCATGCGACCGAGCGCGAAGCCGCGATCGACGCGCTGCGAGCCGGGATGACGTGGATCGAGATGCGCAAGTCGAACACCTTCACGACCTGAACCGGTGAGCGGGGCGGGGCGACGCAGGCGTCGGTCCCGTCGCGCGCTGCGCGAAGCCGCGCGGCGACGCGGGTGTCGCACCGGCGACAGATGCCGAGGCGCCACACCACGCCGTCGCGTATCACTCCACCTTGAGCGCGGAAAGCTGCAGCGCCTGGGCGAAGCGGGCCAGTGTGGCGATCGATCCCGTCACGCTTTCGTAGCGCTCGCGCCCGATCTGCCCGTCGAGTGTCACCAGCATGCCGGCGTCCCGGGCGAGCGCGACGAGTGCCAGCGTGTCGAGCGCGGCCGTGTCGGCCGTGTCGGATGCGGCGGCCCGCATCCCCGAATCGGAACGATAGTCGGCGTGTGACATGACGCTTCTCCTGGTTGTTGTGCGATCGGCGTGCCGGTCGGCCGGTATCCGTGGTTTCAGTATCGTTGCCGCGCGCTCCCGATTCAATCAGCGTGCCCCGAAGTCGAGGTAGGAATCGCACCCGTCTCGTCGGCGGATTCCTACACGGAACGTGGCTTCGAAGACCCGTTGCAGCGTGCCGGCGCGCGTTCGCGACGCCGCGCATACCAGCTGCCTATCGCGTCCCAGATCGCCTCGGCGGATTCGCAATACGTGAACAGTTCCAGGTCGCGGCGGTCGATCATCCCTTCGTCCGCGAGAAACGCCAGGTCGACCGCGCGGCGCCAGTACGCCTCGCCGACGAGGACGACCGGCAGCGGCGCGATCTTGCGCGTCTGCAGCAGGGTCAGCACTTCGAACAGCTCGTCGAACGTGCCGTAGCCGCCGGGGAAGAAGACGGCCGCTTTCGCGCGCTCGAGCAGGTGCAGCTTGCGGATCGCGAAATAGTGGAACCGGAAGCAGAGCGCCCGCGTGATGTACGGATTGGGCGCCTGTTCACGCGGCAGCTCGATATTGAAGCCGATGCTCGGCGCGCCGCGCTCGTACGCCCCTCGGTTGGCGGCCTCCATGATGCCGGGGCCGCCGCCGGTGACGATCGCGAGCCGCGCGGTGCGCGTGCACCGGTCGGCATGGGCGACGATGCGCCCGAACGCGCGCGCGACGCGGTAATACACGCTGTATTCGACGAGCCGGCTGGCGATCGTGACGGCGCGCCGCCGGCTCGGGTCGTACGGACGCTCCGCGAGCAGGCGATTCGCTTCGTCCAGCCGCGCCTTCGCGACCGACGGCGCGACGATGCGCGTGCTGCCGTAGATCACGACCGCATGGCCGATCCGTTCGTTCTGCAGGCGCTCCTCGGCTTTCCAGTAATCGAATTGCAGCCGGATGCCGCGCATGCCGGAACCCCGCAGAAGGGTCGCGTCTGCTTCGGCCGAGACGCGGTTCGGGGATGGGGCGACGCGCCGCGCGCGGCGCGGGATGGCGTTCTTGCCGACGACGGCATCGGGCCTCGCGCGTAGCCGTTTGCCGCGCATCTTGGCGATCGTCGCGGCGGGGGCGGGGCCGCGGCGTGCGTGGCCGCGTGTCATGCCGGCGGGCGCGCGTTTGACGAGGGTCGACATGAACGGAAGCGCCACGCGACGGTCACTGGCTCAACACCCATTGCACGAGCCGATGCGCGTCGTCGCGAGACAGCGGGCCGCCGCGATCGATGGCGGACGGCATCGGCGTGTCGCCCCAGTGCGCACGGCCGCCGACGCGCAGCTTGCGTTCCAGCTGCGCGGCGGCGTGCGGATCGCCGCGGTAGCGCTCGGCGATCTCGTGAAACGACGGCCCGAGGAACGTCTTGTCGGGCGTATGGCAGAACATGCAGTGCTGCGCATTGACGAGTTCGGTCGGCTCGGGCACGGTCGTCTGCGCGGCGGCCGTGCCGGCGAGCGCGGCGAGCGCGCAGAGGGCGGCGCAACGCACGATGTTCATGTTCGGTTCCTCGTCGAGATCAGGTGAAGGAGATCACTTCGTCGAGCGGGCGACGCGGCGAATGCGGCGTATGCGGGCCGCGCCCGACGCGCAGCAGCAACTGCGGCTCGCCGCGCAGCCCGAGCATGTGGCGCAGGTGGGCGCGCAACCCGGCCGTCTCGATCGGCTGGTTCAGGTACGACGCGGTATAACCGGCGCGCGTCGCGACGAGCAGGATCCGCTCGAGCGCCTGCCCGGCGGCGAGCCACGCGTCGCGATCGTCGCGCACGGTCGCGATGCATACGATCAGCGGCGATGCGCCGACGAGCTGGTGATGCAGCGCGGCCAGCCCGTCGCCGAGATCGAAGGTCCGTACCGCCATCGTCACGACGGGCGCGGCGAAATCCAGCAGCGCCGGCACGCCGGCCGCGAATGCCGGCATGCCGTCGGCGTGCCGGCGCGGATCGATCCAGCTCGCCAGCTCGCGCCGGAAGCGCGGGTCCGCGAACTGCTGGCGGTCGGCCGCGGCAACCAGTTCGGCCACGCGCGCACGGTGCGCGAGCGCGTCGACGCACGCGACGTCGGCGCCTTCCGCGACGCCGGCAGCAATCAGCGCCTGCTGGATCTCGTGCGGCACGGCCGTCGATTCGAACGGCGCGCGCGTCGTGACGCGCTCCGGAATTGCATCGAACAGCGTGCCGAGGGACGCATCGGAATAGCCGTCGTCGCAGACGCGGACGAGCGCCAGCAGATCGGGATCGACTTCGGAAGGAAACGTGCCGATCGTATGGGCGAGCCCGGCGTGATTGAGCGCGACCCGCAGGTTGAGCAACGCCGCGCCGCAGCTGATGATCAACTCGCGATCGAACGGATCGACCACCGGCAACGCGCGCACGCGGTCCGCGCAGACCGATATCGTGGCGCCGTTGACCAGGAAGCGCCACGGCTGGGAATTGTGGCTGGACGGCGCCAGCACCGCGTAGCCCAGCAGCTCCCTCAGCTGCTGGTCGGGATGGGCGCTTGCGGCAAGCGGGGGAACGGATATCATCGATCATCTCCAGGTCGCCGCGCGGGCGGCGTCGTGCCACTTCATCGTGTCAGCAACCGTCCGGCGGCCGTTGACCCACGTCAAGCGCCGGTCATCGCGCCGAACGCACGCGGGGCGGAGCGACTAGCCTTGGATGGCGAAGCGCGCGAAACCGGTCGCGCAGGGAGGCGAGCATGCTTGCGATGATGTTTGACGGCACGACGCCGCATTTGCGCGAAACGCGCGTGCCGGAGCCGTCGCCCGCGGCGGGCCAGCTGCTGATCGACGTCCACGCATGCGGCGTCTGCCGGACCGATCTGCACGTCGTCGACGGCGAGCTCGCGCACCCGAAGCTGCCGCTGATTCCGGGTCACGAAATCGTCGGGACGGTGCGCAGGCTGGGCGAAGGCGCGACGGGCTTCGCCGTCGGCGACCGGGTCGGCGTGCCGTGGCTGGGCTCGACGTGCGGGCATTGCGCATATTGCACGTCCGGCCGCGAGAATCTGTGCGACACCCCCGGATTCACCGGCTATACGATCGACGGCGGCTACGCCGAGTGCGCGCTCGCCGACCATCGCTATTGCGTGCATCTGCCGCAGCGCTACTCCGATCTGGAAGCCGCGCCGCTCCTGTGCGCGGGCCTGATCGGTTATCGCACCCTGCGGATGGCGGGCGACGCGCGCCGCATCGGCATCTACGGCTTCGGTGCGGCGGCCCATCTCGTCGCGCAGGTCGCGCATTGCGAAGGACGCAAGGTGTTCGCGCTGACGAAGCCCGGCGACACGGCCGCGCAGCAGCTCGCGCTGTCGCTGGGTGCGGCGTGGGCCGGCGGCAGCGACGAAGCGCCGCCGGAGCCGCTCGATGCCGCGCTGATCTTCGCGCCGGTGGGGGCGCTGGTGCCGGCCGCGCTGCGCGCGCTCGACAAGGGCGGGATCGTCGTGTGCGGCGGCATTCACATGAGCGACATCCCGGGCTTTCCGTACGCGTGGCTGTGGGGCGAGCGCCGCATCGCGTCGGTGGCCAACCTGACACGCGCGGATGCGGTCGAATTCATGCGGATCGCGGCCGCGATGCCGCTGCGGGTCGAGGCGGTGCGCTATGCGCTGACCGACGCGAACCGCGCACTCGACGACCTGCGCGGCGGCCGCGTATCGGGCGCCGCCGTGCTGGGCATGCGCGGTTGAGCTGCTCGACGGCGCCGCGGCGCGCTCAGATCTGCTGCAGGCCTTCCGAATCGACGATCCGGATCTGCTTGCCTTGCGCCGCGACGAGCCCCTTGTGCTGGAACTTCGACAGCATGCGGCTGACGGTTTCGAGCTTCATGCCGAGATATTCGCCGATCTCGTCGCGCGTCATCCGCAGCACGAATTCCGCGGCCGAGTAGCCGCGCGCCTTGAAGCGCGCGGACAGATTCAGCAGGAACGCGGCCACCCGCTGTTCGGCGCTCATCGTGCCGAGCAGCAGCATCTGCGAGGATTCGCGCACGATCTCGCCGCCCATCATCTGGTACACGTGGTGCTGCATCGGCCGCACTTCGCGGCACATCTGCTCGAGCTGGCCGAACGGGATGATGCAGACCGTGCTGTCCTCGAGCGCGATCGCGTCGCCGTTGTGGTGCCCGGTGTACACGCCGTCGAGCCCGAGCGACTCGCCGACGATCTGGAAGCCGGTGATCTGCTCGTCGCCGTCGCGATGCATCACGATGGTCTTGAACGACCCGGTTCTCACTGCGTAGATGCTGTTGAACGCATCGCCCGCGCGAAACAGCGTTTCGCCGCGCTTGACGTGGCGCGTCGTGCAGATCATTGCGTCGACGCGCGCGAAATCGTCGGGCGACAGATCGGACGGCATGCAGACGGTACGCAATGCGCACGTCGAACAGCGGGACGCGGCGCGCTTGGGTTGATCTGCCGCTTCGACGCGATGCAGCGGGATGAACGGGCGCATCGGCATGGTCGTCGTGGCTTCGGCACTGCTCTGCATGATCGGCTCCAGTTCGGGGACAGCGGCGGGCCGCCGTCGGGCGGGGTCGCGCTGGCCGTTGTACCGGCGGCTTTGGTCTCTGCCGCCTTCTTCTCGGAAAAGCCCCGCCGGACGCGCCGGGAGACCGATACGCCGGTCTCGACGATGATGCGGCCGTTGCTCCGGGAGGCACGTTTGCTCGTTTTTACTGATGCCAGTATGGATGTTGCGCGGCGTCAAGAAAATCAGCCGGAATTGAAGTTGCGGTAGGTGAGACGGAAGTCTTGTAGGACGTTTCCTACAGGGGTGCGGCAACTTGTCGCGAGCGTCGCGGCGGGGTGCCGGCCGCCGATGAACGGTGCGGCGCCGCCCCGGCCGCCGTCACCGATGCCGTCGGGACATCCTGACGGGGCGCGACCGCGCCCGATGCCGCCGTCAGAGCTCGTCCGGGTCCTCGAACAGCTTGTGGCGCATCGCGTAGCGTACGAGTGCCGTGTCGTTCGGCATCTGCATCTTCTCGAGGATCCGCGTCTTGTACGTGCTGACGGTCTTGACGCTGACGCACAGCGCCTGCGCGATTTCGGAAATCGACTCGCCGGTGGTGACGCGCCGGAACACGTCGAACTCGCGGTCGGACAGGCGCTGGTGCGGCAGGAGATCGGTCGGCTCGTTCAGGCTCTGCGCGAACTGCTCGGCCATGGTCAGGCTGACGTAGACGCCGCCGGCCGCGATCTTGGTCAAAGCGGCAACCAGTTCGGCGCTGGCGCTTTCCTTGGTCATGTAGCCCGAGGCGCCCGCGCGGAATGCCCGCACCGCGTACTGCTGCTCGGCATGCATCGTCAGCACGAGGACATGCAATCCCGGCTTCTCGTCCTTGATCTGCTTGATGAGTTCGACGCCGTTGCGGCCGGGCATCGACAGGTCGAGCACCAGCACGTCGGCATCGGTGCCGCGCATGAGCGCGATCGTCGACGCGCTGTCCTGCGCTTCCCCGACGACCTCGAAACCGCTCGCGCTCTGCAGGATGTGCCGCAGGCCGTCCCTGACGAGCGCGTGGTCGTCGGCAATGAGTACCCTGATCATGAAGGCACTTCTCCTTGCTGGATGGCGTGCAGCGGCAACGCCACGGTGATCGTGAAACCCGCGCCCGGCCGGTTGTCGATCGTCACCGTCCCGTCGAGCATGTGCGCGCGCTCGCGGATCCCGATCAGGCCGAACGACGGGCGGTCCTGCCCGTTGCGGGCGGGCTCCGGCGCGCCGTGACCGTTGTCCGCGATGCGCAGCATGCAATAACCGTCTTCCACTTTCAATGCCAGTTTCACGTTCGTCGCGTCCGAGTGCCGCGCGACGTTGGTCAGCGCCTCCTGCACGATGCGGAACAGCGTCGTCGCACCGGCGCCGGTGAACGCGGTATCGACGGGGGCGATGTCCCGCTCGACCGTGATCCGGTAGCGGCGCGTGAAATCGTTTGCAAGCCATTCGATCGCCGGAACGAGACCCAGGTCGTCGAGCATCACCGGCCGCAGATCGGCCGCGATGCGCCGGACCGACGCAACGGTCGAATCGATCAGGCGGTGCATGCCGTTCAGTTGCTCGCGCACGCCGGTATTGGGAGCGACGATGCCCGCGAGCCCCAGCTCGACGGCCGACAGATCCATCTTGAGCGCGGTGAGTTGCTGGCCGAGGTCGTCGTGCAGTTCGCGCGCGATCCGCGTTTTCTCTTCCTCCCGCACGTTCTGCAGGTTGGCGGACAGCTCGCGCAGTTCCTCGCGCGACCGCTTGAGCGCATTTTCCGCACGCACCCGCTCGGTCACGTCGCGCAGCATGACCGTGTACAGCTTGCCGGTGCCGTCGCGAATCTGCGAGATCGACGCCTCGATCGGAAACTCGGTGCCGTCGGCGCGCAAGCCGAACAGCACGCGTTGCCGCCCCATCTGGCGCTCCGACACGCCCGTCACGCCGAACTGCTCGACGTGTCGCGCATGCGCGGCGCGAAAGCGCTCGGGGATGAAGCGGGACAGCGGCGCGCCGATCGCCTCCATCGCGCTGACGCCGAACACGTGTTCGGCGGCCGGGTTGAAGATCACGATCGTCTGACGCTCGTCGACGGTGATGACGGCCTCCATCGACGACCGGATGATGCCCATCATCCGCGCCTCGGTGGGTTGGCTGTCGCCGGCGGGGGCCGGCGCGCGTTTCGCGACGACCTGCCGCACGAGCGCGGCCAGCGTCAGCGAGAGCACAGTGCCGGCCAGCAGGACGGCCGTCGTCGGACCGGACGTGTCGGCGCGCGGCGCGCAGTAGCGCAGCGCGAGCGGCGTGCCGCCGAACGTGACGGAATCGGTTCGCCGGAACATGTCGCCGGCGGCGCTCGAGTCGCCGGCGCCGAAGCCGCCCGCATACACCGGCGCGGCCGGATTGTCGGCCATGATTTCCACGCGCAGCCGATCGAGTACGGATGAATCGACGAGACGAGCCGGATTCAGCGCGGCATAAACGTATCCGGTCGCCGTGGCGTGCCGCGTCCCGGACGAAGCGAGGTCTTCAGCGTTCGCATAAATCGGCAGGTACAGCGTCAGCTCCGTCCGCGCGAGCGCGGCATCGGTGGCGTCCTGGATCGCGTTCGCGGCGAGCGCGACCTTGCCGGTTTCCGCCGCGCGCTGCAGCGCCTGCCGCGTCGCCTGATCGTCTTCCGCCGCGCTCGGCTCGATTCTTCCGAGGCTGCGGACCGGCGACTGCAATTCGTCCAGATTCAGGCTCGCGAGATAGCGGCGCCACGCCGCTCCGGATTGCGGCGCGGGCAGGGTCGACGCGAAGCCGCGCGCGCCGCGCAATACGGCAGCCGCACCGAGGAGGCTGCGCCGGAGGTCGGCCGTCGCGAGTGTCGCGGTTTGCGCGAACCTCGCCTGGGCGGCGTGCTGCGCCCCGTTCTGCAGTACGCGGGATGCCGCGAACGTTGCAGCCAGGCCAAGCGCCAGCGTCAGCAGCGCGGCCGCGGCTGCATATCGGGCGGGCCGAATCCGGTGCGAAGCCGGTCCGGCCTGGAGGGGAGGCGCATTCACTGTCATTGCCGTTCATCCTGGCGGATTTCGTCGACGGCTGGCTGGCGGCGGGCCGGACGCGGGGCACGAAAGGCGGGGCAGGCCGCAACTGCGATATCGCCCTGAATTGTGCGCGTTTTGCCGACGTTCGCCAATCGGGACCGACGCGCAAGGGGGCGGCGCCGCGCGTGTTTGACCCGCGTCAACGGAGCGTCGCCTGCGAGGATCAGACTGGCTTCACGAACCGGTCGACCCCTGACGACAACTGGGAGGCGTCATGTACCAAAGGATCTTTGCGGCACTCGACGCCAGCCGTGGCGCGCGCCTCGCGCTCGACGAGGCGATCTCGCTCGCCCGCGAGTCGGGCGGTCTGGTCATCGCCATGTGCGTGGTGTCGGATGCGCCGCGGCTGGCCGACCAGCGCGACCTGGCCGGGCTGGACACGAACGAGGCCGCGGTCGCGGTCTCGGACGCGGAAACGGCGTTCCGGCTGTCCGGCGTACGCGGCATCGCGCACACGATCGACGCGCGCGGAGAGAACGTATCGGACGTGCTGGCGCGTGCCGCCGCCGAATGCGACGCGGACCTGATCGTGATGGGCACGCATGGGCGGCGCGGTTTCCGGCGCATGTTCGTCGGCAGCGTCGCCGAATCGCTGGTGCGCATCGCGGACCGGCCGGTGCTGGTCGTACGGGAGGGGCCGGGCGCGTGTGCCGGCATGTTGTGACGGTCGTGACGGGACGAGGGCAGCCGCGCGCGGCTGCCCCGTTTTCGTTCGTTCAGTGAGACAGCAGGACCGGCACCGTCATCGTTTCGAGGATCGTGCGCGTCGCGCCGCCCAGCACGCGTTCATGCATGCGCGCATGGCTGTACAGGCCCATCACCAGCAGATCCGCATGCAGGTCGGTCACCCGGTTCAGCAGCGTCGCGCCCACGCTCACCGGCCGTTCGCGCGGCGTGGTCGAGAACGACGCGCGAATGCCGTGCCGTTCGAGATACGCGGCGACGTCGACGCCCGCCGGCGTCTTGTCCGGATCGGGTTGCCCGCGGGTGACCGTCTCGACGTTGACGAAGCGCGCGCGGGCGAGCAGCGGCAGCGCGTCGGCCAGCGCGCGGGCGGCTTCGCGCCCGCCGTCCCAGCCGATCAGCACGTTCTCGCCGAGCGTGCGCACGTCGCCCGCGTAGGGCACGACGAGCGCCGGGCGTCCGCTGCCCATTACGACGTCCTCGACGAAATGACGTGCGACGTAGGTCAGCCGGTCGTCGGGGTCTTCCTGGCCGAGCACCAGCAGATCGGCATGGCGCGCGTGCAGGACCGCGGCGGCGGTCGCCTCGCCGGCCGGCGCTTGCCACTCGACTTGGTTGTGCCCCGCGCGCTCGGCGGCCGCGAGGAATCGCTCCTCGGCCTCCTTGCGCCGCTGTTCGCACAGGCGTTCGTAGACGGCCAGCTTCAGCGGTTCGTCCGGCCGCCGCAGCGGCTCCAGGAGGTCCTGGCAGACCACGTAGAGGCCGATCAGATGGGCGTTCCAGCGTCGCGCGAGCTGGAGCGCGAGGTCGACGCGCGTCGCACAGCGCTCGCTGTCGTCGAGATGGACGAGCAGGGTCTTGTAGCTCATGACGGCTCCTTTTCGGTTGATGCCGCGGTGGTTTCGGCGGGCGCCTGCCCGGCGCAGCTCGCCGGTATCGTCAGGACCGGGCACGTGGCCTGACGCAGCACGCGCTCGGCCACGCTGCCGAGGAACATGCGCCGGAAACCGCGCCGGCCATGCGTGCCGATCACGACCAGGTCGGCGCCGATCTCGCCGGCGAGACCGACGATCCGGTGCGCAACGTCTTCGCCGGCCGGCGCGACGTTGGAGATCTGCGGCGTGCCGGCCACGTCGCGCGCTTTCATGCGGCGTGCCGCGTCATCCGTGACGCGCAGTCCTTCCTCGCGGAATGCGTCGATCAGGATCGACGGATCGTATCCGTACGTGTCGTAGGCCGGCACCAGGAAGTCGACGACGTAGACCGGGGTCAGCCGCGCACCCGTCTCCGCCGCGAGGTTCAGCGCGGCGTCGAGTGCGCGGGACGACGTATCGCTGCCGTCGAGCGCGACCAGAATGTTCGAGTACATGACGTTTCCCTTCAACGGATGCCGATGGAACCATCATCGGCGCGTATGCGCCGCTCGCGCTGATCTGGATCAAGCGTCGCGATGGGCGCGCAGCACGCGCACCGCGGCGCGCGCCGCGACCCACGCCTCGTTGGTCGGCTCGACGACCACCGCGACCGCACTCGCCGCGCACGACACGACGTGCGCATGATCGGCATTCGCGCGCGCGTCGAGCGCGATGCCGAGCCAGCCGAGCGACGCGCAGATCCGCTCGCGCAACACCGCCGAGTGTTCGCCGATGCCGGCCGTGAAGACCAGCATGTCGAGGCCGCCGAGCAGCGCGGTCAGTGCGCCCGTCTCGCGCACTATGCGATGGACGTACAGCGCCAGCGCATCGCGGGCGGCTTCGTCCCCGGCCGCCTCGCGCGCGAGCAGCACGCGCGGGTCGCCCGACGCGCCCGACACGCCATTGAGCCCCGATTCGTGATATAGCATGTGTCCCAGCTCGTCGCCGGACAGCTTGCCGGCCTCGAGCAGGTGCAGGACGACACCGGGATCGAGCGTTCCGCAGCGGGTGCTCATCATCAATCCGTCGAGCGCGGAGAAGCCCATGGTCGTCGCGACGCTGCGGCAGTCGCGCAGCGCGCACAGGCTCGCGCCGCTGCCGAGATGGGCGGCGATCACGCGGCCGTGCGCACGGGCGCCGAACGACTCGTCGAGCGCGACGGACAGGTATTCGTACGACAGCCCATGGAATCCGTAGCGGCGCACGCCCTGGTCGAACCACGCATGCGGCAGCGGCAGCAGCTGCTCGACGCGCGGCAGCGTGCGATGAAACGCCGTGTCGAACACGGCGATCTGCGGGACGTCCGGAAACGCGTCGCGCAGCACGTCGATCGCATCGAGGCTGTGCGGCTGATGCAGCGGCGCGAGCGGCGTCAGCGTGCGCAGCGCGTCCAGCACGTCGTCGTCGACGACCGTCGGCTCCACGTAGCGTGCGCCGCCGTGCACGACGCGATGCGCGATCGCGCCCAGCGTGACGTGCGGCAACTTCACGCGGATCCACGCCGCGATCCGCGCGAGCACGGCGCGGTAGGGATCGTCCGCCGTGCCGAGCGGCAGCGAACCGTCCGGCTCGGCGTCGAAGCGGATCGACACGCTGTTGCCGGCCGCGACCGCTTCGCCCTCGTGCAGCGGCCGCCGCGCGGGGTCGCCGTGCGGCGGGCAGGCAAAGAGCGCGAACTTCACGCTCGACGAACCGGCATTGACGACGAGCAGGGCGAGCGTACGCATCGGCCGGCTCAGTGCGACATCAGGACCGGCAGCGTCATCGACGCCAGCACCGTGCGGGTGGCGCCGCCCATCACCAGCTCGCGCCAGCGCGGATGGCCGTAGGCGCCCATCACGAGGAGGTCGGAACCCGTTTCATAAGCACGCGACAGCAACGTATCGCCGACCGCGGGGCCGGCGCCGGCATCGATATCGAGCACGTTCACGTCGCGTGCGTGGCGCGCCAGCATCAGCGCGGCGTCGGCGGCCGGAATGCGCGTGGCCGCCGCTTCCGAAGCGCCGTCGACCACGGCCGCGACCGTCGTGCGCTTCGCGTGTTCGAGAAAGGGCAGCGCGTCGTGCGCGGCGCGGGCCGCTTCCCGGCTGCCGTCCCACGCGATGAACACCCGTTCGCCGACCGACGGGAACTCGCCCGCGCACGGCACGAACAGCACCGGGCGGCCGGCGGACAACACGAGGTTCTCCGGAAACTGGTCGTCGATGTAGGTCTCGGGATCGTTCGGGTCGCTCTGGCCCGCGATCACGAGGTCGGCCAGGCGTGCGGCGCGCGGCACGGCCAGGTTCGCGCGCTCGTCGGCTCGCACCCACGCGGCCGGCACTTTCGCGCGGGCCGTCTCGGCGTGGAACAGGCGTTCCAGCGCGGCGAGCCGCTCGTCGCGCTGTTCGCGGCGCTCACGGAAGTAATCGGCGGACCCGGCCATTACGTAGAACGAATGCGGTTCCGGCGTGTAGACCGCGAACAGGCCGGTCAGGTGCGCACCGAAGCGCCGCGCGAGGCGCAATGCGAACTCGAGGCGCGAATGCGCGCGGGCGCTCGTATCGAGGTGCACGAGCATGCTCTTGTAGCTCATCGGAATCGCTCCATCGACGGGGGAACCGCCAGTGCAATCCAGTCTACGGAGCAGGGTTTCCGCGTACTTGACTCAGATCAACGGCTCCCCTGCGCGATGCCCGCACAGTGAAGCGGTCGCGATGCCGATCCCGGGCAGGCGGCACGAGGCGCGATGCCAACCCATTGACCGGATCGAACGAGGGACGCCGATGAGTACGTACGCTTTGACGACACCGAACGACGCTTGCCGCGCGGGCTGCGATCTCGCGCTGCGCATGGTCGCGCTGAATAGCGACTGGCAGCATGAATGGCATGCGCTGGCAGGGCGGCGCATCGAGCGGGACCGCGCCGCGGTTCGCCACCTGCAGCAGGCGCTGGCTGACACGAACGAGTGGCCGGCCTTCGGCGAGGCGACCCGGCAGGTGATGCGCGACTACGCGATCGCGAGCGTCGCGATCTGGCAGGATGCCGCCGAGCTGTGCATGCGTGCGCAATACGAGAACGCCGGCGCATGGCGCACCTGGTTGCGCGAATACGGCGCGGGCGCGATGTCGCGTTATCAGACCGACTGGCTGCCCGACCTGGGGCGACTGGCCGTGGTCAACGAAGCCAGCATGCCGTGGGCCGACTGGATGACGGCGCTGGAGCGCGGGATCGAGGACGCGAGCGACGGGGCGCCAGTTGCCGCCCGCCGCCTGAACGGCACGACCGGCGCGCAGGAGAACGACCATGTGCGCTGACCGGGTCGCGTTCGTCACGGGCGGCATGGGGGGCCTCGGCGCCGCGATCAGCCGTCGCCTGCACGATGCAGGCATGACGGTGGCGGTGTCGCATACGGAGCGCAACGACCACGTCGCGACGTGGCTCACGCACGAACGCGAGGCGGGCCGGACGTTCCACGCGTTCGAGGTCGACGTCGCCGACTACGATTCGTGCCAGCACTGCGCGGCACGCGTGCTGGCCGAGTTCGGGCGCGTCGACGTGCTCGTCAACAACGCCGGCGTCACGCAGGACGCCACCTTCGTGAAGATGACCAAGAGCATGTGGGACGCGGTGCTGCGCACCAACCTCGACGGCATGTTCAACATGACGAAGCCGTTCGTGCCGGGCATGATCGAGGCGGGCTTCGGGCGGATCGTGAACATCGGCTCGGTGAACGGTTCGCGCGGCGCATACGGGCAGGCGAACTACGCGGCCGCGAAGGCCGGCATCCATGGCTTCACGAAGGCGCTGGCGCTCGAGCTCGCGCGCCACGGCGTGACGGTCAACACGGTGGCCCCCGGCTATCTGGCGACCGCGATGCTCGAAACCGTGCCGAAGGACGTGCTCGACGCGAAGATCCTGCCGCAGATTCCGGTCGGCCGCCTCGGCAATCCCGGCGAGATCGCCGAGCTCGTCGCGTTCCTGTGTTCCGACGCGGGGGCGTTCGCGACCGGCGCGGAATTTGATGTCAACGGCGGCATGCACATGCGATGAACGCATCCGTCATGCGCATGCCGATCGAGCACGAGTCGATGCGGCCAACGGCTACGAACGCACCGGCGTCGAGTTCGGCCGGATGCATGCCGGTCCGGCTGTCGCCCGCCGAACAATGGAACCGCGCCGCGCATGCGAACGTGGCCGCGATGACCTTCGGGCTGTCGCCCGTGTCGCTCGCGCTGGCCACGCTCGACTGGGGCGCGCATCTGGCCGTGTCGCCGGGGAAATGCTTCGAGCTTGCGACGCAGGCGTGGCTGGCTGCCGTGGCACCCGCGGCCAACCCGGAAGGCGAAGGCGAGGGCGAGGCCGACGATGCCGGCGCGGGCGGCCTGGCCGTGCACGCCGGGCAGGCCGATGCGCGCTTCGCCGCGCCCGCGTGGTCCGGATGGCCGTTTCGCGCGTACCGCGACGGCTTCCTGTCGATCCAGCGCTGGTGGCGCGACGCGACGCGCGGCGTGCCGGGCGTCGAACGGCATCACGAGGAACTGGTCGGATTCGTCGCGCGACAGTGGCTCGACGCGTGCTCGCCGGGCAATTTCCTCGCGACCAACCCGGTCGTGCTCGACGCGACGATGCGCAGCGGCGGCGCGAATCTCGCGGCAGGCTGGCGGCACTGGCTGGAAGACGCGCACGCGCTGCTCGAGCGCACGCACGGCACGCGGGCCCGCGATACGCGCGCCTATCTGCCGGGGCGCGACGTGGCGATCACGCCGGGCCGCGTCGTCTGGCGCAACGCGTTGTGCGAGCTGCTGCAATACGACCCGACGACGGCCGACGTGGCGCGCGAGCCGATCCTGATCGTGCCGTCGTGGATCATGAAGTACTACATCCTCGACCTGCAGCCGCGCGATTCGCTGATCCGCTTCCTGGTCGATGCCGGCTACACGGTGTTTGCCGTGTCGTGGTGCAATCCGGGTGCGGAAGCGCGCGAGCTCGGGCTCGACGATTATCTGCGCGACGGGTGCATGGCGGCGCTCGACGCCGCCCGCTCGATCTGCGGCGAAGCGGTCCACGCGGTCGGCTACTGCCTCGGCGGCACGCTGCTGGCGATCGGCGCGGCGGCGCTCGCGCGCGACGGCCGCCAACACGAGGCGTTGCGCTCCGTCACGTTGCTCGCGGCCCAGACCGATTTCAGCGAACCCGGCGAACTCGGCCTCTTCATCGACGCGAGCGAACTGTCCGCGCTCGATGCGCTGATGTGGCGGCAGGGCTACCTGGACGGCGCGCAGATGTCCGCCGCGTTCCAGCTGCTGAACGCGCGCGACCTGATCTGGTCGCGCATGATGAGCGAATACCTGCTCGGCACGCGCACGAAGCCGAACGACCTGATGTCGTGGAACGAGGACACCACGCGCATGCCGTACCGGATGCATACCGAATACCTGACGCGCCTCTTTCTCGACAACGATCTCGCGGCCGGCCGCTACTGCGTCGACGGGCGGCCGGTCGCGCTGTCGGATATCGACGTGCCGACGTTCGTGGTCGGGACCGAGCGCGATCACGTGTCGCCCTGGCGTTCCGTCTACAAGCTCCATCTGCTCACGCACCACGCGCTGACGTTCGTGCTGACCTCCGGCGGCCACAATGCCGGGATCGTGTCCGAACCCGGCCATCCGGGACGCCACTATCGCTGCGCGACGCGCGAGCCCGGCGCGCCTTACCGCAACCGGCGCGACTTCGTGAGCGAAACGCCCGCGCTCGACGGATCGTGGTGGACGTGCTGGCACGACTGGCTGCACGCGCATTCGTCGGGCGAGGTGCCCGCACGCGTGCCGGCCGCCGGCTTCGGCGCGGCGCCCGGCAGCTACGTGCTGGAGACCTGAATATGAACCTGAACCTGCATCCGGATCCGTCCGCCGGCGCGTGCCTGCCCGGCCTGTTGCCGCGCGCGGACGGCGAACTGCCCGCCCTGATCGCGCGTGCGCGCCATGCGCCGCCGCTGACGGTGGCCGTCGTGCATCCGTGCGACACGGCCAGCCTCGTCGCGCTTGCCGCGCTCAACGCGTCGCCGCTGGGTGCATCGATCGAACCGCTGATCGTCGCGCCGCGCGCGAAGGTGTTGCGCGTGGCGAGCGAGGCGGGCGTCGATCTCGCGAAATGGACGATCGAGGACGTTCCCCACAGCCACGCCGCGGCGGCCCGCGCGGTGGCACTCGCAGCGTCGGGCCGCGCCGGCGCGCTGATGAAGGGCAGCCTGCACACGGACGAGCTGATGGGGGCCGTCGTCGCCGCGGAATCGGGCCTGCGCACCGACAAGCGCATGTCTCACTGCTTCCTGATCGAGGCGCCGGCGTATCCGCGGCCGTTCATCCTGACCGACGCCGCGGTGAACATCGCACCGGATCTCGCGCAGAAGGCGGCCATCACGCAGAACGCGATCGACGTCGCGCATGCGCTGGGCGTCGCGCGCCCGCGCGTCGCGGTGCTGTGCGCGGTCGAGACCGTCAATCCGGCGATGCGTTCGACGCTCGACGCGGCGGCCCTCGCGAAGATGGCCGAGCGCGGGCAGATCACGGGGGCGGTCGTCGACGGCCCGCTCGCGTTCGACAACGCGATATCGCAACGGGCCGCACGCGAGAAGGGGATCGACTCGCCGGTTGCCGGCCGTGCGGACATCCTCGTCGTGCCCGATATCGAAGCGGGCAACATGCTCGCGAAACAGCTCGAATACCTGGGCGGCGCCGCGAACGCGGGCGTCGTCGTGGGCGCGCGCGTGCCGATCGTGCTGACGAGCCGCGCCGACGGCGTCGCCGTCCGGGTCGCGTCCTGCGCGCTCGCGGTGTTGCTGGCGCAAGTCCGGCATGACGCCGCCCCGATGCCTGAACAGGCCCCCCTTTCGATGGAGGAATTGCGATGAAAGCACTCGTGTACCACGGCCCCGGGCGCAAGGCGCTCGAACGGCGGCCCAAACCGGAACTGCAGTCGCCCACCGACGCGATCGTCCGCGTGACGCGCACGACGATCTGCGGCACCGATCTGCACATCCTCAAGGGCGACGTGCCGACGTGCGAGCCGGGCCGCGTTCTCGGCCATGAAGGCGTGGGCATCGTCGAGCAGGTCGGCGCGGCGGTCGATTCGCTGAAGCCGGGCGACCACGTGCTGATTTCGTGCATCTCGTCGTGCGGCCGCTGCGAGTACTGCCGCCGCGGACTGTATTCGCATTGCACGACCGGCGGCTGGATCCTCGGCAACCGGATCGACGGCACGCAGGCCGAGTTCGTGCGCATCCCGCATGCGCCGACCAGCCTGTACCGGATTCCGGCCGGCGCGGACGAGGACGCGCTCGTGATGCTGTCCGACATCCTGCCGACCGGATTCGAATGCGGCGTGCTGAACGGCAAGGTGCAGCCGGGCTGCTCCGTCGCGATCGTCGGCGCGGGGCCGATCGGGCTGGCGGCGTTGCTGACCGCGCAGTTCTATTCGCCCGCGCGGATCATCATGATCGACCCGGACGGCAACCGGCTCGAGGTCGCGCGGCGCTTCGGCGCGACCGACTGCATCGACGGCCACGGCGGCGACCCGGTTGCGGAAGTGATGAAGCTGACCGACGGCGTGGGCGTGGATTGCGCGATCGAAGCGGTCGGCATTCCGGCGACGTTCGAGATGTGCACGGCGCTCGTGGCGCCTGGCGGGGTCGTCGCGAACGTCGGCGTGCACGGCGTCAAGGCCGATCTGCACCTCGAGAAGCTGTGGGATCGCAACATCTCGATCACGACGCGGCTCGTCGACACGGTCAGCACGCCGATGCTGCTGAAGACGGTAGGCGCCGGGCGCCTCGATCCGGCGCGCCTGATCACGCACCGGTTCTCGCTCGACGACGTGGAAAGCGCGTACGACACGTTCGGGCGGGCCGCGCAGACCCACGCGCTGAAGGTCATCATCGAAATCGGCTGAATGCCGGGCCGCGCGTGGCGGAAACCGGGTGCTTCCGCCGCCCGTCACGCGCGGCCGGCGCTGCGCCGGCAGTCAGGACGACAGCGCGGTGGGTTCCTGCGTGTTGTTTGATTCAATCGCGTCCAGATCGACGCACTGCTCGTAGGTCGGCACCTCGCACGGCCAATGCAGGCGCTCCGAGATGCGCCGGCGCATCGCATCCGCGGCAGCGGGTTCGCCGTGCGTGACGAAGGTCCGCACGGGCGCGCCCTGCATCGTGCCGAGCCACTTCAGGATCTCTTCGTAGTCGGCATGGGCCGACAGCGTCGTGATCGACTCGACCTGCGCGCGCACGCGCACGTACTCGCCGTGAATCTTCAGCGTCGGCTCGTGCGCGGCGAGCGCCGCGCCGCGCGTGCCGGCGGCCTGGTAGCCGACCAGCGCGATCGTGTTGCGCGCATCGGGCGCATGGCGGCTCAGGTGATGCAGCACGCGCCCGCCGGTCGCCATCCCGCTGCCGGCGATGATGACCATCGGGCCGTGGTGTTCGGCGATCGCCTTGGACTGCTCGACCGAGCGGATCATCGTGGCCGCGTGGCCGAGCGCATTCGCTTCGGAGGCCGTCAGCCGGTGTTCGAGGATATGGTGGCGATAGATTTCGGTCACGTCCGTCGCCATCGGGCTGTCGACGAACACCGGGACGCGCGCCATGCGGCCGGCCGCCTTCAGCCGCGCGATGTAGTGCAGGATCTCCTGCGCGCGGCCGACGGTGAAGCAGGGCATCACAACGACCCCGCCGCGCGCGAAGGTCTTGTCGAACATCCCGGCCAGTTCGTTTTCGGGATCCGACGCCGGATGCAGCCGGTCGCCGTACGTCGATTCGACCACCAGGTAGTCGGCATGCGCGGGCGGGCGCGGAGGTTGCATGATCGGGTCGTGATACCGGCCGAGGTCACCGGAGAACGCGAGCACCTTGTGATCCCAGTGCATCACGACGCTCGCCGCGCCGAGGATGTGCCCGGCCGGCAGCAGGCGGAACGACAGGCTGCCGCCCAGCGCGGTGCATTCGTCGAACGCGACGGGTTGCAGCCGGCGCAGCGCGCGCTGCGCGTCGTCCAGCGTGTAGAGCGGTTGCGCGGGATGATGCTTCGAATAACCGTGCCGGTTCGCGAAGTCGGCTTCCTCCTCCTGCAGCCGCGCGCTGTCGCGCAGCATGATGTCGCAGAGTTCGGCCGTGGCCGCCGTGCAGTACACCGGCCCGCGATAGCCTTCGCGCGCCAGCACCGGGAGATAGCCGGTGTGATCGAGATGCGCGTGCGTGAGCACGACCGCGTCCAGCGTGTCGGGCGCGAACGGCAGCGCGCGCCAGTTGCGCAGCCGCAGGTTCTTGGTCCCCTGGAACAGGCCGCAATCGACCAGGACGCGCCGGCCGCCGTGCTCGAGCAGATATTTCGAGCCGGTCACGGTTTCGGTCGCACCGAGAAAAGTCAGTTTCATGGGTTGCCTCCCCGGGAGTCGACGGAACAGTAAGTCGATTACATCCCGAACGCGCGCGCGGCGGTTGACCGAAATCACGAATGGCGGGATTCCGATGACGAACGGCTTGAACGCGACGCGTAAGATGCCGCTTGCGATGCCCCGAATGCAATGCGTCCGGGCGGTGCCGCTAACGCCCGGGCGGCGCCGGATCCAGCTGCGCGACGAACGCCACGATGCCCGACACCAGCGCAACGATCGCGTACGGCACGACCCGCTCGTCGATCAGCATCGCATGCACGACGCCCAGCAGCGATGCGAGCGCGATGAATACGCAGAGCGTCGCGAACGCGTTTCGGTATCGCAGGCCCATCATGACGTTCTCCCGGGAAGCGGCCGCCGTGGACGGCGTTGCCGTCGGCGCATGCCATCGGTTGCGCAAGACATGTGCCATGATCGCGTGCCGCGCGCCGGCGCGATTGATCTGTATCAACCGACGAATCCCGGCATCACGGAATCGACGTCCCGCTCAAGTCATCTGACCAATCGTCTTGCGGAACCGCGTCAGCGACAGCAGGAACAGCACGCAACCGATCGCGAACAGCGCCGCGAACTGGGCCCACACCGCATCGAACCCGGCACCGCGATACAGGATCCGCTGCGCGAGTTCGACGAAATGCGTGGTCGGCGCGGCCAGCATGATGTCCTGCACGACGGGCGGCATGCTTTCGCGCGGCGTCAGGCCGCCCGACAACAATTGCAGCGGCAGCAGCACGAGGACGAGCAGCATGCCGAACTGCGGCATGCTGCGCACGAGCGTCGCGAGAAAGATCCCCATCGACGTCGTCGCGAACAGGTGCAGCGCCATGCCGGCCACGAACAGCGGTACCGATCCCGGAATCGGCACGTGCAGCGCGCCGCCCACGACGAACGTCAGCGACGCGACGGCCGCCGCCGCGACGACGAGCCCCATCGACCAGACCTTCGCGAGCATGATTTCCGCCGCGGTCACCGGCATGACGAGCAGATGCTCGATCGTGCCGTGCTCGCGCTCGCGAATCAGCGCGGCGCCGGTGAGGATCATCGACAGCATCGTCACGTTGTTGATCAGTTCCATCAGCGCGCCGAACCAGACTTCGTCGAGATTCGGGTTGAAGCGCATCCGCATCGCGAGATCGACGGGCGGCAAGGACGTGCCGCGCTGGCGCCGCACGAACGCATCGATCTCGCCCGACACGATCTGCTGCACGTAACCGCCGCCGGTGAACGCCTGCGTCATGCGGGTCGCATCGACGTTCAGCTGGACCGTCGCGTGACGGCCGGCGAGCACGTCGCGCTGGAAGTCGGGCGGAATGTCGAGCGAGAACGTGTAGTCGCCGTTGTCGAGCCCGCGATCGGCCGCGCCGGCGTCGACGAGCGGGGGCGGCGCGAACTGCGGCGGGAAGAACGCCGCCGCGATGCGCGCCGACAGCGGCGACGCATCCTCGTCGACGATCGCGATCGGCACCTTGTGCAGCGTTTCCGGGCGCGCGGTGGCCGCGACGTAGATCGACGCGCTGAACGTGTAGACGATCAGCGCGAGCAGGATCGGGTCGCGGGCGAGGCTCCACAGTTCCTTGACCCCGAGCCGGAAAATGACGAGCAGGCGCGACATGGTCAGCGCTCCTGCTTGCGCAGCAGCACGCCGGTCATGACCAGGATGACCGGCGCGGCCGCGAGCATCGGCCAGAACTGGGACGACAGGTCGGCCAGCCCCAGCGCCTTGTTGTAGACGCCGCGGCTGATCGCGAGCATGTAGGTGGCCGGATAGACGGTGCCGACCCACTTGCCGCTGCCCTCGAGCGACGACAGCGGCGTGAGCAGGCCCGAGAACTGCACGACGGGAATCAGCGTGCCGACGATCGTCATGAAGATCGCGGCGATCTGGCTGCGGGTAAACGTCGAGGCGAACAGCCCGATGCCGGTGGCCACGACGTTGAAGATCAGCACCGCGGCCGCCAGCGTCGCGAAACTGCCCTTGATCCGCACGCCGAACACGAGGTCGGCCAGCACGACCATCAGCAGGAAGTTCAGCATGGCCAGCATCACGTACGGCGCCTGCTTGCCGAGCAGGAATTCGGCCCGCGTGACGGGCGTCACGTACAGGTTGACGATCGACCCGAGCTCCCGTTCCCGCACGACGGCGAGCGCCGTCAGCATCGCGGGCAGCATCAGCAGCAGCATCGGCATGATCGCGGGAATCATGGCCGGCAGGCTCTTGACGTCCGGGTTGTAGCGATAGCGGATCGCGATGTCGACGGCCGGCGCGAGCGACACGCCGAGCCGGCGCTTCGCCTGGTCGCGCAGCCAGTTTTCGTGCATGCCGGCCACGTAGCCGCGGATCGTCTCCGCGCGCATCGGCATCGCGCCGTCGACCCATGCGCCGATCTCCACGCGGCGGCCGCGCGCGACGTCGCGCGCGAAACCGGGCGGGATCTCGAGCGCGAGCGACAGCTGGCCGTTGCGCATGCGGCGCTCGATGTCGCGGTCGTCGGCGAGCGGCGCGCGCGGCACGAAGTAGCGGGAACCGGCGAGGTTCTGCGCATAGTCCTGGCTCAGGATCGACTGATCGCGGTCGAGCACCGCGAACGTCAGGTTGTCGACGTCGAGACTGATCCCGATGCTGATCACGCACATCAGCACGAGCGAGCCGAACAGCGCCAGCGTCGCGCGCAACGGGTCGCGTCGCAGCTCCAGCACTTCGCGCCACAGATAGCTGCCGGCGCGCGCCGGGCTGAACCATGCCGCCGCACGACCGCCGCCGGCCGCCGCGGGTGGCGCGGCGAGCCAGCCGGCGTCGGACCGCGCATCGGCCGGCGCACCGTCCGCGCCATCCGCTTTCTGCGCGTCGCTCAGGTAGCCGATGAACGCGTCCTCGAGCGTGGCGGCGCCGCGCAGGCGCACCAGTTCCTCGGGCGCGGCGCTCGCGAGCACGCGGCCCGCATGCATCAGCGAGATGCGGTCGCAGCGCGCGGCCTCGTTCATGAAGTGCGTCGAAATGAAGATGGTGACGCGATCGTTGCGCGCGAGCTCGATCATCAGCCGCCAGAAGTCGTCCCGCGCGACCGGATCCACGCCCGACGTCGGTTCGTCGAGGATCAGCAGTTCGGGCTTGTGCACCATCGCCACCGCGAGCGAGAGCCGCTGCCGCATGCCGAGCGGCAGGCGCTCGGGCAGCGCGTCGAGGGCGTCGGCCAGCCCGAAGCGCGCGACCATTTCGGTCACGCGCGCGGGCACGTCCGCCTCCGGCACGCCGAACAGGCGCGCATGCAGCACGAGGTTCTGCCGGACGGTCAGTTCGCCGTAGAGCGAAAACCCTTGCGACATGTAGCCGACGCGCCGGCGCGTGTCGATGTCGTTCGCGGCGACCGGCCGGCCGAACAGCGTTGCGGTGCCTTCGGATGCGGGCAGCAGGCCGGTGAGCATCTTCATGGTCGTCGACTTGCCGCAGCCGTTGGAGCCGAGAAAGCCGAAGATTTCACCGCGGCGGATCTGCAGGCTCACGTGGTCGACCGCGACGAAATCGCCGAACCGCATCGTCAGCCCGTCCGCCTCGATCGCGTAGCCGGCCGCCCGATCGGCCTGGAACGGCGCGATCACGACCGGCTGGTGTCCGTGCCGGCGCGCCTCCGGGAGCAGCGCGATGAACGCGGCTTCCAGCGTGTCGCAACCGGTGCGCTCGAGCAGCTCGCCGGGGCTGCCGGTTGCCAGCACGCGGCCGGCGTCCATCGCGATCAGCCGGTCGAAACGGCGGGCCTCGTCCATGTACGCGGTGGCGACCAGCACGCTCATCGCCGGGCGGGCGGCGCGAATGCGGCCGATCAGCTCCCAGAACTGCGCGCGCGACAGCGGATCGACGCCGGTCGTCGGCTCGTCCAGGATCAGCAGGTCGGGATCGTGGATCAACGCGCAGCACAGGCCGAGCTTCTGCTTCATGCCGCCGGACAACTTGCCGGCCGGGCGGTCCAGGAACGGCTGCAGGCCGGTGCTGCGCGTCAGCGCGTCGATCCTTCGGCGCCGCTCCGCCGCATCGTGGCCGAACAGTCTCGCGAAGAACTGCAGGTTTTCCTCGACCGACAGCGTCGCGTACAGGTTGCGGCCGAGGCCTTGCGGCATGTAGGCGATGCGCCGGCACACGCGCGCGCGATGGCGGCGCGACGACAGGTCGCCGTCGAGCGTCCATACGCGGCCCTGCTGGATCGCGCGCGCGCCGGAAACGAGCGCGAGCAGGCTCGACTTGCCGACGCCGTCCGGCCCGATCAGCCCGATCATGCGGCCGGCCGGGATATCGAGCGTCACGTCGTCGAGCGCGGCCGTGTCGCCGTAGCGCAGCGAGACGCCGGACAGCCGTGCGACCCAGCCCGGATCGGCCGACACCGGCGCAGCGCCGGTCGCGCCGGCATCCGTCTCGACGGGCGGCGCCGCTTTCATTGCGGCACCCTGATCGCGAGGCGATCCGGCCAGCCCGCGTGCGAGTCGGTCTTCAGCCACGCCACGCCCGGCAATCCGGTCTTGACGAGCTTCAGGTGGCGCTGCAACAGGTCGCGATCGATGCGTGCCTTCACCCGGAACATCAGCTTCTGCCGCTCGGTGGCCGTTTCGACCGTCTTCGGCGTGAACTGCGCGGTGCTCGACACGTAGGACACGCGGGCCGGAATCACGTATTCCGGTGCCGCATCGAGCACGATCCGCACGTCGGCGCCGAGCGGGACCCGGCCGACGACCGCTTCGGGCAGGAAGAACGTCATGTACACGTCGGACAGGTCGACGACGTTGAGCACCTTGCCGCCTGCCGGCAGGACTTCGCCCGACTCGGCAATCCGGTACTGGACGCGCCCGTCGCGCGGCGAGGTCAGTTCGCTATCCGAAAGGTCGGCCCGCACGCGCGCCACGGTCGCCTGCGCGGCCGTCACGGCCGAGCGTGCCGCGACGAGTTGGGCCTGCGTGGCGTCGATCGCGGCCTGAGCGGCTTGCACCTGGGCCCGCGCGGCGTTCACGGTCGCGCGCAGGCTGCCGGCGCGCGCGCGATCGTCGTCCAGTTCCTGCATCGACGACGCGCCGTCGCGCGACAGCGTTTCGGACCGCGCGAGCCGCCGCGTGGCCGCGTCCAGCTCGCTTTCCCGCTGCACGACGACGGCCGCGGCCGCGGCCTTGTCGCTGCGGCGCTGCGCGACCTGCGCGTCGATGCTCGCCGCAGTGTTCACCGCCTGCTGCTCGCGCGCCCGTGCCTCGTCGAGCTGCGCCTGCAGGACGACGACGTCCATGCGTGCGAGCGGCTGGCCGGCCGTCACGAAGTCGCCTTCGTCGACGAGCATCGCGGTGACGCGCCCCGGCAGCTTGGTCGCGACGTCGATTTCGGTCGCCTCGATGCGGCCGTTGCCGCTGACGAGCCCCGCATCCGCCTGGCCGTCGTGCCAGCGCGTCCACCCGTAATACGCGAGGCCGATCGCAAGCACGGCCGCACCGGCACCGATCAGAAGAGGGCGCGGGATGGTTTTCATGGTGTGTTGTCCGAGTCTGTCGAAAGGGGCGCCGTTGCCGCGGCAGTCTTGCCGGTGTCGATCACGCCGCCGCCGAGCGCGCCGTACAGCGCGACGCGGCTCGACAGCAGCGCACGACGGGTCGTGACCAGCTGCTGCTCGGCGTTCATCAGGTCCCGCTGCGCATCGAGCACCTCGAGGAAGCGGGTTGCCCCGCTGTCGTAGCGCAGCTTCGCGAGGCGCGCCCGCCCGGCCTGCGACGCCTGCGTGGCGCGCTCGATGGCGACCTGGTCGGCGAGCCAATGGCGCGCGGCGAGCGCATCCGACACGTCGCGGAACGCACGCTGCAGCGTCTGCTCGTAGCGGGCGAGCGCTTCTTCGCGTTGCGCGCGCGCCAGTGCGAGATTCGACCGGTTGCGGCCGCCGTCGACGAGCGGCAGCGTGACGTTGGGAATCACCGACCACACGCCGGCCCCCGACGACAGCAGGTCGTGCAGCGCGCTGCTTCCCGAACCGATCGCACTCGTCAACGCGATGCGCGGAAAGAATGCCGCGCGCGCCGCGCCGATGTTCGCGCGGCTCGCCTGCAGTTCGCGCTCCGCCGCAATCACGTCCGGGCGCCGGGTCAGCAGCGACGAAGGCAGGCCGGGGGTTAGCGACGGCAGCACCGCGCCGTCGTCGAGCGCGAGCGGCGTGGCGCCCAGCGCCGGCGGCGCACCGACGAGCAACGCCAGCGCATCGGCTGCCGTCGCGCGGGCCTGCTGCAACTGCACGCCGAGCGATTCCGCCTGCTGCAGCAGGATCTCCGATTGCGTGAGATCGAGGCGCGAGATCGCGCCGGCCGCGTGACGAAGCCGGAAAATCCGCAGCGATTCGCGGCGGGTGTCGATCGTCGCGCGGGTCAGCGCGATGCGTTCGTCGATCTCGCACAGGGTCAGATACGCGTCCGCGACACCGGTGACGACGCTCAGCGTCACCGCCTGCCTGGCTGCGTCGCTCGCGAGGTAGCGCTGAAGCGCTGCTTCCTTCAGGTTGCGCACGCGGCCCCAGAAATCGATCTCCCATTGCGTCTCGGCCAGCTGGACTTGATAGACCTGCCCGATGACGGGCACCGGAGTGAGAAAGCCGCCCGGCGTGCGAAACCGCGCGTAGGCCGCGCCCGCACCGATCGTCGGCCATTGATCCGCGCCGCGGATGCCGTACACCGCGCGAGCCTGCTCGACGCGTGCGACCGCCGCGCGCAGATCCCGGTTGTCGGCGAGCGCCTGGCCGATCAGTGCGCGCAGGCGCGGGTCGACGAAGTAAGCCTGCCAGTCGGGCACGGGCGCCGCGGGTGTCGCGTCGGCGGACGGCTCCGGAAAGGACGCGGGAATCGGTGCGGCGGGACGCTCGTCCGGTGGCGCAAGCGACAGGCAGCCCGACAGCAGCCCCATGCCTGCCGCCAGCGCAATGGCACGCATGCGCCGCACGACGGCAGGATGACAGCGAACGGGAGGCGCGGCAGCGCGCATGGAATGCCTCGTCGAATACGGAAATGCGGGAATTCGGGATGGCGCCGCCCGCGGGGCGTCGCCGCTTCGGATTCACTTATATCCGACGATTACCGGGTTTCCCCTTGATCTGTGTCACTCGGGCGGGGATGCGTTTCGAGGGGCCGCTCGCTTGACGCGCGTGCCGGAGCATGCGTCGGACGCTTTCGCGACGGCGAGCCGGACCGGGCCGCGCAATGCCTGTCACGGGCGGCACGCCCGGTGCGGCAACGTCCGTCGCGAGCCCGCGGTTGATTGATCCTCGTCAAGCCGCCGGCGCGGCCGTGCGCGATGCTGAACACGGTGCGGCACGCATTCGCTCGCAGGCATGCGGCCGGCACGGGCCGACGGGAGACCGACATGAAGTCCGATGCAGTACTCAAGCAGGATGTCGAGCAGGCGTTGTTCTGGAATCCGGCGATCGAGGCGCGCCGGATCGACGTCGAGGTTCACGACCGGATCGTGACGTTGCGCGGCACGGTCGACAGCTGGGCGCAGAAGCTCGAGGCGCAGAAGACGGCACTGCACGTCGCCGACGCGCGCGCGCTGGTGCTCGAACTGAACGTCACCCCGCCGGAGAACGCGTGCGCGGACCAGGAACTGGCGATCGCGATCACGTTCGCGCTCGGCTGGCAGGAGGCGTTGCGCGATCACAAGATCAGCGTCGAGGTCGATCACGGCTGCGTGACGCTCGACGGCGAAGTCGATCATGCGTATCAGAGCCGCGCGGCGGAAGCGATGGTGAGCCGGATGATCGGCGTCGTCGGCGTGGCCAACCGCATCCGGGTGCGTGCCGACCATACGGTGCCCGACGTCGGCGCCCGGATCGCCGAGGCGCTTGCGCGCCGCGCGCAGCGCGAAACCGCGGGAATCTCGATCGATGCAACCGACGGCATCGTCACGCTGACGGGCACGGTCGCGTCGCTGGCCGAAAGGCGCGCCGCGTGCGGCGCGGCCGGGTCGGTGAGGGGCGTTCGGCAGGTCGTCGACCAATTGACCGTCGCCTGACCGGCTTGCCTGCATGGTCCGTTACCAGGAGAAGCCGCGATGAACCGTCCGCATTCCGGCCCCGGCGAAACCATCTGCGCCGCGACAGGCACATGCAGCCGCATACGAAGGGTCGTCTCGACCGTCGCGACGGCGAGGACGTGCTGCGTGCGCACTGGAAGCGCGACGATGCGTGAGCGGATGCTGGCCTGCCGGAGAGGTTCGACCCCGTGAAAAAATCATTCGACTACTCCGGGTTGCTGATTCCGGTCGCGTTCGCCGTGCTGGTCGCGGTTCAACTGCTGGCGCGCCAGCCGGCGTCGACGTCGATTTCCTACAGCGATTTTCACCGCCTGGTGGACGCACGGCTCGTCGACGATCTCGAGATCGGCCCGGCGACGATCTTGGGCACGCTGCGCATGCCGCAAGCCGGCGCCGCGCTGCCCGCGTCCGACGCGGCCGGCGTGAAGGAGGCCGGCGCGCCGTGGCGCTTCACGACGAACCGGGTGAGCGACGAAGGGCTGGTCGCCGCGCTGACGACTGCCGGGATTCGCTACCGCGGCGCGACGGATACGGGCTGGATCGGGACGCTGGCGACCTGGATCTTCCCGTTGATCGGCTTCGTCCTGATCTGGAATTTCATGATGCGAAGGCCGGGCGGGATGCGGGATCTGAGCGGCATGGGCAAAAGCCGCGCCCGCGTCTACATGCAGAAGGAAACCGGCATCACGTTCGACGACATCGCGGGCATCGACGAGGCGAAGGCCGAGCTGCAGCAGATCGTCGCGTTCCTGCGCAGCCCCGAACGCTACCAGCGGCTCGGCGGCAAGATCCCGAAGGGCGTGCTGATCGTCGGCGCGCCCGGCACCGGCAAGACGCTGCTCGCCCGCGCGGTCGCCGGCGAGGCAGCGGTGCCGTTCTTCACGATCAGCGGCTCGGCGTTCGTCGAGATGTTCGTCGGCGTCGGCGCGGCGCGCGTGCGCGATCTGTTCGAGCAGGCCCAGCAGAGCGCGCCGTGCATCGTGTTCATCGACGAGCTCGACGCGCTCGGCAAGGCGCGCGGCGTCGGCCTGATGTCGGGCAACGACGAGCGCGAGCAGACGCTGAACCAGCTGCTCGTCGAGATGGACGGCTTTCAGGCCAATTCCGGCGTCATCATCATGGCCGCGACCAACCGGCCGGAGATCCTCGATCCCGCGCTGCTGCGCCCCGGGCGCTTCGACCGGCACATCGCGATCGACCGGCCGGACCTGACCGGACGCAAGCAGATCCTGGCCGTGCATACGAAGCGCGTGAAGCTCGCGCCGGAAGTCGACCTGGCCGAACTGGCGCAGCGCACGCCGGGCTTCGTCGGCGCCGATCTCGCGAACGTCGTCAACGAAGCGGCGCTGCATGCGGCGGAACTGGGCAAGCCCGCGATCGGGATGGCTGATTTCGACGAAGCCATCGATCGCGCGATGACGGGCATGGAGCGCAAGAGCCGCGTGATGAACGAACAGGAAAAGCTGACCATCGCGTACCACGAATCGGGGCATGCGCTCGTCGCGCAAAGCCGCGCGCACTGCGATCCGGTGAAGAAGGTGTCGATCATCCCGCGCGGGATCGCGGCGCTCGGTTATACGCAGCAGGTGCCGACCGAGGATCGCTACGTGCTGCGCAGGAGCGAGTTGCTCGACCGGCTCGACGTGTTGCTCGGCGGACGCGTGGCCGAGGAAATCGCGTTCGGCGACGTGTCGACCGGCGCGCAGAACGATCTCGACCGCGCGACCGCGCTGGCGCGTCATATGGTGATGCAGTACGGGATGAGCGAGAAGATCGGCCTGGCGACACTCGACGATGGCGCACGCCAGGGCGGGGCGCCGGGCGTGTGGACGCCGGGCGACGGCCGCTGCAGCGAGCACACGGCACAACTGATCGATGAAGAGGTGCGTGGGCTGCTCGAGGACGCGCATGCGCGCGTCACGGCGACGCTCGGCGCGCACCGCGACGCGCTCGAACGGATCGCGCGCAGCTTGCTGCAGCACGAATCGATCGATCACGACATGCTGGTGGCGCTCATCATGCCGCCGGGCGATGACGGCGAGCCGCCCCGGCCGGCGGAAGCCGGCGCGGAAACGACCACGGGCGTCTCCGCCTGAAGACACGACCGCCGCGATCGCGCCGGACGCCTGCCACAGGCCATCACATCGCTCAACAGCCGATGCAGACCGGGCCGCCGCGCCGCGCGTGCGACGCGTCATCGGTCACGACCGACGCGAGCCGCGGATCGGGCCGGAAAATCGTGATGCCCTTGAGCCCTTCGCGCCACGCCTGGAAGAACAGCGCGTCGACCGCCGCGAGCGAACACTGGCCGGGCATCGTCACCGTCTTGGAGATACCGGCGTCGACGCACGGCTGCAGCGCCGCGAGCATCGCGACGTGATCGGCCGGCGCGATATCCGCCGCCGTGACGAAATAGCCCGGCAGCCTGACGTTGTCGCCATGCAGTGCGCGAAACAGCCGGTAAGCGTGATTCTCCGCACGAAACGGCCGGACCCGCCCGTCCGCGGTGCGGACCATGCGGCGCTGCGTCCAGCCGACGGCCGGCTCGATTCCGTTCGAACAGTTGTCGCAGAACGCGAGGCTCACGCTGCCGGCCGGCGCGAACGACAGCAGGTGGCTGTTGCGCAGCCCGTGCCGCGCGATCGCGTGATGCACCTTCAGCGGCAACAGCGTTCGATACGCGGGGCCGCTCAGATAGGCGGCCGGGTCGTAGGCCGGAAAGACGCCGCGCTCGGCGGCAAGCGCGGCCGACGCGGCGAACGCATGCTCGCGCATCGCGAGCGCGATCCTGCGTGCAAGCGCGCGTGCTTCCGCGCGGTCGTAGCGCAGCCTCAACATCGTCAGCGCGTCGCCCAGCCCGGTCACGCCGACCCCGATGCGGCGCGTGCGGCGCGCTTCGTGCTCGTGCGCGGCGAGCGGCCACGCGGTCAGATCGAGCACGTTGTCGAGCATGCGGACCTGGATGCGCACCGCGTCGGCGAACGTCGCGAAATCGAAGCGCGGCTCGCCGTCGACACCGAACGGGTGCAGAACGAACCGCGACAGGTCGATCGGTCCGAGCACGCAGCTGCCGTAGGGCGGCAGCGGCTGCTCGCCGCACGGGTTCGTCGCGTCGATCCGCTCGTGCTCGCGCAGCGGATTCGCGGCGCGGATCGTGTCGAGAAACAGCAGCCCCGGTTCGGCGCTGTCGCGCGCGGCAGTGACGATCGCGTGCCAGAGCGTGCGGGCCGGCACCGTTGTGTAAAGGTAGCGTCCGTCGGGCAGCCGGGGCGACGCGCCGGACGTGCAGGCGGGTGGCGCGTGGTGGAAGAGCGCCCACGGCAGGTCGTGCCGGACCGCCTCCATGAATGCGTTCGTGACGCCGACCGACAGGTTGAACGTCGGCCAGCGCGTGCGTCCGCGCTTGGCCGCGACGAACGCGACGAGATCCGGATGATCGCAGCGCAGCACGCCCATTTGCGCGCCGCGGCGCGGGCCGGTGAACGGCAGCGCCCGGCACATCGCATCGAAGCGGTCGAGCGCCGCGCACGCGCCGCGTCCGGACGACAGGCGCCGTTCGTACGCGTCGGCGGGCGGCACCGGCGAGAAGTCGTAGCCGATTCCGCCGCCCATCAGCAGCGTGACCCGGGCGTCGTCGAGCGCATGCGCGAGCGCCGTGTCGAGGGCGTGCACGGGGGCGTCGGCCGGAATCGCGAGCGGATGGACGAAGCAGTTGACCATCGTTCCGCCGTGGTCCGCGCCGGCATTCGCGAGAATGCGGCCCGCGCCGATCGCACCGCGCTGCAGGTTCAAGAAGAACGTGCGCTCCGCCTGCGCACGGCGCTCGGCCGGCTCGGCGAGCGACAGCGCACGGGCGACGCGATGGAAGACGGCCGCGCGAGACGTGTCGCCGGGCTGCGCATAGCGCTCGGCGAACACGGTGCTGCAAAGCGGCTGCTCGTCCATGGCGGGGCTCGGCGACGACGAATGACTCAATGTAGGCGCCTGCCCGAACGTGTCGTTGATCGAACGCAACCGGGCGCTTTCGCGGCACCGCTTGATGGCGGTCAACGCCGCGGCCGGCGTCGAACGTAACGTGGAGCCACGGCCGGCACGCCGCGGTGGCCGCGAATCGCCACGCGGCCACCCGGCGCGCCTGCCATCGACTGCGAGCGACGCACCATGACCGATATCGTTACCGTCACGTTGAATCCTGCCGTCGATGTCTCGACCTCGGTCGAGCACATCGTCGATACCCACAAGCTGCGCTGTACACGGCCACGGCGCGACCCCGGCGGCGGCGGGATCAACGTCGCCCGAACCATTCACCGGCTCGGGGGCGACTGCGTCGCGCTGTACCTGGCCGGCGGGCCGACCGGCGACGTGTTGACGCTGCTGCTCGAAGCCGAGCGCCTGCCGGCGGTGCGCGTCCGGATCGCCGGCGAGACGCGCGAGAACGTCTGCGTGAGCGAGACCGCGACCGGGCGCGAATACCGGTTCGTGATGCCGGGGCCGCTGGTCACGCAGGCCGAGTGGCGCGACTGCGCGGCCCGCATCGACGCCATGCAGCCGGCGCCGCGCTATCTCGTGCTGAGCGGGAGCCTGCCGCCCGGCGCGCCCGACGACCTGTATGCGACGCTCGCGCGCACGGCCAGGGCAAGAGGAAGCCGGGTGGTCGTCGATGCGGCGGGCCGGGCGCTGCAAGCGGCCCTCGAGGCCGGCGTTCATCTCGTGAAGCCCAGCCTCGGCGAACTGAGTGCGCTGGCCGGCGAACCGCTCGACGACACGGCGGCCGGCCGCAAGGCGAGCGAACTCGTGGCGCGCGGGCAGGCCGACATCGTTGCGTTGACGCTCGGTGCGCGCGGCGCCTGGGTCGTCACGCGCGATCGCGCGCTGCGCCTGCCCGGCAGGCCGGCAGCGGTATGCAGCACGGTCGGCGCCGGCGACAGTTTCGTCGGCGGCATGGTCTGGGCGCTGGCGCGCGGCGTGCCGTTCGACGATGCGTGCCGCTATGCGCTGGCGGCATCCGCCGCCTCGGTCGAGCATCCGGGCACGGCGCTCTGCACGCGCGACGACGTCGAGCGGATTCATGCCGAACTGGTTGCGCAGGCAAGCTGACGTCCAGGCGGCCCGACGCATGCACGATCGCATCGACGCGCGATCGATCGTTGATCTGGCTCAGCGGATTGCGCGCCGCCATCGCGAAAAATGGGGCAGCCATTCCACGAGGTCCGCCATGGCCGTTCGCCTGACCGCCTTGATCGCCAGCCTGCTCCTGCTGTCGGCCGCGTCGCCGGTTTCGTCCGCCGACGTCGCGACCGTCGATTCGCCCCCGCAGCGTGTGCTGATCCTGGTCTATCACCGGTTCGCCACCGCGCGCCTGGATTCGATGACGGTGCGTACCGAAACCTTCCGGCACCAGCTGCAGGCGATCGAGGCGAACGGCTACCGCATCGTGCCGCTCGCCGACGTCGTGCGCTGGCACGACGGCCAGGCCGATGCCGTGCCGGCGCGGGCGGTCGCGATCACCGTCGACGACGGTCATCGCTCCGTCTACGACGTGCTGCGCCCGTTGCTGGCCGCCCATCCGATGCCGGTCACGCTGTTCATCTATCCATCCGCCATCTCCAACGCCGGCTATGCGATGACCTGGGACCAGCTGCGCACGCTCGGGCGGGCCGGCGGGTTCGACATCGAGTCCCATACATACTGGCATCCGAATTTCCGCACCGAGCGCGCCCGGCTCACGCCGGACGACTACCGGCGCTTCGTGTCGTTCCAGCTGGGCCGGTCCCGCGAACGGCTCGAGGCCGAAACCGGTGAGCCGGTCAGGCTGCTGGCCTGGCCGTTCGGCGTCCATGATGAACAGACCGACCAGTTGGCCGCACGCGAAGGCTACGTCGCGGCATTCACGCTCGACGCGCGCCCCGTTCGTGCCACCGACCCGGCAATGGCACTGCCGCGCTATCTGATGACGGACGACTGCGACACACGATGCATGAACGGATTGCTGAGAACCGCCGGGAGTCAGCCGTGATGAAACGCCTGATCATCTGTCTTCTCGTGTCGCTCGCCGGCTTCGCTGCCCGGGCGGCGCCCGTCACGATCACCGTCGTCGACGCCACGAACGGGCACCCGCTCGCCGGCGCGATCGGGCATGCGTCGGGCGTGAACCGGACCGCGGATCGCGACGGCGCGTTTTCACTGGAGATCGACGCGGCGGGCACGCGCCTGAGCGTGCGTGCGCCGGGCTACGCGCGAACCGAAGTCACGCTCGCGCCGGCCGGGGTCGCGCAGACGATCCGGATGACGCCCGTGCGTCCGAAGGCGGTCTATCTGTCCGCCTATGGCGTCGCCGATCGCACGCTGCGCGAGGCGGCGCTGTCCCTCCAGGACAAGACGGCGATCAACGCGCTCGTCATCGACGTGAAGGGCGACAGCGGCGTGACGCCGTATCGCAGCCTGGCGCGTGAAATCTCGGGTGCCGCGAACCATGCCGCCGTCGCCGTCGTGCATCCGCCCGATCTGCCGGACCTGCTGCGGACGTTCCACGCGCGCGGTCTTTACGTGATTGGCCGCATCGTCGTGTTCAAGGACGACGCGCTGGCGCGCGCTCATCCCGAGTGGGCCGTGCGCGACGCGGCCGGCGACATCTGGCAGGACCGCGAGCATCAGCGCTGGATCGACCCGACGTCGCGCGCGGCCTGGCAACACAATTACGATGTCGCCGAAGAGGCTGCCCGCATGGGTTTCGACGAAATCCAGTTCGACTACCTGCGTTTTCCCGACGCCAACGGCCTCCGGTTCGGCGAGCCCAATACCGAGGCCAACCGGGTCGCGGCGATCACCGGATTCCTGACCGGCGCGCGCGAACGGCTGCGGCCGTACAACCTGTACATGTCGGCCGACATCTTCGGGTACGTCTGCTGGAATGCAGACGACACCGCGATCGGGCAGCGGCTCGACGCGCTCGGACCGGTCGTCGACTATGTGTCGCCGATGCTGTATCCGTCCGGCTTCACGTGGGGCCTGCCCGGTTGCCGCAAGCCGACCGAGCATCCGGGCGAGATCGTGTCGCGGTCGCTGGCCGAGGCGAAGCGCCGGACCGGACTGGACGGTGTCCGGTTTCGGCCGTGGCTCCAGGCGTTTCGCGACTATGCGTTCGATCGCCGGCCGTTCGATGCCGACGAGATTCGCGCGCAGGTCGACGCGGCCGACGCGGAGGGCACCGACGGCTGGATGCTGTGGAATCCGCGCAATCGCTACGATCCTGCCGCGTTGCCGCGCTGAGCGGCACGTGCGGAGCGGCGCGAACGCGTAAAGGCGCATGGCGCATGGCGCGCAGGACGCGAATCTATCATGCCGTGGAATGACGAACGTTATCCGCCTTCGATGCGGAATCTGCCGCTGCCGGTTCGCGGCAAGGCGATCGGGATTGCCAACGCGCTGCTGCGGCAGGGGCGTGCCGAGGGCAGCGCGATCCGCATCGCGATCGCGCAGGCGAAACGGTGGGGGCGTGCGCATGCCGGCTTCGTCCGGCTTCCACAGGCGCGCACTTGACTTGAGTCAACGGGAAATCGGCGTTCCGCGCGACGCTGACAGCGTCGTCGACTCGAACGAGCGACGTCACCGCACGCGACACGTTCCGCGACCGGACGGGCGGCATTGCAGCCATGCGTGCTCGATCAGGAGAGTGAAGATGTGGACCGGAACCGTGAAGATGCTGCTGCTCGCAACCTGCCTGCTGAATATCGGTGCGAACGCGCTGGCTGAAACGTCGACCGAGCCGATCATGCGCAACGGTGTCGCTTATATCACCGGCGGAATCGGCCAGGACGAGGTCACCGCGTTTCGCGATGTCGCGCCTCGCTACAACCTGCGGATCACGTTCGCGTCGAAGCGGGGCCATTATCTTTCCGATGTCGACGTCACGCTGTCGTCCGGCAAGGCGACGCTTCTCGACGCGCACACGAACGGGCCGTTCCTGTTCGCGCGCGTGCCGCCGGGGCGATATACCGTGTCCGCGCACGACAGGGCCGTCCAGGAAGTCCGGCACGTCGTCGTACCGGCGCGCGGCGCCGTCGATGTGCGCTTCTACTGGCACGACCCCGAACGGCAAGGCGCTATGCGTCTGTGTGCGGATTGTTCCGCATCGCCGCAATAACCGGCACGCCAGTCGCGCTTTCGATCAGGACCGGCGAGGCGGCGATGCGCGGCGCTCGCGCCATCGGCGCGGCGGTTCTCCGAGCGCGGCTCGACTCCGCCGATGCGGCCGGCACGAAGGAATGAATGCAGTGGAACAGGCTCGATCGCTACGATCCCGCTGCGCTGCCGCGCTGACCGGCGCGCTGCTGTTCGCGCTTGCGCCGGCCGGTGCAAGCGCGGAATCCGGGATGCCCGCAACACAGCGGCAGGCCGTCTCGATCGACGAGGCGATCGCCGCCGAGATCGCCGACGGCCATCTTGCCGGCGCGGTGGTCGTGACGGGCGATGCGGACGGCGTGCGGGTACGCGTCGCGCGCGGCCTGCGCGTGGCGGGCGAGCACGCCGAGGCGATGACGGCCGATACCGTCTTCGATCTCGCGTCGCTGACCAAGCCGGTGGCGACGGCGGTTGCGGTCATGCAGCTCGCGGAGCGCGGCATGCTGAGCCTCGACGCGCCGGCCGCGCGCTACTGGCCCGCGTTCGGTGCGCACGGCAAGGCCGGCATCACGATCCGCCAGTTGCTCGCGCACGTGTCGGGGCTGCCGGCCGGCGTGTCGTCGTCCCGCGCGCTGCGCAGCCGTGCCGCCGTGCTGGCCGACATCGTCGCGATGACGCCCGGTGCGCCGGCCGGCACACGGGTGCGCTACAGCGACGTCAACTACGTGACACTCGGCGAGATCGTCGAGCGCGTGTCGCACCGGCCGCTCGACGCGTGGTGCGCCGCACACGTGTTCGCGCCGCTCGGGATGGCGAGCACCGCGTTCCGGCCGCCAGCACCGCTGCTCGCGCGCGTGGCGCCCACCGCCGTGCGCGATGGCCATCCGCTCCGCGGGAGCGTGCACGATCCCGTCGCGGCCGCGATGGGCGGCGTGGCCGGCAATGCGGGCCTGTTCGCGAGTGCGGACGATCTGGCGCGCTTCGCGCGCATGCTGCTGAACGGTGGTGCGCTCGGCCCGGCGCGCGTGCTGGCGCGCCGCAGCGTCGCCACGCTCGAGACAGCGGCCACGCTCGACGCCGAAGGCGACCTGCACACGCCCGGCTGGGCGGTCGCGCCGCCGCTCGTCGCGAACCGCTACCGGTTGCCGCCGGTCGGCGCGCTGCAACACCTCGGCTACACGGGCACGGCGCTGTGGATCGATCCCGTGACGCGCCGCTTCGCGGTCGTGCTCACGAGCCGGCTGTATCCCGACGAAACCGGCACGGCGCTGCCATTGCGCTCGCTCGTGCTCGGCATCGTATCGAGCGAAGCCGCTCCCGTGACGCCGGCGGGGATCGCGACGCGCGTGCCCGCGATGGCGGCGGCCGTCGCGCAGGCCGCCCGGTTGCCGGTATCGCGCGGGCCGGTACTGGCCGGCATCGACGTGCTCGCGGCGAACGGCTTCGCGGCCGTCGCGGGCAAGCGCATCGCGCTCGTCACGAACCGCAGCGGCTTCGACCGGTTCGGCCGGCGCACGGCCGACCTGCTCGCACAGGCGCCGGGCGCGCGGCTCGTCGCGCTGTTCGCACCCGAGCACGGGCTCGGCACCGACGTCGACGAGACGTTCGGCGACACGCTCGACACCGCGACCGGTGTGGTCGTTCACAGTCTCTACGGCGATCGACGCCGGATCGCGCCCGCGCTACTCGCCGACGTCGACGTGCTGGTGCTCGACCTGCAGGACGCCGGCGTACGCTTCTTCACCTACCTGGCCACGCTCGGTTACGCGCTCGAAGCCGGCGCCGCCGCGCAGCGCCCGGTGCTGGTGCTCGACCGTCCGGACCCGCTGGGCGGCGATGCGTTCGGCGGCCCCGTGGCCGATGCCGGGCCGGCCACGTTTACCGGTTATTACCCGTTGCCGCTCCAGCCCGGCATGACGCTCGGCGAGCTCGCGCGGCTGTTCAACGACCGCCTGCATGTCGGCGCGGCGCTGACCGTGGTGCCGATGGCGCATTACGTGCGCGCGATGCGCTTCGGCGACACCGGGCTCGGCCAGGTGCCGCCATCGCCGAACCTGCGCGATGGCGCCGCGCTGTCGCTCTACCCGGAGACGGGGCTCATCGAAGGGGCGGCGGTCAGTGTCGGGCGCGGCACCGCGACACCGTTCGGCGTGGTCGGCGCGCCGTGGATCGACGGGCGCATCCTCGCCGACGATCTTCGCGCGATGCGGCTGGACGTGACGTTCTCGCCGGTTCGCTTCGTGCCGGCGGAGGGGCCGTATCGCGGCAGGATGTGCGAGGGCGTCCGCATCGAACGGGTGCCCGGCGCGACGCGGCCAGGCGAGATCGGGTTGGCACTCGCGCTGGCGCTGCACCGGCGTTATCCGGCGCAGTTCCGGATCGATGCGATCCGTGCATCGATCGGCTCGCGCGAGGTGGCGGACATGCTGGAGGCGGGGCGCTCGCTCGACGAGATCGAACGTGTCGTCGACGCGCAAAATGCCGCGTTCGCGCGCGAACGGGCGGCGTTCTTACTGTACTGAGTCCGTGCCGCGCGCCGACGGGCGCCCGATTCACCGGTCCGATGCATCCTGCTTTCCCGACAGGCTTGATTTGAGTCAAGCGTGAACGAGCCGGCGGCGGGATCCTGATCGCGAGCGCGACGGGACGCGTGCACGATGTCTCCACGGTCGATTCATGGTCACTTCACGTGTCGTCGCGCTGATGCAATGGCACGCCGGTGGCCGCACGTCCGAACCTTAAGAATGCGGTAAGGAGCCGGCCCGAACATGAACGCATCGCCCAGGAGAATCACGATGCGGATATCCCGTTGCGTTCGCACGCTGTGTCACCCGCGCCTTGCCGTATCGATGCTGTTCGCCGTCGTGGCTTGCGCCCATGCCGAAACGCCTGCCCGGCTGCTGGGCGGCTATGCGGCGCAGGCCGGCACGAGCGCCGCGCCATCGCGGGGACAGCAGTTCTTCACGTCCCGGCATGGGCGCGACTGGAGTTGCGCGACTTGTCACGGAAGCACGCCGACCGGCCCGGGCCGGCACGTCGTCACCGGCAAGACCATCGAGCCGCTCGCGCCCGCGTTCAATCCCGCGCGGTTCACGGACGAGGCGCGGACCGAAAAATGGTTCCGCAGAAACTGCAAGGACGTCGTCGGGCGCGAATGCTCGGCAGCCGAGAAGGCAGATGTCCTGAGCTGGCTCATGAGCCTGAAACCCTGACGGCGAACGATCATGAACCACGTCGACTCGACCACTTTAACGGGCAGGATCGCCCCGCTGCGACATGTGCGGGCAAGCCTGCTCGCGATGCTGATGATGTCGCTGCTGCCGCGCGCGGCACTGGCGGAAGACGAGATGCGGAGCGTCGCGACTCCGTTGCTGCCCAGGTACCAGCAGGAGTGCGCGACCTGCCATGTCGCCTATCCGCCCGGGGCGCTGCCCGCCGAGTCGTGGCGCCGCATCGTGAACGGTCTCGATCGCCACTTCGGCACCGATGCGACGCTGGACCCGGCGACCATCGGGCAACTGGAAACCTGGCTGACGGCACACGCGGCGACGGGCGCCGCGGCTCGCCGTCCGCCGGAAGACCGGATTACCCGGTCGGCATGGTTCGCCGCCACGCACGACGAGGTTCCCGCGTCCGTGTGGCGCAGCCCCGCCGTGAAGCGGCCGTCGAATTGCGCCGCATGTCATACGCAGGCAGACAAAGGAAATTTCGATGAACGATTCGTCCGCATCCCCGGCACACGATGAACCGGAGCGCTCGCGTCCCGCGCGGATACTGGTCTGGGACGCTCCGCTGCGCGTATTCCACTGGCTGACGGCCGTCTCCTTTGCCGGTGCGTGGCTGACCGCCGAGAGCGAGCGGTGGCGGCTGATGCACGTCGCGTTCGGGTACACGATGCTGGCGCTCGTCGCGTTTCGCGTCGTGTGGGGCGTGGCCGGCACGCGTCATGCGCGGTTCTCGTCGTTCGTGCGTTCGCCGGCCGCCGTTTTCCGCTACGCGCTGAGCCTGGCGAAAGGCCGGCCGGAACACCATGTCGGCCACAATCCGGCCGGCGCGGTCGCGATCGTCGCCATGCTGGCGATGACGGTCGTCACCGGAGTCGCCGGCTGGGCGGCCTACACCGGCAGCGGCGCATCGTTCGGCGATCTTCATGAAGGCGCGGCGAACGCGATGCTCGCGCTCGTTGCGGTACACGTCGCTGCCGTACTCGTCAGCAGCGTCGTGCATCGGGAGAATCTGGCCCGGGCGATGGTGACGGGCTACAAGCGCGGCGCGCCGATCGACGGCATCCGGCGTGCCGGGTGGGGGATTGCCGTCGTCATGACGGCGGCGGTGCTCGGCTGGTGGTGGACGCAATGGCACGCGGCGCCGCAGCCCGTGCAAACCGACCGGCCCGTCGCGACGGACGCCGGCCGCCCCGGATACGGGGCGGGCCGGGACGACGATTGACGGCCGCAGGCGGAGTGCTCGATCGTGCGCATCCTGCTCGTGGAAGACGATGTCCTGCTCGGCGACGGGATCCGTGCCGGATTGCGCCAGCAAGGGTTCCGGGTCGACTGGGTACGCGACGGCGACGCGGCCCAGCGCGAACTGCGCGCGCATGCGCATGCCGCGGCGGTCCTCGATCTCGGGTTGCCGCTCGTGGACGGCATGGACGTCCTGCAGCGCATTCGTCGCGACGGCATAGCTTTGCCGGTCCTGATCCTGACCGCGCGCGATGCCGTGCCCGACCGCATCAGGGCACTCGACGGGGGCGCCGACGACTACGTGGTCAAGCCCGTCGACCTGTACGAACTCGGCGCGCGCCTGAGAGCGCTGGTCCGGCGCGCCCACGGCCGGCCGGCGGAGCGGCTCCATGCGCGGGACGTCGAGCTGGAGCCCGCGTCGCGAACCGCCCGCCGCGCCGGCGTGGCCGTTGCGCTGTCCACGCGCGAGTTCGACCTGCTGCACATCCTGATGCTGAATGCAGGCCGGGTCCTGTCGCGCGAGCAGATCGAGCAGTATCTGTACAGCTGGGGGCAGGAGGTGGAAAGCAACGCCGTCGAGGTGCACATCCATCGCCTGCGTGCGAAGCTCGGCAGCGAGCTGATCCGGACGGTTCGCGGCGTGGGTTACGTGCTCATGCGGGACGCTGCATGAAAGCCTTGTTGCCAGCTCGCTCGCTGCACGGCCGGCTGCTGACGCTCGTGCCGGCCGTGGTCCTGGCTGTCTGGCTGTCGACGCTGCTGCTGACCTGGCTCGATGCGCGGCGCGAGATCGACCGGCTGCTCGACGGCCACCTCGCGCAGGCGGCGGCACTGCTCGTCGCGCAACAGGCGCGCGGGCCGGATGACGACGACCATGCGATCGACGCGCCGATCCTTCATCCATACGGCCCCCGTGTTGCCTTTCAGGTGTTTCATGAAGGCCGGCTCGGCCTGCATTCCGAAAACGCGCCGTCGCGGCCGATGGTGGCGCCCGAGCTGACCGCGCGCGATCGGGCCTCCGGATTCTGGACCGTCGTGATCGACGGGAATGCCTGGCGGGTATTCGTCGTGCACGGCGTGCGCGGCGACGTTCAGGTATTCGTGGGCGAACGAATCGAATCACGCAAGGCGATCCTGGGCGCCGTCATGCGCAGCGCATTCTGGCCGATGGCGGCTGCGTTGCCGTTGCTGGTGCTGGCCATCGGGTGGGCGGTTCGTCGCGGCACGGCACCGCTGCGCGATTTCGGGCGAACGCTGGCGAAGCGCAATCCGCAGGCGCTCGACACGATCCGGCTGGACCGGACGCCGCTCGAGATGCGGCCGATGCTGGATGCGCTGAACGGCTTGTTCGAGCGGATTCGTGCCGTGATGGACGCGGAGCGCCGATTCACCGCCGATGCCGCGCACGAGTTGCGCACGCCGATCGCGGCCGTCAAGGCGCAGGCGCAGGTTGCATTGGCGGAGCGCCATGACGAGCGGCGCCGCCATGCGTTGCGGGGCGTGCTCGAAGGGTGCGACCGCGCGGCGCGTCTGGTCGACCAGCTCCTGCTGCTTTCCCGTCTCGATGCGGGCGCACTGGCGGAGCGCGCACCGGTCGATGTATCGGCCCTGGCGAAAGGGGTGGTCGCGGAGGCCGCGCCACAGTCGATCGGGAAGCAGCAGAAGCTGGCACTCGATGCGCCGTCGCCATGCATCGTCGCCGGCAACGAAGCCTTGCTCGCGGCGATGGTGCGCAATCTGGTCGACAACGCGATCCGCTACAGCCCGCCGCTGGCGCACATCACCGTTTCCGTTGGCCAGCGAGACCGGCGCACCGTGCTGCGGGTCGAGGACAGCGGCCCGGGCATCGGCGACGCCGATCTGCGCAGGCTGGGCGAACGGTTCTTTCGGCCGGCGGGAACCCGGCCGGGCGGGAGCGGCCTCGGCTGGTCGATCGTGCGGCGAATCGCAGCGGCGCACGAGGCCGACATCCAGGTGGATCGTTCGCCCGCGTTCGGTGGACTGCGCGTGGCCGTTTCGTGGCCGCCTGCCGATGCAGCCGATGGAGCCGGTGCGGCCGCGCGCTGATCGATCATGTACGCCGCCGGTCAGACGGCACGCGTTCGCCGGGCGGCCGGACGTTCCGGAAGCGGCCGATCGCGACCGGGATCGCGCGTTCGCCACCGGACACACCGAATCCGGACGTGATGACGCACGTCGATCCGCGCAAGCGGGAAAGCGTTGCATGACTTCATGCGCGGCATTCGCGGCCGGCAGGCAGGACCGGGCAGCCGACGTGCCCGCCCGGGGCGCCGCATACGCGAACGTCAATCGGAACCGCGCGGACGATGGCCGCGCCGGAACGTCACCCGACGTTCGTTGACGAGCGCGCGCCAGTCGAGCTTCATCAACACGAACACGAGGCCGAGCAACACCAGTTGCGTGACGACGAAGTATCCGCCGAGATAAGTGCCTTCGAGTTCGGATTCCAGGTCCAGCCGGGTCGACGCGAAGCGGCCGAGATGCGCCCAGATCGCATAGGTGGTTGCGCGGCCGATGAAGAAGGCCGCCGCGATGATCCTGAGCGGCAACCCGGACAGTCCGTACGCGATGAACAGATAGTTCGACGGAAGCGGGCTCAATGCATAGAAGAAGAACGCGCCGGCGGTGAGCGTTCGGTGCTTTCGCAGCCAGCGTGTGGCGACGTCGATATTCTCGCGATCCGATTCGCGTATCCAGCGGGAGCGGACGAGCGATCTTGCGAAGGTCGCCAGGATCACGCGGCCGGTCGTGGCCGCGCCGGCCGCCACGACGGCGAAGATGAACGGATTGCCGTCCGGCAGGTTGAAGCCGACCCACGACATCGCCATCCAGGTGGGCGGGGCGAATGCCGGCATGAGATTCAGCAGCAGAATCAGCAGAAAGAGTACCGCCAGCGTCAGCACGATATCGACTCCGGGCCATCCGGTTTCACGATTCAATTTTGCTGAGGAAAGTGGCTGACGGCTTGACTCACGTCAAGCCGCGCGCCGTGCCGGCATGTCGCGGGAGGCGCGTCGTGCTGACCCATGTCAACGGTCGAGCCGCGGCGTTTACTAGACTGGTGCCACGCCGTCCGCAACCGCAACCCGAACCGGATGCGGCGAACGCCGCCATGCGCGGCGATCGGAACAATCGTCATGTCGCGAATCCGCTGGTCGATCGATCTCGTGTTGCTGGTTCTGGCGGCGGTCACGCTCGCCGCAGGAGGCGTGTGCGTTGCGTTCGGCCTGCCTTCGTTCGCGCGCGTCGTCTGGCTGGTCGGTGCGCTGCCGGTCCTGCTCGCGTTGACGGTATCCGTTGCCAGGGCCGTGGCGAGACGGCAAGCCGGCATCGATGTGCTCGCATGGCTGGCGATTGGCCTGGCGATCGCGCTCGACGAGACGCTGACCGCCGCGGTCATTGCGTTGATGCTGGCCAGCGGGCGGACGCTGGAGCGGTATGCGCAAGACCGCGCGCAACGCGAGATGACCGCGCTGCTCGGCCGTGCCCCTCGGCAGGCAACCCGGTTCGAGAACGGTGAGTGGCGTTCCGTTGGCGTGGAAACGCTCGTTCCCGGTGACAGGCTGCTCGTGCGAAGCGGTGAATTCGTGCCGGTCGACGGCACCTTGACCGATGATGCGGAACTCGACGAATCCATGTTGACGGGCGAGTCGAGCACACAGCGGCGACGCTCCGGAGAAAGCGCCTGCAGCGGCGTGGTCAACGCCGGCGCGCCGTTCGAAATGGTGGCCCGCACGACGGCGGGTGACAGCACGTTTGCCGGTATCGTCCGCCTGGTCGCACGCGCGCAGCGCGAGCGCAGCCCGTCCGTGCGTCTCGCGGATCGCTATGCCGCGTTCTTCGTACTCGCTTCGCTGCTCGTCGCGGGCATCGCGTGGCTGCTGGCCGGGGATGTCGCACGTGCGCTCGCCGTGCTCGTCGTGGCCACGCCGTGTCCGTTGATCCTCGCCGTCCCGGTCGCCATCGTGTCCGGCATGTCGCGCTGTTCGAAACGCGGCATCCTGGTCAAGGGCGGGGGCGCGCTGGAACGACTCGCGCAAGCGACGATCCTGTTCTTCGACAAGACCGGGACGCTGACGGGAGGGCGCGCCCGCATCGTTGCGATCGAATGCGGCGCGGACGTCGGCACGGACGATGTGCTGCATTTCGCCGCGTCGTTGGCCCAGGCTTCGGGCCACGTCATTTCGGATGCGCTGACGGTCGCCGCGCGGGAGCGCCGGATCACGCTGTCGCCGCCGTCGGTCGTCGTGGAAACGGCGGGCGAGGGCGTGACGGGCCGGGTCGACGGCCGGGCCGTCGCGATCGGCAAGTTCGGGTACGTCCGCGCCTGCTCGACGGCCGCCCCGTGGAGCGACGCATTCCTGAAACGGGTCGGCAACGAGGGCGGGGCTGCCGTGTTCGTCGGTGTCGACGGTGTGATGATCGGCGCGATCCAGATGGCCGACCAGGTGCGGCTGGAAACGCCGCGGGCGCTGCGGCTGTTGAAACGCGAAGGCGTCGCGCGCCTCGTCATGCTGACCGGCGATCGGCGCGACATCGCCCAGGCCGTCGGCGAGTTGCTGGGCGTCACCGACGTGCGCGCCGAGCAGACGCCGACGGACAAGCTCGCCGCCATCCAGGCCGCGCGCAAGGAAGGCGTGACGATCATGGTCGGCGACGGCGTGAACGACGCGCCGGCGCTGGCGGCGGCCGACGTCGGTATCGCGATGGGCGCGCGGGGCGCGGCCGCGTCATCCGAAGCGGCCGACGTGGTTCTGCTGGTGGATCGGCTCGATCGGCTCGTGGATGCGATGCGAATCGCCCGACGCTCGCGCCGGATCGCGCTCGAGAGCGTGGTGACCGGCATGTCGCTGTCGATCGTCGCGATGATGATTGCGGCGGCCGGATTCCTGCCGCCGATTGCCGGCGCGGTGATTCAGGAAGTCATCGACGTCGCCGTCATCGTCAATGCGTTGCGCGTGTTGCTGGTTCGCCCGAGGCTGACGGACGCCCGGCTCGCGGATGTCGACGTCGAGCAACTCAAGCGCGAGCACACGGCATTGTCACCGTTGCTGGACCAGATCAGGGATCTCGCGGATCGCCTGCCGCACCTGTCCGGGGCCGCCATCGCCGGCGAGCTTGTCCGCCTGATCGACTCGCTCGACGAACGGCTGCTGCCGCACGAACGCGCCGACGATCGGGACGTCTACGCGCGCCTCGCCCCGCTGCTCGGTGGCGAGGACCCGCTGGCGGCGATGAGCGGCGCACACCGGGAGATCTTCAGGATGGTTCGATCGCTCAGGCAGATGGTCGCGGACCTGCCGGGCGATGCGGGGAACGCCACGCAGGTGCAGGCGATACAACGCCTGCTGTACGGGCTGGAAGCGATCGTACGCCTGCATTGCGCTCAGGAGGAGGAACTGTTCCACGCCGTCGGAGCGGATGCGTGACGCCGAGACGCATCATGCACGCGGCGCACTCACGAGCTGGACCGGCGTTTTCGTGATGCGCGCAACGCGTCCGGCCACGCTGCCGACCAGCCAGCGCGTGGCGCCGCGCCGCCCGTGGGTGCCCATGACGATCAAGTCCGCATTCCATTCGATCGCGTCGTGCACGATCAGGTGCGGCACGTCTTCGCCCGTTCGATCCGTTTCGATCAGCTGCGACTGCGAGCGCCCGGCGGGGATGCCGTCGAGCAGGGCCATGGCTTTTTGCAGTGCGTGATTGCCTTCGCCAAGCAACGCCTTTTCCAGCGTCTCGACGGGGACGAAATCACCCAGCTGCGTGGCGCGATCGAGCACGTATATCGCCCGAAATTCGGTGTCAGGCCACGAGAATTTCAATCCCGTTCGCAATGCGTGAAGCGCAATCGGGCTCCCGTCGACGGCGAACAGCATCCGCCGCGGCAGGCGCTCGGCCACCGACCCGAAACCTTCCGGCACGATGAGCAGCGGGCAGCCGACGAGCGTGCCGAGCGGGCCGGAAACCGTTCCTTCGATCCATCCGCGCAGGCCGTGATGCTGGCGTGCCCCGACGATCACGAGTTCGGCCTGCCAAGCTTGCGCACTGTCGGCCAGCGCATGCGCGATATCCCCGCCGTGCGTGGACAGGTCGACGACTTCCGTGTCGACCGCGATGTCGTCGCGCGCCATTGCGCTTCGGGCGCGCGATAGCACGTCGGATGCGTCTCGCAGCAATTCGTCGCGGGCCGATTCGAGAAACGCCGCGGATCTCGACCCGCGCGGGACGAGTGTGCGCGGACTATCCGCAACGCTGACGATGCGTACCGATGCATTCGGTGGAACGAACGCCCTGGCATACGCCAGCGCCTGATCGGATGCGGTGGAACCGTCGATGGCGATCAGCACCCGCTGGAGCGCGGGCGCCGCCTGGAAGGTTGAAGTGCTGGCGCTCATGAATGTCTCCCGGTGGCAATCGGCGATCCTGCATACGCAATTTTTTGCACCTGTCGTCTCCGCGGGTTTGACTTTCGTCAAGCGCGTTTGTCTTCGTGGTCCCCGGGGCCGGATGCGGTCACGTCGACGTCTTCGATCAGTCGCGGCGGCGATGCGGTGCACGTTCGACGAGCGGCGATTCGTCTGGTTTATGGCGCCCCCGGAGCGTGCCGCGTGACGCAGTGCCGATTGCGATTCGCCGATCGTGGCGTCCCGGATCGATGCCCAGGAACCGGCATGCGCCCCAAGCACCGGCCCCGCTTCGCGGAATGAACCGGTTAGGTAATTTGGTGCGCCGGCGCGCGCTGCGAGGGCAGCCGCTGGCGCCGGTGCCGGCCCACGCACCGAAATGGGGAATGCGGTGCGCCGGAATTTCCGTCGAGTGCCGGTACGGCAAGCGTTTCGCACCGGTGGCCCGGTTTTTGCTGGAGTACCCGCGGCCGCGCAACGGTTGCGCGCTGCCCGACGACATACCAGACAAGGAAGATTCACCGTGAGCCCGACGACTCGACCGTTCCCCCGACGCACCTGGCTGGCTGCGCTGATCGCCGCCCCCGTGATGGCGCTGTTCGCTGCCGCGCCGGCGCATGCCGACGCGCTCGACACCATCGCGAAAAACGGCGCGCTGCGCGTCGCGGTGCCCGAAGACTATCCGCCGTTCGGCTCGGTCGGCACGGACATGCAGCCGCAGGGCTACGACATCGACATGGCCGAACTCCTCGCCAAGTCGCTCGGCGTGAAACTGAAGCTCGTGCCCGTGAACAGTGCGAACCGGATTCCGTACCTGACGACCAACAAGGTCGACATGGTGATCTCGTCGCTCGGCAGGACACCTGAGCGCGAGAAGGTCATCGACTTCTCGAGCGCGTACGCACCGTATTTCCAGGGCGTGTTCGGGCCGGCCGACGTGAAGGTCAGCGCGCCCGCCGACCTGAACGGCAAGACGGTCGGCGCCACCCGCGGCGCGCTCGAGGAGATCGCGCTGTCGCAGCTCGCACCGAACGCGACGATCAAGCGCTTCGAGGACAACAACGCGACGATCCAGGCGTTCCTGTCGGGGCAAGTGCAACTGATCGCGGCCGGCAACATCGTCGCGGCGGCGATTCTCGCGAAGAATCCGCCGCGCCGGCCCGAGGTCAAGTTCGTGATCAAGAATTCGCCGTGCTTCGTCGGCGTCAACAAGAACGAACCGCGCCTGCTCGCGAAGATCGACGACACGATCGCACATGCGAAGCAGGACGGCACGCTGGGCGCGATGTCGAAGAAGTGGCTCGGCCAGCCGTTGCCGGCCGGACTGTGACGAATCGCAGTGTCGCCTGATACATCGCCGCGGCCGGCATCGCCGGCGCGGCGGGTGTCGTTGTCCGAACCCGACTTTACTCCATCGTCATGAGCTACCAGCTTCAATTCGGCGAGCTCGCCGAATACGCCGGCGTGTTCGCGAGCGGCGCGGCGATCACGCTCGCGCTCACCGCGGTCGCGACCGTGCTCGGCGTGGCGCTCGGCGTGCTCGGCGCGGCCGCGTACAGTGCCGACGCGCGCGCGGCCGTGCGGCTGCGCCCGCTGATCGGCGCGTACGTCGAGGCGATCCGCAACACGCCGTTCGTCGTCCAGCTGTTCTTCATCTTCTTCGGCTTGCCCGCGCTCGGCGTGCACATCGACGAATACACGGCCGCGATCCTCGCGATGACGCTCAATCTCGGCGCGTACTCGGTCGAGATCGTGCGCGCGGGCGTCGCCGCCGTCCCGAAAGGGCATCTGGAGGCGGCGTCCGCGCTTGCGATGTCGCGCGCGCAGATGCTGCGCCACGTCGTGCTGCCGCAGGCGCTCGCCAAGGTGTTTCCGGCGCTGTCGAGCCAGATCGTGATCACGATGCTCGGCTCGGCGGTCGTGTCGCAGATCTCGGTGGCCGACCTGACCTATGCGGCCGGCTACATTCAGTCGCGCAACTTCCGCGCGTTCGAGACGTACTTCGTCATCGCGCTCGCGTATCTGGCGATGGCGCTGCTGCTGCGTGCCACGCTCGGCTCGATGGGGCGCCGCCTGTTCTCCCGTCGCGTGCGAGGTGCGCGATGATCGACTTCACGTTCGGGCAGATTCTCGCGAACCTGCTGCTGGCCGCGCGCTGGACGATCGTACTGTCGATCGTGTCGTTCCTGTCCGGCGGCGTCGTCGGCCTCGGGCTGCTCGTGATGCGCGTGTCGAGCTCCACGCTGCTGCGCGGCATCGCGAAGCTGTACATCGAGATATTCCAGGGCACCCCGTTGCTGATGCAACTGTTCATCGTGTTCTTCGGCCTGCCGCTCGTCGGGCTCGACGTGCCGCCGTGGATCGCGGCCACCGCAGGGCTCACGTTCTTCACCAGCGCGTATCTCGCGGAGATCTGGCGCGGCTGCGTCGAGGCCGTGCCGAAAGGGCAGTGGGAGGCGTCGGCGAGCCTGGCCATGAGCTACGTCGAGCAGTTGCGTCACGTGATCCTGCCGCAGGCCGCGCGCATCGCGATCGCACCGACGGTCGGCTTCGGCGTGCAGGCCGTGAAGGATACGGCACTCGTGTCGATCATCGGCTTCACCGAGCTGACGAAGGTCGGCATCGCGATCTCGAACGCGACGTTCCGGCCGTTCGTCGTGTACGGCCTCGTCGCGCTGATCTATTTCGCGCTCTGTTATCCGCTTACCCGTTATGCGCGCACGTTGCAAAGGAGATGGCATGCCGCTCGTTGAAACCCGTGGTCTCGAAAAGAACTTCGGCACCCATCATGTGCTCAAGGGCATCGATTTTTCCGTCGAGCGCGGGCAGGTCGTCTCGATCATCGGCCGCAGCGGCTCGGGCAAGAGCACGCTGCTGCGCACGCTCAACGGACTCGAGAGCATCGACGCGGGCACGATCTCGATCGACGGCGAACGCGTCGATGCGCGGCACGCGGACCTGCGTGCGCTGCGGCTGAAGGTCGGCATGGTGTTCCAGCAATACAACCTGTTTCCGCACCTGAGCGCCGGGCAGAACGTGATGCTCGCGCAGTCGGTCGTGAAAAAGTCGCATCGCCAGCAGGCGCGCGCGATCGCGGAACTGATGCTCGAGCGCGTCGGCCTCGGCGACAAGTTCGACGCGTTTCCGGAACAGCTGTCGGGCGGCCAGCAGCAGCGCGTCGCGATCGCGCGTGCGCTCGCGATGAAGCCGAGCGTGCTGCTGTGCGACGAAATCACGTCCGCGCTCGATCCCGAGCTCGTCGGCGAGGTGCTGGGCGTCGTCGCGCAGCTTGCGCGCGAGGACATGACGTTGATCATGGTCACGCACGAGATGAACTTCGCGCGGGCGGTGAGCGACCGGATCGTGTTCATGCACCAGGGCAGGGTGTGGGAGAGCGGGACGGCCGAAGAGATTTTCGAGCGGCCGCAGACGGTGGAGCTGACGCGGTTCCTGGGCAGCGTCCGGAACACGGAAGCGGTTGCGCGCTGATTCGCGATGCCCGCGGGGTGCTGACACGGTCGCCCCGATCGTCGACAATCCGGCTCGTGCGCCGCGCCCGCGCGTGCCAAGCCAGCCGAGAGAGTCTTCCATGTCCGTAATATCCGTCAGGATCGCCCACCTCGACGATGCGCAGGCGATCGCCGATTTTCACGTCAAGGTCTGGCGGCATACCTATCGCGATCTCGCGCCGGCGCAGGCGCATGCCGTCCTCGACGAGCGCCATCGCGGCAGGGCATGGCGGGAAAAGCTGGCGTCGAACGCGGGCGACCAATTGGTGCTCGTGGCGGAAACCGACGGCACGATCGTCGGCATCGGCGCGGCCGGCGCGCCGTCGGAGCCGATCTTCGGCGGCCGTGGCGAGATCAAGTTCCTGTACGTCGATCCCGGGTTCAAGCGTCGCGGCATCGGCCGCACGCTGCTCGCCCGGCTCGCAACGCATCTGCAAACGATGCGGTACCAGGGCGCGGCGTTGAGTGTCGTCAAGGGAAACGACGCCGCGATCGCCTTTTACGCGTCGTTGAACGGCCGGCTGGCCGGCGAGTACGTCGATGCGGGGCCGATCTGGCGATCGCAGAACATCGTGATGGTGTGGGACGACCTGACGAGTCTCGTTGCATGAGTGCGCCTGCTGCCACGCGCACGCGCGTCACACCGACGTGCGCGTTGCCGATTGCCGGAATGCGGATGCCCGGCAGCCCGCGCGTTCTACTTCACGTCCCGCGCCACACGAAACCCGTTTGCCGAATAACGTACGCTGCTGTCGTACTTGAAGCGTGTCGAAACGGGCATGTAGCCTGCACCATCCCGCCACGAGCCGCCGCGGATGACGCGGACCTGGCAATTCGGCTCGTCCCATGAGCGGCCGTCGGCAGGCGCATTCCTGTACGAGTTGTGCCAGCAATCGCTGACCCATTCCCATACGCTGCCACCCATGTCGTAGAAGCCGAGCGGATTGGCCGCGAACGAGCCGACGTTGTCCGGTGCGTCGGCATGCCAAGGCTGACCGCAGTCCTTGCAGTTGGCGTTGCCCGGGCGCATCTCGTTGCCCCACCAGTAGCGCGTCGCGGTGCCGCCACGGGCCGCGAATTCCCATTCGGCCTCGGTCGGCAGCCGGTAAGACTTGCCGCTGATTTTCGACAGCCACTTGACGTACAGTTGCGCATCGTCCCAACTCAGGTCGCGCACCGGCGCGTTCGCCGCCGTGTTGCTGTCGTTGGGCAGGCGCGGGCAGGCGCCCGCGTCGCGGCATGCGTTCCACTGCGCAACCGTCACGCCGTACTTCGCCAACGCAAAGCCGTGATCGAGCGTCACGCGATGCGCAGGCTTTTCCGACGGATCGCCCGAATTGCTGCCCATCGTGAAAGCCCCCGGACTGACCGCCAGCATGGCGGGGCAGGCAGGGCAATCGTGGATTTCATTGGCGGCCGTCGCGCCGCCTTTCTGCGGCGGTGCCGACGGGGCCGCCGCGGCAGCGGGCGGCGGCGCTTTCGGCGTCGAGCCGGACGTGTGCGCGGGCTGCGCCGGCGCAGGTGCCGGAGCCGGAGCCGGAGCCGAAACGGCGGCGGGGGCCGGCGCGGCGCTCGCCGTCTGCGCGGGCGCGGACGCCGCTGGCGCCTTGGGCGCGGCCGCGCGCAGTCGCGCGAGACGAGCCTGCGCCAACTGCGCGAAGCGGCCGTTCGGGTAGGTCTTCAGATAGGCTTCGTAGTCGCCCGCCTCCTTGCTGTCCTTGATCGACTCCCAGAACGTGATTTCGTACTGTTCGGCGCTGTCTTTCGGCATCACGCCGCGGCTATCGAGCGCCACGATGCCGACGTCGGCCAGCACGTCGGATCGTTGCGCCGTACCGCCGCCGGCATGCGCGTCGCCGATTCCAGCGCGACGCGCCCCGGTGAACGCCAACGTCGCTGCCGCACCGGACAGGGAAGACGCGATCCACGGCGTCTGCCGATGCCCGGTGGCGCGTTCGACCATCGCGCCGGCACGGTCGAAGACCTGTGCGATCCCGAGCCCCGGCACCGCGAGCGTCTGCAGCAGCGCTGCCGTGTAGACGCCGTGCGCCGTACCGTCGGCCGCACCTGCGCCCGGCGCTGCCGCGTATGCGACGAGCGTATGCGGCGGCGGCTCGGGGGCCGCCACGTGGCCGGCACCGGGAGGCGCGATCAGACAGGAATCCAGAATGATCAGATCAATCCGGTCGCCGCGCGGCCGCGACGTCGCGTCGAACACGGTTTGCAGGTCGATACCCGTTCGCGACAGGCTGGCCGGCGCGCCGACGTCGGCATCGACCGGCGCGAGCCATGTCGTTGCGCCGACGCTGGCGCCGTGGCCCGCGAAATAGACCAGCCCGGTGCCGCCGGCCGCGCCGTGGCGTTCGAACGCGGCAAGCCCGTCGAGCATCTGCTGCCGGGTTGCGTTGCGCAACGTGATGACGTCGAAGCCGAGCGCGCGCAGCGCGTCGCTCATTGCATCGGCGTCATGAACGGGATTGGCGAGCGGATGATCGCGATAGGCGCCGTTGCCGATCACGAGCGCGACGCGCCGCGGTTCGGCTGACGGGGCGCGCGCGGACGCCGACGGCGGTGCGGGAAAAGCATGCATGTCCTCGCCGGAGCACGTGCTCGATGCCACCGAGATCGACGCAAGCAGGCATGCGGGCAGGAGTATTCGCCACATGTTGAGCCCCCTAGGGTGCGCCGTCGGACCCGATGCCGAAGGCGGAGCGCAGCCATTGCCGGGTGTTCGGTCGCGGCGAGCGCAATGCCGGCTTGCGGCAGGCACGGGCGCGGCCGGGACACATTCAAGATAGCACGTGCGCCTGGCGGCGATCACCGGATCCACCCGCGGGTCTTGCAAAAAACGGACATACGTATCCGCGCATCGCGGCCGGCCCGTTACCCTGGAACATCGTTATGTGCCTTCCTGTCGATTACGTCCTAAGCTGTTAGACACGCTCCACTGTCCGACGCCGCGCGCCGCCATCCACGCGAGGAGCAACACGATGCGAAGAAGGGCTACCTTGTTGGCTTTGGCCGCCACCGTCCTGGCGCCGAGGATCGCGTTCGCCGCCGGGCGTACGACTTCGCCGCCCGGCGCCGAGGCCTACATCATCTGGCCGTCCGACGGCGCAACGATCACGGGCGGCAAGTTCTGGGTGCGCATGGGCCTGCGCAACATGGGCATCTGCCCGAAAGGCATCGAGCGGCCCAACGTGGGCCACCATCATCTGCTCATCGATACCGATCTCCCGCCGCTGGACCAGCCGATACCGTCGGACCGGAATCACCTCCATTACGGTGCCGGTCAAACCGAGGCGCGTATCGAGCTGCCACCCGGCAAGCACACGCTGCAGATGCTGATGGGCGACCACGACCACGTGCCGCACGATCCGCCGGTGTATTCGAAGAAGATCACGATCACGGTCAAGTAGCGCGCCATCCCGCGCCTGCCGCCCGAACCGGGAATTGCCGCCATGAACAAGCTCATCCTCTTCGCCGTTGCCGTGACGCTGCTATGGACGGGGGCGGCGACCGCAGAGACCGGCACGCATCCCCCGAAGGCCGTCGTCTACATCGGCTGGCCCAACGATGGCCAGGTGATGCCGGCCGGACGTCCGTTCCGCGTGTGGTTCGGCTTGCGCGACATGGGTGTCGCGCCGTCGCACGTGCAGTTTCCGAACACGGGCCACCATCACCTGCTGGTCGATACGGACCTGCCGCCGATGGACCAGCCGATTCCGTCCGACCGCAATCACCTGCATTTCGGCGCGGGCGAGACCGAGACCACGCTGGAGCTTCCGCCGGGCAAGCACACGCTGCAGCTCCTGATGGGCGACGCCAACCACGTGCCGCACAATCCCCCCGTCTACTCGAAGAAAATCACGATCTACGTGAAGTGACGTCGCGCACGCCGATCGGCGATCGCTGACGTACGCGCGCTCGCGCTCACGCGAGCAGGTGAGCAGGCGGGCGCCGGACGGCGACGCGGCCGCCCGATGCGCCAAGTGTCGGCGCACACCCGACATCCCGAGCCCGAACTGTCTGCGACGCCCCATCACGCACCGCTGATCCGGGTGCCGCGCGCACGTCGCTCCAATTCCCGTCTTCGTGACCCGGACCCGCGCCGGCAAGCCTGCCGGCACGATTGCCGCCGCCCCCGCGAGCGGCTGGCACGCCCCATGCGAGATGAGACGCGAGCGTGCCACGCTGCAGCATCGACACCAACACTTCCGCCGATCCCGCATCGTCGCCGCGTTCCGCCCAAGGAGTCGATCGTGAACACCTGCCTGTCGCCGACTGCCACGCGCAACTGCCGCGGCCTCATGCGTTCGCTGGCCCGCATCGCCGGTTCCGCCGGCGCATGCGCGGCATTGCTGTCCGGCTGCATGGACCTGAACGTGCCCGTCTACCAGCGCCCCGAGATGCCGGCAAAGACCACCTGGGCGCATGCGCGCGGGCCGGTATCCGCGTCGGACGCGGTCAACGCCGAGTGGTGGAAGAGCTTCGACGATCCGACGCTCGACGCGCTCATCGACAAGGCCATCGCGGGCAACGTCGATATCAAGGTGCTGGCGGCGCGCATCGGCGTGGCCGGCGCGCAGGTCGGCGAAGTCCAGGCGGGCGCGCTGCCGAGCGCCGATCTCGGCGCGGGCGTGGACTTCGAGAAGAACACGCATCAGACGCTGTCGAAGTCCTACAACCTCGGCAGCCAGGTGAACTGGGAGATCGACATCTGGGGCAAGGTCGAGAAAGGCGTGCAGGCGCAGAAGGCCGAATACCGCGCGACCGAGGCCGACTGGCGCGCCGGCTACCTGACGCTCGTCGCCGACGTGTCGAGCACGTATTTCCGGATCCTCCAGTTCGACGACCAGATCGAGCAGGAACAGCGCACGCTCGACAAGAACCGGAAGATCCTCGCGATCTACCAGTCGATGCTGGCGAACGGCATCGCGCCGCAGACCGAAGTGCTGCGGCAGAGCGCGGAGATCAACGGGCTGGCGAACGAACTGATCGAACTGCACCGCTCGCGCGACACGGCCGAGAACGCGCTCGCGACGCTGCTGGGCGTGCCGGCCGGCGAATTCAGGATGCCTGCCGGCCATCTCCGGCAGCGCGTCAAGCTGCCGGACGTGCCGATGGGGCTGCCCGCGCAACTGCTGGCGCGCCGGCCGGATGTCGTCGCCGCGCAGTACCGCGTGCTCGAATCGTATGACGAAGTGGGCGCGGCGAAGCTGGCGCAGCTGCCGTCGATCAGCCTGACCGGGCGTGGCGGCACCGCGGCGTTCGCGCTGTCGGATCTCTTCAAGGCGTTCACGTTCAGCTTCCTGCCGAGCATCAACCTGCCGATGTTCGACCCGGGCGTGCGCGCGCACATCAAGACGACCGAGGCGCAGACCAAGGTCGCCGAGCAGCAGTACCGGCAGACCGTGTTTACCGCGTTCAAGGAGGTGGAAAATGCACTCGTCGATCTCGACGCGCACAAGCAGCAGCGCATACAGCTTCAGCAGCAGAGCACGCGTCTGCGCACCGTCGCAGCGCAGGTCGAGGCGCAGCTCAAGGAAGGGCTCGTCTCGCAACTCGAGGTGCTCGAATCGGAGCGTTCGGTGGCATCCGCGGAACTCGCGCTGCTCGCCAATCATCAGCAGATCCTGAGCGACACGGTCACGCTCTACAAGGCGATCGGCGGCGGCTGGCGCGCGGTCGAAATCTCGAATGCAGGCAGCGAGCCGACCGGCCACGCGCTGCAATGAACACGCCAGCCCTGCGCAGCCGTGCGATCGGCGCCAGCCGATTGACTACCGCCATCCGTCGCCTAAACTTTTTTCACGATCGTGCCGCCACGTGCGTTGGCGGTGCGGCTTCACTCAGGTGGTTCCAAAGCGCGTCGCGTTGCCTGCGCCGCGTCTCCATTGGCGGGCGCATGTCGATCGTTGGCCGAATCATGGTTCCAGACGCCGCTTCGATTGCCGAGAAACACGCCGCGCTCGACCGGCAGTTCGACATCGTGCTCAAGCCGGTTTCGCATCCGGAGCTGAGCGAGATCCGGATCGACCACGCGCTGTTCGCCGTCGGGCGCACCAACACGCCGTTCGCGTCCGCGAGGCCCGAACTGGTGGCCGACCTGTCGCGCCGCCATGCGCGCATCTTCTTCGAAGGCAGCGCGGCCTACGTCGCCGATCTCGGCAGCAAGAACGGTACGGCCGTCAACGGTGTCGAGGTCGGCGACAAGCCGCACCTGCTGCGCGACGGCGACGAACTGCGCTTCGCCGGCGCGCTCGCGTACCGCGCCGCGTTCGTACCGCGCGCGACGCATCGGCCGGCGCGGCCGGCCGTCGTCACGCTGGCGCCGGAGCGCGGCGATCTCGGCCTGCAACCGGTCATCATTACCGCCTTCCCGTTCCTCGTGAGCAAGACCGACGACACGTTCGCCTGCTACCGGAACGCGTATCCGCATCAAGTCAACTACCTGTCGCGGCGTCATGCGCACATCTACGTGCAGGACGGCGAGGTCTTCGTGGAAGACCTCGGCAGCACGAACGGCACGTTCGTCGACGGCCGGCGCCTCGACGAGCATGCGGTGCCGCTCGGCGACGGCGCGCTGCTCGCGTTCGGCGGCGATCATTTCGTCTATCGCGTCGGGGTGCAGCGCGAGCCGGGGCCGGACTCCACCGTGACGGCCGCATCGTCGCCCGGCGCCGCCGCGCATGCGGCCGCCGCGGACCCCGACCGGACCACCTTCGTCGATACCGCGCATTCGTTCCTCGACATCTTCTGCACGGTGCCGGCCGTTCAGCCGGACGACGAGGTCAACCCGCACGCCGCGCATGGCGCCGCCGAAACCGCGCATGACGCGCGCCGCCGGCGCGGCAGGATCGAAGTCTTCCTGTCGGAGCTGAGCGAGGCGTTCGGCGGCAGCGGGCACGTCAACCTGCGCCGGCTCGGCGGGTGGAGCGGCGCACTGCTCGCGGCGGTCGGCCTGCTGGTCGCGACGCTGTATTTCCAGGACGCGCCGCTGCGCGAGATGCACGCGCTGCTGGCGCGCGGCGACGCCGCGCAGGCGGCGCAACTCGCCGACCGCCATCTGGCCAGCCATCCCGACGACCCGGCGTTCGTCGCGCTGGGCACCGAGGCGCTCGTCCGGTCGAAAGTGCCGGACTGGATCGCCGCGATGAACGCGCGCGCCTTCGACCGCGCCCGTGCCGTCGTGCAGGACATGCGCACGCTGGCGCGCCACAACGCCGACGCCCGCCCGCTCGTCGACGAAGTCGCGTGGATCGGCGAACTGCAGGCGTTCGTCGCCGGGCGCGGCGGGGCGGAAGCGCCGATCCGCATCTATCGCGACGAAGCGCCGATCAAGGCGCTGACCGGCCGCTGGAACGACGACCCGGGTGCGCATCAGCGGCTGCTCGACCGGATTTCGTCATACGTTCCCGCGTTCGGCGTGCTGTATGCCGACGCGCTCAGTCAGCTGCGCCGGCTGCAAAGCGACAACTCCGTCTACGTGGCCGCGCTCGAGCGGCTGCAGCGCGCGATCGCGTCGGCGCTCGACGACGACCGGCTCGACGGTCTCCCGGCGCTGCTCGCCGACGACGAGCAGCGCTATCCGCGCCTCGGCGGCCTCGACGCGGTGCGGGCCGACCTGCAGCAGTACCTGCAGTTCGAGAGCGACGCGCGGGCCGGCCACGGGCCGGCCGTACTGGATCGCCTCAAGCAGTTCCGCTTCGCGACGCCGCAATTCGCCGCCCATGTCGCAACGCTGGAGCGGCTCGCTTCGTCGGGAGGGCGCAGTGAAGCTCGATAGTCTGCTCAAGCGCGCGCGCCAGGCGCCGCCGCCGGAGCCGCCACGCTCGCTGGGCGAGGCGCTGGAGGATCACAGCGTCGAAGGGATCGCGATCCTGACGGCGCGGCCGTGGCGGCTCACGCAGGCGACCATCATCGCGATGGTCGGGCTCGTCGTGTGTGCGCTGCTGTGGTCGTTCGTCGGCCGCGCCGACGTCATCGTGACGGCGCCGGGCGCGCTCGCGCCGGAGTCCGAGGTGCGCCGCATCTACGCGCCCGTCGACGGCGAGCTGGTGGACATCTACATCGCCGAAGGCCAGCCGGTCGAAAAGAACGACGTGATCGGCCGGATCAACGCGCGCGGCGCGATCGAGGCGGCGACCAACGCGCTCGATGCGCGCCTCAAGCTCGACGACGCGGAGCGCGAATGGAAGCAGTTTCCGGACAAGAAGCAGCTGATGGAGCGCAAGGCCGACGCGCTGAAGCAACAGATCGAGGTCGAGGAGCACCTGCACCAGAACCGCATTGCCGAAGGCACCAGCAAGCTCGCGCAGTCGCAGCACGCGCAGATCGACGAAGCGCGCAGCAATATCGACAACGCCCGCCACGCACTCGATCTCGCGAAGGACGAACAGGACAAGTACGCGCGCCTGTTCGCGCTGCCGGGCGGCGGCGGCGTGTCGCAGAGCCAGGTGGAACAGAAGCGCAGCGCCTACCTGCAGGCCCAGGACAGCTACCGCGTCGCGCAGGCGCGGCTCACGCAGCTCGAGGCGCAGCAGAGCCACGAGTTCGCGCAGGCGAAGGCGCAACTCGAAGGCAGCGGCGAGACGCTCGCCGGGCTGCGCATCCAGTACGACGCGACCGTGCGCGACATCGCGAACACCGAAGAGAAGCTGCGTCTGCAGGTGCAGACGGCGCGCCTCGCCGCGGATGCCGCCGCGCGGATCCGCTTCGAGAACATCGACAAGGACAATTTCCTGCTCGTGCTGGCGCCCGTCTCCGGCGTGATCACCGATGTGACCACGACGCAGCCCGGCGACAAGATCCTCGCCAACACGCCGCTCGGCAGCATCGCGCCGTCGGATGCGCGGCCGGTGGTGAAGGTCGCGATCGCGGAGCAGGACCGCGCGTTCCTTCACGAAGGCCTGCCCGTGAAGCTCAAGTTCAATGCGTTTCCGTATCAGCGCTACGGCGTGATCGACGGCACGCTCGAATACATTTCGCCGGCGACGAAGCCGCAGGCGCAGACGAAGGAACCCGTCTACGAGGGCCGGGTGGCGCTCGTGCGCAACGCGTACACGATTGCCGGCACGACCTACCCGCTGCGCTACGGCATGACGGCCACGGCGGAAATCGTGGTGCGCGAGCGCCGCCTGATCGGGTTCGCGCTGGACCCGTTCAGGCAGATCGCGGGCTGACGGTCGCCGCCACGGCGTAGTGGAACGCAGGCAAGCGGTGAGGCGAGGCACCGGCGGCGCATCAGGGCGAACCGCCGCTGACAGGGATCAAGGGGAACGAGATGACGGCAATAGTGCGTATCGACGACGAGGTGATCGGCACCGACGACTTCATCCGCGTGCTGAAGCTCAGCGGGCAGTTCGAGGGCCTCGTCGAACAGCAGGTTCGCGACCGGCTGACGGTGATCGCGGCAAGGAAGATGGGCATGCAGGTCACGCCGGAAGAAATCCAGGAGCGTGCCGACCAGTTTCGCCGCGTGCGCGGGCTGCACCGCGCCGCGGACATGAACCGCTACCTGGACGTGTTCGGCGTCAGTCTCGACGAGTTCGAGCGCTTCATCACCGATACGCTGTACCAGGAAAAGACGCTCGACACGGTGTGCAGCGATGCGGCCGTCGACGCGTACTTCAAGCTCAATTCGCCGAAGTTCGACAGCATCGAGGTCAGCCACATCGTGCTCGACTCGGAAGGCAAGGCGCGCGAGATGATGGCGATCCTCGAGGACGACCCGAGCTGCTTCGGCGACATGGCGCGCGAGCATTCGATCGCCGACACGAGCGAGCGCGGCGGCGTGATCGGCAAGGTGCTGCGCGGCTCGCTGAAGACGGATATCGAGGCCAAGGTGTTCAACGCGCACGTGGGCGACCTGCTCGGGCCGTTCGCGGCGCCCGACGGCGCGTTCTTCGAGATCTTCTCGGTGACCGCGAAACACCCGGCCGCGCTCGACGCCGACGTCGCGTCGGAGGTGCGCCGCCTGCTGCGCGAGGAGTGGCTCGCCGAGCGCGCGCAGGAACACATCATCGAGGCACGCTGATCACGGAGAACCGCATCGATGGACGCACAAGCCCCCGCCCCGGCCAGCACCCCGTCGCTCGCGGCGTTTCTCGCGTCGGTGGAGCCGCTGTCGCTCTTCTCGCACGACGAACTCGATCGCATGGCCGCCCATGCGCAGGTGCGCACCTATGGGTTCGGCGACACCGTCTGCAATCGCGGCGACCTCGCCGAGGGCCTGTATGTGCTGCGCAGCGGGTCCGTGCGCCTGATCGCCGACGAGCGCGGCAAGGAAACCAGCGTCGGCGTGCGCAAGGAACGCGAGGTGTTCGGCGAAATGGCGATGCTGCGCGAATACTGGCACGAGGTGTCGGTGCGCGCGTCGACGAAGACCGAGGTGCTGTGCATCCCGCGCAGCGCGATCGAACCGATCCTGCGCGACAACCCGGCCGCGCAGTCGTTCGTGACGAGCTATGTCGCGATCAGCTCGGCCGGCGGTTTCGTGACGCGGCTGTTCGACCTGCGCGGCAAGCTGACGCGCGCCGAGCTCGAGGAATACGTGTCGAGCGTCGGCGTGAAGCGCGTGCCGGCCGGCAAGGAGATCGTCCGGCAGGGCCCGGGCGGCGACCTGCGGCTGTACGTCGTGCGCCAGGGCGAGGTCAGCGTCTCGTGCCGCGAGGACGGCAACGACTATCCGCTCGCGACGCTCGGCGCGGGCGAGATCTTCGGCGAGCGCGCGTGCCTGCTGCGGCAGGAGCAGGCGGCGACCGTCACCGCCGTCACCGATACGCGCCTGCTCGTCATTCCGGAAAAGACCGTGCATTTCATGCTCGAGCGCAACCCGAAATTGCGCGAGGTGCTCGAGGAGCGCATCCGCTTCGTCGACCAGGAGCTGCAGCGGCAGAAGAAGCTCGCCGAACGGCGCCGCCATCCGCTGCAGATCGACATCGGCGCCGACGCCGCGTTCGGCGAGCGCATGATCAAGCGTTTCGTGCTGGTCGAGCAGGCGGAGGAAATGGATTGCGGGGCCGCGTGCCTCGCGATGATCTGCCGTCACTACGGCGTCGCGATGACGCTCGGCAAGCTGCGCGATCTGGCGAACGTGACGACCCAGGGCGCGACGCTCGACAGTCTCGCGCGCACCGGCGAGGCGGTCGGCTTCGCGACGCGCGGCGTGCAGTGCACGTACGAGGCGCTGCTCGGGTTCGACCTGCCGTTCATCGTGCACTGGGAGGGCTACCACTACGTCGTCGTGTACGGCGTGTCGAAGTCGTGGGTGCGGATCGCCGATCCGGCGCTCGGCTTCAGGAAGCTGAGCGTCGAGGCGTTCGAGCGCGGCTGGAGCGGCACCTGCCTGCTGTTTACCGCGAGCGGGCCGGCCGCGGCGCCGGCCGAGTCGCGCTCGCCCTGGGTGCGCTTCATCGGCTATCTGCGCCCTTACCGGAAGATCCTCGCGCACCTGTTCCTCGCGACGTTCGTGATCCAGATGCTCGGCGTCATACCGCCGCTCATCATCCAGAACATCCTCGACGGGGTCGTCGTGCACCAGAACGTCAGCCTGCTGCACCTGCTGATCGCCGGGCTCGTCGTTTCGCACGTGTTCACGCAATTGATGACCACGATCCGCGCGCATCTCTCCAACTTCATGGTGCGCAGCCTCGACTTCGCGATGATGTCGCAGTTCTACAAACACACGATGTCGCTACCGTATTCGTTCTTCGCGCGCCGCAAGAGCGGGGACGTGTTCGCGCGCTTCCAGGAGAACCAGACGATCCGGGCGTTCCTGACGGAGTCCACCGTGACCACCGCGCTCAATCTGCTGATGATCTTCATCTACTTCACGATCATGTTCCTCTACAACGTGAAGATGACGCTGGTGCTGATCGCGTTCGTGATCCCGATCATGGCGCTCACTGCACTCGCGACGCCGAAGCTGAAAGGCTATGCGCGCGAGGTGTTCGCCGCGTCCACCGATGCGAAGTCGCTGCTGATGGAGACGCTCGGCGGCGTCGAGACCGTGAAGGGCATGGGCATCGAGCGCTCGGTACGGCTGAAGTGGGAGCGCAAGTATGCGAAGGCGCTCGACGTCCAGTACCGCGCGCAGGCATTCAACATCCTGGTCGCGCTGGGCAGCCAGTTGCTGAATGCGGCGACCACCATCGTGATCCTGTGGGTCGGCGCGAATCTCGTGCTCGCCCATGAACTCAGCATCGGGCAACTGATCGCCTTCAATGCGTTCATGGGCAGCGTGCTGGCGCCGCTGATGGGACTCGTCGGCATGTGGAGCCTGATGAACGACGCGGCGGTGGCGATGGAACGGCTCGGCGACGTCCTCGACCTCGAACCCGAACAGCAGCCGTCCGGACTGGCCTCGCGCGTGCTGCTGCCCGACCTGCAGGGCGACATCGGCTTCGAGGGCGTGTATTTCCGCTACGGCGGCAACGAAACGCCTTACGTGCTCGAGAACATCAACTGCACGATCAAGCGCGGCGAGATGGTGGCCATCGTCGGGCGCAGCGGTTCGGGGAAAACCACGCTGGCGAAGCTGCTGGTGGGATTCTATGCGCCCACGGACGGCAAGATCGTGGTCGACGGATACGACATGAGCGCGATCGACAAGGCGTACTACCGCCAGCAGATCGGCTATGTGATGCAGTCCAATCTGGTGTTTTCCGGCTCGATTGCCGAGAACATCGCCTGCGGCGACACGAGCCCCGACTGGCGCCGCATGGAGGAGGTCGCCCGGATGGCCGACGCGCACGCCTTCATCAGCAAATTGCCGCTCGGCTACGAGCAGGTGGTGGGCGAGCGCGGCGTGGGCCTGTCGGGCGGCCAGATCCAGCGGCTCTGCATCGCGCGCGCGCTGTATCACGACCCGCGCCTGCTCGTGTTCGACGAGGCGACGTCGTCGCTCGACACGCAGTCGGAGAGCAACATCCTCGCGAACATGCACGAGATCCTGCAAGGGCGCACGGCGGTGATCATCGCGCACCGGCTCAGCACCATCATGCGGGCCGACAAGATCCTCGTGCTGTACGAAGGCGCGATCGTCGAACAGGGCTCGCACGACGAGCTGGTCGCCCTTCAGGGCATGTATTACCAGCTCGTGCAGAAACAGCTGGGCGCATCATGAAACTCTTCGACCCGCACGGATTCGGCAACTCCGCGGTCTCGTATGCCGGCCTGCTCGAGAAGATCGAGATCCTGCGCTCGATGCTGCGCTGGGCGCCCAAGCTCGAGCGTGTCGACATCGAGAAGCTGCTCAATCAGGCGAACGTGCTGCGCGACGAAGTCATGCAGATGTCGCGCAAGGAGCGCTTCGTCGAGGCCGCCGTGGCCGCGCCGCAGGCGCCCGACGCAGCCGATTCGGCCGACGCGCCGGAGGCGCCCGCGCCCGCGGTGCAACGACGGCGGCAGGCGCTGATCGAGCGCAGCTTCATCTTCGAGGGCATTTTCGGCGACAACCCGAAGCTGCTCGCCGCGCTCGAAATCGCCGAGAAGGCCGCGCCGACCGATCTGCCGGTGCTGATCGACGGCGAGAGCGGGACCGGCAAGGAGCTGATGGCGAAAGTCATCCACGCGAACGGGGCGCGCGCCGACCGGCCCTACATCTCGGTGAACTGCGGCGCGATTCCCGACAACCTGCTCGAATCCGAGCTGTTCGGGCACCGGCGCGGCGCGTTCACCGGCGCGTCGAACGATCGCAAGGGCAAGTTCGAGAGCGCGCACACCGGCACGATCTTCCTCGACGAAATCGGCGAATTGCCGCTGTCGGGCCAGGTCAAGCTGCTGCGCGTGCTGGAATCGCACGAGATCCAGCGGGTCGGCTCGGACGAGCCGATCAGCGTCGACACGCGCATCGTCGCGGCCACCAACAAGAACTTGCGGCAATTGAGCGAGCAGGGGCTCTTTCGCGAGGACCTGTTCTATCGCCTGAGCGTCATTCATCTGACCTTGCCCGCGCTGCGCGAGCGTCGCGACGAAATCCCGCTCTTGCTCGCCTACTTCGGCGACGAGGCGGCAGGGGCACTGAAGCGCAGGCCACTCAAGACGACGCCGAAGCTGCGCGACTTCCTGCTGACGTACGCGTATCCGGGCAACATCCGCGAACTGCGCAACCTCGTCTACCGTCTGTCGTGCCTCGCCGGCGAGGTCGCGGATATCGAGCACTTGCCCGAGGACATCCGGCCGAAAACCGGGTCGGCCGCCGTTCGCGCGACCGACGACGGCGCGTCAGGCAGGCCGATGTCGCTCAGCGACGCGAAGCGTGCGGCAAGCGACGAGGCGGAGCGCGCGTTTCTCGAACGGGGGTTGCAGGAGACCGGCGGCACCGTGGCTGAACTGGCGCGCCGTTGCGAGATGAACCGGTCGCACCTGCAGATGCTGCTCAAGAAGCACGGCATCCGTTCGAAAGCGTTCCGTCATCAGGACCCCGTGACGCCCGACAAGGACGCGTAGGCGTCGCGCGATCGTTCAGCGTTGCACGGAAGGATTGGCGAGCGTCCGGTCCGACGCATCGGGATCGGACGCGCGGATCACGACCGCGGTGACGTTGTCCCGGCCGCCCGCGCGCAACGCGAGGGCGACGAGCTCGTCCGTTGCGCGCGCGCAATCGCCGCAGGCGAGGGCGGCCGAGATGTCGGCTTCGTCGAGCTCGTTGCTCAGGCCGTCGCTGCACATCAGAAACATGTCGCCGTCGCATACATCGATGCGTCGTTCGTCGAGCTGCAGCTGCTCGGCGGCGCCGACCGCGCGCGTGATCACGTGCTGCGACGGGTGATGGCGCGCCTGCTGTGCGCTCAGGTGGCCCTGCGCCTGCAGTTCCGCGACGTGGCTGTGATCGAGCGTGAGCTGCGTCAGGCGCGCGTCGCGGTACAGGTAGATCCGGCTGTCGCCGGCCCACAGCCAGCCGCATTGGCGGCCGCTCGCGAGCAGCACCGCAACCGTGCTGCCGATCATGCGCACGCCGCGCCGGGCGGCCGATTCGCGCAATTGCGCGTTGACGGCATCGAGCGCGGTACGCGCCGCCGCGATGAAGTCCGCCAGCGTGGCCGGGGCGGCCAGCCGATCCAGCGCCTGCACGATCATCCGGCTCGCGAGGTCGCCGGCCGAATGTCCGCCCATGCCGTCCGCAACGGCCCACAGGCCACGGTGCGGCAACGCGAGGCAATCGTCTTCGTTGATCTCGCGAACCCGGCCCACGTCGGTGCGTGACGCCGAAGTCCATTGCAGTTCTGCGCTCACGGCGCGCCATTCCTTTTCGTTCAGGGCGGGTTCATGCCGATCAGGGCTTGTGAACGCGCATTGCCGGCCGGCTTGAAACCGGCGCTAGACGAGCCGGTTCCTGCCGTCCGCGCCGACCCCGACCACGATGTTCGCGCCAGGCGCCGAGTTCGCGACGTCGATGTTCTGGATCTGGTTGAGAACCTGGTTCGCGTAGAACGTGTTGTACGTCTGATAGAGGTTGACGACGGGCCCGAACGCAGGCGCCGGCGGCGTGTACGGCTGGATCCAGCCGAATACCCACGGCGCGCCTGCGCCGCGGATGAACGACATCGTCTTGCGGTCGATGTCGCGCTGCATGTGAAGGTCGGTAATTGCGAGCGTGGTCATGATGCGTCTCCGAATGGGGCTTGCCGACGAACCGGGTACCCGATACGTGCAAACCTCGTGCCATGCGTGACACGACCCGCGTGCGTGGCTCGGGCGCGGGCGTCGATCCGCCCGGGCGCCACGCGCGGCAAGGCAAGGCGCGATCGACACGCGTTGCTTGCATCCTAGTGCGTCGCGGCCTCGTCCCGCAATGGTTGTACGCGAGCCAACAGTCGGGGCCACGAACGTGGTCGCGAAACCGACACCTGCTCCGGCACATGCAGACGGCGGTCGGGCGCGCCGACTGGTGCTGCCGCACCAACAAAATCCCCGGCAAACGGTTGGCCGCGCGGCGACAGCGCGGTGCGCGGTTCGCCGGGCGCTTCCCGCCAGGCCTTGCACGGCGGGCGCCGCGAATAGTGGCACGCTTGATGCAGGTTAGTTGGCAACCGGCTGACCCATGAGCAACACGGGCGGCCGCCAACCTGCAGACGGAGCCCGTCATGGAACGCGACCTTCAACCAGTGAACAGCATTGCGGACGCAAGCGCGCAGGCAGCTTCGCTGTCCGGCGGCGTCGATGCACTGCCGCTCGGCGCGCACCTGGTTTCCGATCGCGGCGCCTACAGCCATCACGGCATCTACGTCGGCGACGGGCGCGTCGTCCACTACGCGGGGCTGTGCACGTCGCTGCATCGCGGCCCGATCGAGGAAGTCACGCTCGAACGCTTCGCCGCCGGTCACGCGGTGCGCGTCGTGCCGCATCCGTACGCCGCCTATGCGGGACGCACCGCAGTGCTGCGCGCGCGCTCGCGTCTGGGCGAAAACCGCTATCGCCTGCTCACGAACAACTGCGAGCACTTCTGCACGTGGTGCGTGGAAGGGACGGGCCACAGCGAGCAGGTTCGCACCTGCGTCATGCATCCGCGGACGGCCGTCCGGTTCGCGCTGTCCGTCTGCCGCGCGTTGCTCGCGGCGCGGCGCGCGGGCGGACGAGCTGCCGCGGCCGCCATCGCCGCCGCATGAGCGACGTCCCGGCGCGTTCGACATCGTCATCAGGGGGCTCAAATGAACGGAACCGAATCCTCGCTGCGCATGCAGGTCGACAAGTGGCTCGCGCCGAGCGCGCGCGTGCCGGCGCGCATCGTGCGCTTCAGCCGCCTGCCGGCGCAACGGCGGCGCTTCGTCTGCGTCGAGGCCGTGCATCCGGCCGGCACGATCGCGATCTTCTTCTTTCGTCACGACGACGGCTCGTGGTGCGTGTTCCCGCCGGCCGATCGGCGGCCCGCGATGATGTCGCAGGCGGCCTGACCGTGCGTGCGCGGCCGGGTGGTGTGCCGTCAGCGCAACAGGGTCGGGCGCGCCGGGGACGCCACCGTTTCGGCCGCCGGTGCATGCTTCAGTGCAGCCCCGCGGGCGTCGGTGTGCAGATAGGGGAAAGGCTGCGGCGCGAGCATCGTCTGATGCGCACGGACCCGCGCGCCACCGCTGATGGCGGCCATCGCCTGGCGGTCGAGGTCGACGCTTTCGGGAAGATCGTTGATGACGAGCACGCCCATGGTTGACTCCGCGAAATCGGATGGAAGAGGGGCAGCCATGCAGCATCGTGCGATGTGCCGACGTACCGGGAATCTGTCCAGTATAGGTTCGCCGCACGACCGCGCGCGCTGGAAAATCGACCGGGCAGCGCGGGCGCGCGTGGACGGCGAAAACCTGAAGCCGGTTCGCGATCGATCGACGTGAATTCTAGTTCCGGCACCGATTGCACAGGGCGTGACCGCAGACTAGTATGATTTGTTAGACGTCCTGTCAGAAGGCCTGCGGCCGGTGCGGCGCGCAACCGAATTCGTCTGATGATGACGTGGCAGCGTGCGCAGGTTCGATGGTGTCCGGTGCATCAACGACATGTCGCGCTGCACGGGTACGTCGTGGACGGTCCTTGCCCTGGCGGCGCCGCGGGACGCCAAAGCGGGTCGGCAAGCTGAAGCTGAGTAGACGGCATACGAATGATGAGCTTTGCGCAGCTGATTCAGACATTCCAGAGCGGGACGCTGTCGCAGGAAGCGTTCTTCTCGGAGATCGACCGTGTGCTGGCGACCGATCAGGTCGATTGCGCGCGGTTGCGCGAAGTGCTCGACCAGACGCAAACCACGCAGCCGTTGTCGGACGATATCTATGCGGAAGTGCTGAGACGCCTCGAGCGGTGTCGCGACAGAACGGCATCCGCGGGCGACGCGACCCGGATCCAGGAGAGCCCGCTTCGGCCGGACGCGCGTCCGGGCATCGCGCCCGGGCCGTCGGGCGACGCACTGTCCGTCGACGGCGAGCGCGTGAAAGGCATCGGCGATACGCTGAACGGGCGCTTCGTGCTGGAGGAGTGCCTGGGCGTCGGCGGCATGGGTACCGTGTACAAGGCGCTCGACCTGCGCAAGCTGGAGGCGTCGGATCGCAAGCCGCACATCGCGATCAAGGTGCTCAATGTGCAGTTTCGCGGCCAGCCGACGTCGCTGATCGCGCTTCAGCGTGAGGCCCGCAAGGCGCAGACGCTCGCCCATCGCAACATCGTCACCGTCTACGACTTCGATCGCGACGGTCCGCTCGTCTACCTCACGATGGAGTATCTGTCGGGCAGGCCGCTCAGCAAGGTGCTGCGCGCGCCGGACTTCAAGGGCATGCCGCTCGATGCCGCGTTGCCGATCATCGCCGGCATGGGCCAGGCGCTCGCCTACGCGCACGAGCGCGGCTTCGTTCACTGCGATTTCAAGCCCGCCAACGTGTTCCTGACCGACCGCGGTGAGGTGAAGGTGATCGACTTCGGGATTGCGCGCGCATTCCAGCGGCGCGACGAGGATCCCGACGTGACCGTGTTCGACCCGGCGAGCCTCGGCGGCATCACGCCGGCCTATGCGAGCCCGGAGATGTTCGAGCATCTCGAGCCGGATCCGCGCGACGACGTCTACGCGCTCGCTTGCGTCACCTACGAATTGCTGACCGGGCACCATCCGTTCAATCGGCTGTCGGCCACCCAGGCGCGTCACGACCACTTGCGGCCCGAGCGTCATCCCGGTCTCGATCGCACGCAATGGCGAACCTTGAGCGCCGCGTTGTCGTTCGACCGCGCGGCGCGCACGCCCAGCGTCAACCAGTTCCTGGAAGGCATGGGCGTGCTCAAGCCACCCGCCCGGGCATCGGGCGTACGCGTGGGGGTGGCCGTGGGCGCTTGCACGGCGGCGGCGATCGCCGTGCTCTGGTACGGCTACCAGGCGCTTTCGCGCAGCGGTGACGGGCGCCCTGCAACGGATACGGTCGCGCACGCGACCGCCGGCGGCGGGAATGGCGCGACGGCGAGCGCCGGTGCCGGCAGCGCGCCCGCGGCCACCGCGAACGCCGTGCCTGCTGCTGCCAGCGCACCGCCGCCGGCAGCACCGGCACCGACACCCGCACCGGCGATCTCGCTGGCGGCCGTGACGGCTGCGCTGGCGCGCGTACCGTGTTCGGCGCTGGTTGCATCGGTGCAGGATCGCGTGCTGCAGGTGCGCGGTTATACGGAAGCCGGTGTCGGCATCGGCCGCGTGCGCAGCGCACTCGGCGGCCTGGCGGGCGGGCAGGCGGCGAGGCTCGACGTGCGTCCGGTCGATGCCCGCGATTGCGAGGTCGTGAGCGCGCTGGCCCCGTACTGGCGATCGAATCAGGCATCGTCACACGCCGCGTCGCTCCGTACGCGAGCGCCGGACGCGTATCTCGCGGAAGGCAGCCCGCTCGTCATCGACATCACGACACCCGGTTACGAGTCGTACGTGAACGTCGATTACTACGTGCTGAACGGCAGCGTCGTGCATCTCGTGCCGAGCAGCCGCGAACGCGACAACCAGGCGCCGCCGAATTACGCCGCGACGATCGGCAGCATGGGCGAGTGGGTGATCGGGCCGCCGTTCGGCACCGAGATGATCGTGCTCCTCGTCACGCCCGCGCCGCTGTTCGACGGGTTACGGCCTTCATCCGAGCCGCGCGCCGCCTATCTCGCGGCAATCGAGCGGCAATTGAAGCTGTTCGAGGCCAAATACGGCGAGGGGCGCATTGCCGCCGATTTCATCCAGATCACGACGCATGCCAACGGCCACTGAGCGGGCCGATGCGCCGGTCAGCGGCCCAGCGCTTGCGCCGCCTGGTGAATGGCGCGGCGGATGCGGGGAAACGTGCCGCACCGGCATGCGATGTTCTTCATGGCTTCGTCGATCTGGTGGTCGTCGGGGCGAGGGCAGCGCATCAGCAGCGCGGTGGCGGCAATCAGCTGGGCGCTCTGGCAATAGCCGCATTGCACGACGTCGACGGCAATCCACGCATTCTTCAGCGCCCGCGCTTCGACGCCGTCCAGCCCTTCGATGGTGGTGATGCGCGCGCCGTTCAGCGTACCGACCGGCAGCTGGCACGCGGGCACGGCCTGATCGTTCAGGAGCACCGTGCACGCACCGCAGACACCGACACCGCAGCCGAACTTCGTGCCGGTCAGCTTCCGTTCGCACCGAATCACCCAGAGCAGCGGCGTGTCGGGCTCGGTATCGAGGTCAGCGGTTTCCCCGTTGATACGGACTGACACCATCGGTCGTCTCCTTGCCCGGGCGGGCTCGGCTTGATGAGCGGCAGCGTGCGATGACGCACACCCGTGAGCGCATACAGCGCATTCGCCACGGCCGCCGCGATCGGCGGCGTGCCCGCTTCGCCGACACCGTGCGGCTCGGTCCCGCCGGCCAGGACTTGCGTGACGATCTCGGGGCAAGTCTCCATGTTGACCAGCGGATAGCTGTCGAAATACTGCTGCGCGACTTGCCCGTTCTCGATCGTGATCGCCTGCTCCAGCGCGGCCGACAATCCGAAGATGATCCCGCTCTCCATCTGCTGCTCGACCAGGTTCGGATTCACGGCCAGCCCGCAGTCGATCACGCAGAACACGCGCGTCACGCGAAAGCCGTCACCGTCCTGCCGGACTTCGGCGACTTGCGCGACCACGCTGCCGAACGATTCGTGCATCGCGACGCCGCGTGCGCGCCGCGCGCCGGTCTCGTCACGCCACGCCAGCGGCGAACGCCAGTTGGATAGCGCGACGAGCGCCCGCAACACGGCCACGTGGCGCTGGTGCGCCGGCTGCTTCAGCATGTCGAGCCGAAACTGGATCGGGTCCTTGCGAGCCAGCGCCGCCATCTCGTCGATGAAGCTCTCGACGAAGAATGCCTGATGCGAGTGTCCGACGGAGCGCCAATAGCCAACCGGAACCGGGAGCGTCACCGTATTGTGCTGGACGAGAATGTTCGCGCATTCATAGGGCAGGTCGAATGCGCCTTCCGCCGTGGTGGCGTCGGGCAGCCATTTCGCGGCGAGGCCCGGCATGCCGAAGGTGCGCGGCATCGCCTGCGCGCTGATCGACTGGCTCGCCGACACGCCTTTCCAGGCAACCAGCCTGCCGCTCGCATCCACGGCGCCGCTGTATCTCGCCACGCAGGCCGGGCGGTAGAAGTCGTGCGTCATGTCCTGCGGGCGCGACCAGATCGTCTGGACGGGCCGCCCCTTCGCATGAAGCGCGATGGCGGCCGCCTGCGTGATGAAGTCGACCTCGAGCCGCCTGCCGAAGGCCCCGCCGATCAATTGCTGGTTCACGACCACCTTGTCTTCGTCCAGGCCCAGCAGCGCCGCGACTGCCCGGCGTGCCACCATCGGAACCTGCGTGCCGCACCAGATCGTTGCCGCGTCGTCGTCGACCCGCACCGTGCAATTCATCGGTTCCAGCGGCCCGTGAGCCAGGTAGGGCACTTCGTACTGCGCGACGAACGGCTTCGCGTGGCCCAGCGCCGCATCGGCGTCGCCGGCGGCGTAGAACACGTGGCGCCCGTCGTCGCCGTCGAGGGCGCGCGTCAACGCCGCGCGGACGTCCGCGGTATTGACGCCCGCAGCCTGCCCGTGATCCCACGTGACCGGCAACCCGCACAACGTCCGCATGGCGATGAAGGGATTGTCGGCAATGACGGCAACGCCTCCCGTTCCGCCGTGGTATGGCGCGATCGTGAAGACGCCGGTCACGCCCTTCAGGCCGCCGACCCTGGACCGGTCGACCGCCAGTGCCGTTCCGCCGAGTGTCGGGCACATCGTGACGCTCGCATACAGGAGCTTGTCCGGAAGCACGTCGATGCCATAGCGCGCGCTGCCGTCGAGCTTCGCGTGCGCCTCGATTCGGCCCAGCCGTTTCCCGACCAGCATGAAAGTCTTCGGGTCCTTCAGAGCGACATGTGCCGGGCGCGGCACGTCCCGCGCGCGCTCGACAAGTTCGCCGTACGTCGCCGAGCGTCCCGACCGATGCAGCACCACGCCGGCTTTCGTCTCGCATTCGGCGACGGGCACCTGCCAAAGCTGCGCCGCGGCGCTGCGCAACATGATGCGGGCCGTGGCGCCCGCTTCGCGCATGGGCCCCCACAGATCGATCATGCTCGTCGATCCGCCCGTTACCATCGAACCCAGATAGCGTGCGCCGTGGCGCACCAGGACCGCCGCGCCGCGCGCGAGCAGGCTGTCGTCATCGGGACGAAACGGCAGGCCGTCGGCCAGTGATTCGCGGTCCTTGTAGATCGTGTCGAGCGGGGACATGACGATGCGCACGCGCGACCAGTCCGCATCCAGCTCTTCGGCCAGCAACATGGCCGCGCCGGTATGTATCCCCTGGCCCATTTCGGATTTGCTCATGACGATCGTCACGTCGTTAGCGGAACTGATCATCACCCAGCCGTTCAGCGGCACATCGACGCGCGACATCGCCAGCTGCGCGGGTATGGCCAGCCGGTCGTCGCGGCGCCACCACGCCCAGCCGATCACCAGCGTGCCCGCCACGCCCGCACTGCCCAGCACGAAGGTTCTGCGCGTCAACATGAGGTGGCCGCCGACATGTGTTGATCGAGTCACGGCGCCGCCGGCGAATCACGCCACGCGCCTCCGGCATTCAATGTTTCGAACACAATCCGACATTTCATTGCAGCTGCAATCACCTATATTAGTCACTGATCTCGGCAACCGAGAACCTGAATGTGAGGTTCGTTTGAAACAAGCGCTGAAGAGGCGGCCTGCAGCGACCGGATCGACATGCATGGGGTTCCGGGACGCGAAGCGCATCGAGCCGGCCGCTTCGAACGCACCACCGCCGGAGGCCGTCGATGCTCGTCGATGAGGTTCACGCGTTGCTGCTCGGGTTGCCGGCACCGTGGCGAGCAGCGTTCGAACGTCACGGTCTCGACCTGTCCGATTCGGGCACGCCCGAGGAGACGGCGAAGCGACTGAGCCGGCCGCTGCCGATCGACTGGGACGATCCGCGCATTCACGATCTCTGCCCGGACACCACGCGGGCGATCGAGCCCGGCGACCCGGCACGCAGTCTCGTCTATCACATGCTTGCGCTGTCCACGTGCCCGGCGCCGGATGCCGGCGTGCGCCTCGAGGCAATCGACTTGCTGGAGAATTACATCGATTCGCTGGCGCCGTTGCCGCCCGACTGGCAGACGCTGGACATCGCGGTGCTGGCTTACCAGTACCGGCCCGCGCGCCGTACCGGACATCAGCAGCATGCGGACCTCGTGTTCTCGCGACTCGGCATTGCCCGCAACGGCGACGTCGACGCAAGCTACGACGAGCAGGCCCGCAGCTTCGTGCCGCACGTGCCGGACGGGATCGAGCATGTCCGCGCGATGCCGGCGCGCTATGGCGCGTTTCTCGTGCGCCGGGTCACCGGCCCCGGCACGCTCGCGCTGATCGAGGGCAGGCAAGCGGGCGACGATCGGCGCACCTTCGTCGAACCGGTGCGCAAGCTGTTTCCCGATGAATGCCTGCCCGGACGCCGGTTGACGTTGCAATATGGCCACTGCCATCGCGGTGAGAAGCTGAAGCGGGCCGTCGAGGCGCGCTGGGGCGTGCGGCCGTCGCCATCCGGCGATCTGGGCGGCGCACCGTATGCGATCTGCTCCGAGGACGCCGGCACGGCACCGCCTGCCGGCGCGAGCACCCCGGCAGTCGCACTGAAGCGTTCGGGCGCGGCCGTACTCCTGATCCCGGCCGCGCGGCCGCTGATCGAGCCGGTGAACGCCGCCAACTTCGGCGTGCACGGCTTCGGCGTGCCGGCTCGATGGCGGCTGGCCCCGCTCGCCAACCGGCGCTTCACGACGATGAGAATCATCACGAATCTGTGGAAGCTGGTGCTGGCCGCCGTCGACGAAGTGCGGCAGCACTATTTTCCGCATTTCGCGCCCGTCTGGCTTCGATTTCCCGAACCGCGCAATGCACCGGAGTTCATCAACATCCGGCACAAGGCGCATGAGGACGGCTCCTGCACGGATATGCGCGCGCATCCCGTCGACCGACAGGCATTCCTCGGGGAAGTCGGCAAAGGCGGCTATCGCGCGCAGTTGTTTCTGGATCACTGCAGCGAAGGCGTCGTGACGATCCGTATCGCCGAGCTGGCGGGGCACGCGGTACACCCGGCCTATTCGGTCGTTGCCGCGCCGGACTTCTACCCGTATGCCGACCAGGCGGAATTGCAGCGCTGGTTCAAGGACCGTCGGATCGATCCGAAGTCGCAGTTCAGGAGCGGCTCGCCGATATCGCTCAGCGCCGAGCGCCTGCCGGCCAATCCCCATCACGTTGATCCGTTCAGCCATACGCAGGCGTTTTCGCCGCGTGACGAGACGGTCGCCGTCGCGTTCAGCCGGGCGGCACGCTCGGCGCGGCGGCGGGACCGGGACGTGCAGATGCCGCGCATGACCTCGTTTCTGTCGGACGCGTCTTCGGGCGTGTTTGCGCCCGGCTGGGACGTCACCTATGCGGGCAACCGGCGGGGCATCTTCCTCGCCACCTTCGGGCTGGGCAGCCCGTTCGCCGAGGATATCAAGCTGTGCGCGGCCTCCAACAGCTTCTGGCCCGCCGTGAGCCCTGATGCGTCCAGAACCTTCAACCGGAGCGACGCGCCGACCGCGATCCCGATGCTCGACCATGAACTCGGCCTGCATCCGTGTCATCCGCTGGTCACGCGCGGCGACGAGTCGAACACGCGGCGCGGCTGGGACGGCGAATACGGCCCGTACCTGACGCCCGACGGCAGCGTGGATTACGCGGACATCGAACGCTCGGACTACGTCGCCAACGCGCTGCACGGCGAGATGCTGTACGGCGCGTTCGAGCATGTCGATTCGGCCGAACTGATCCGGCGCATCGGTGCATTGCGCCATGCCGTCGCCGCATGCGACCACGGGCAAACGCCGTCGCATACGAAGCTGTGGCTGGTATCCGCACGGGCACTTCGCGAAGCCGACGCTGCGGACGCGCCGGGCGTTGCCGCGCGCTATCGCTTTCTTTTCGTTCTGCCTGCTGCCGATGCGACGCCGGCGCAGCACATGCCGGGACGGCTGCGCGTGCGCTACGGTGAGGCGGTCCGTTGCGATGCGACCGAGGCCCGGGTGATCGGCCCCGTGCTGCGCAGCGCACCGGGGCCGGACGCGCTCGGGCTTTACTGAAGGGAACCGCGATGAATGCGATCGACGTGCTCGTGGTCGGCGACGGGCCTGCCGGATGCGCTGCCGCGATCGCGGCAGCAAGAGCGGGCGGCAACGTGTGGATGCTGGGCCACGGGCGTTCGCGGGCGGCGCCGGAATGCGTGTCCGGCGCCGCGCTCGCGCTGCTCGATCGACTGGCGCCAAGCCTCGCGCGGCAACCGCATACATGGCTCGATGATGTGGCCGATGCGCAGCGGGGACGTGCGGTCATCCGCAGCCGGCTCGACGACGGCCTGCGTGCCGAAGCGCTGGCTGCCGGCGTTCGCTATTCACGTGCGCCCGCCGGCGGGCTTCTCGCGCGTGTCGAACACGGCGCGGTCGTGGGCATCACGCACGGCGACGGCGATGTCGGCGCAAGCACCGTGATCGATGCAACCGGCGTCAACGGGTGGCTGCGTCGCGCGATGCGGCTCGAGGTGGCGACCGACTCTTCGCTGTTCTGGCTTCGCCGCGGCTACGCGCGCGGGCCCGGCACGCACCCCGGCACATACTGGAACATCGCGCGCGGCGGCTGGCTGTGGATGAGGGCGACGTCCACGTTCCGGATCTGGACGTCGCTATCGATGCTGCGCGATGGCGAGATCGCGTGGCCGGCGGACACGACACCCGTCGGACCGGTGTGGCGCGAGGGCAGACGCTGGCAGTGCGTGCGCCGGACCGCGGGCCCGGGCTATATCGTGTGCGGCGATGCGGCGGGTTATCTCGACCCCGCGACAGGAGACGGTTTGCGTTTCGCCATCGCTTCCGGCCTGCGCGCGGGCGCAATGGCCGTCGACGTTTCGCGTCATCCCGGACGGGCAAGCATGCTGGCCGCGCTGTACTGCGACTGGGTGACACACAGCTACGAGCGCAGCAGATCCGTGTTGGCACGGAGTTACGCGCGTGCGGGTCTTGATCTCGGATGGCGCGACGCAGTCCGCTGCGCGGCAGTGGATGCGGCATGAAGGCCGGTTGCGCTTTCGACCATGCAAAGAAGCCCGCCAGCGGGAGCTGGCGGGCTTGAAACGCCGCGGGACGAACCCGCGGCGGGCTGAGGAACTTCGGTACGACTCGATCGAAACACTACTGCGACTGCAAGCATCGCGAAACTTACAAGCCCAGCTTCGCGATGACCTGGCCGCCGAGGTTGTTGATCGAGTTGGTCACGCTGGTGAGATCCTGGTGGGTCGATGCATCGACCTGCGTCACCGGCGCCGTGATGGTATTGGCGCTGGCGAACGAGAATCCGCCGCCGGTCACGATGTTGTTGATACCTGCGTTCTGGAACACGCTACCCCCGCTGACGGAAGCCATTTCCTTGCGGCTGAGTTCGTGGGCGTGGGACAGATCGTTGATCATCAGTGCGGACATGGTCAATCTCCTTGAGTGTGCTGCGGTTTGGAAAGAGCACGTTTCGTTGCGCTCGCAGCTATCAATGCACGGCGCGTGCCAGGCTCTGCTCATACGCGCGGGAAACACATCCAACCTCATGAAAACAAACGAAATTCAATCCGCTCGACGCCATTTCACCGGGTTCGCCGGGCAAGATCGGAGCACGGCGGTGTCGGGTTCTTCCAGACGGTTTCCGCGTCTGCTGTTCTATCCCGGCCAACAGGAACGGGACGTGACGCTGGCGATTCGCGTCGAAGGCATCGATCGGTAGCCGCAGCGTGTGAGCGCCTGCGCAGGAAAGCCCTCGACGCGATACTGCGCCGACGGTCGGCGGCAACCGGCATTGGCGCAACGATCGTCACGAGGTACTTCGGATCACTGAATTTATCGCGTACCATCCGGAATGGCACAACGCATCGGGACTGCCGCGCCGACGGCCAACGGGGCATCGATGCGACCACGCGGCACCATGACTGGCGCCGCGGCGCCATCGCCTCGACGAGGCGAAGCGGATCCGCGTGCAGGGAAGGGAAGTCAAAGGCGCGGCGGGATCAGCCCGGCCGCTGATGGGCGCGGGCGGTGCTGTTGACGGTGCGTCGGCCCGTCTGCCCGTTCATGCCGGCTTCGTTTTTATCATGCAGGAAGCCCGCCAGGGAACACGGCCTGGCGGGCTTTGAACGCCGCGAGGACAACCCCGCGGCGGGCTGGAGCGTTTCGGTCGACGCTGTCGGACACGGTTGCCGCTGAGCGGACATCCGGCGCAGCTTAAAGGCCCAGCTTGCCGACGACCAGGCCGCCGAGGTTGTTGATCGAGTTGGTCACGCTGGTGAGATCCAGGTGGGTCGATGCATCGACCTGGGTGACCGGGGCCGTGATGGTATTGGGGCTCGCGAACGAGAAGCCGCCGCCGGTTGCGATGTTGTTGATTCCGTAGTTCTGGAACACGCTACCGCCGCGGACGGAAGCCATTTCCTTGCGGCTGAGTTCGTGGGCGCGGGACAGGTCGCTGATCATCAGTGCGGACATGATAAATCTCCTAAGTTTGCTGCGGTTTTGGAAGAGAGCACGTTTTCGTTGCGCTCGCAGCTACAAATGCATGGGGCGTGCCAGCCCGCATCACGCCTGCGCGATTGGCGCTTAACCCAATGAAAACAAAGGACATTTCATCCAGCTTCCGATAATTCGCCGCGTGCGCCGGGCAAGCTCGCGGAAAGACGATGTCGGGTGTTGCCAAACAATTTGCCGGGCAACTGTTTCGCGTCATCCAACACGAAGGCGGCGTGGCTGCCCGCATCGGCTTCGCTCCGTCCGGCCTCGCGATGCCGCCGGAAATCCGCGGATGCTTCGGGTCGTTCGTATCGGAACCGTGGCGCACCTGCGTCAGGAGATCGTCGTCATGAGCGCGCTTGAATACGATGTCGTCGTGGTCGGCAGTGGCTTCGGGGGCGCGGTGGCGGCCTGCCGCCTCGCGGAAGCGGGATGGAGGGTGCTGGTGCTGGAGCGTGGCCGGCGCTGGACGCCGAAAACGTATCCGCGCGACGAGGCCGACCCGTGGCTCTGGAACCAGCAGAACCCGCAACGCTTCCACGGCTGGGCCGACCTGCGTGTTTTTTCCGACATGTCGGTGGTGACTGCCGCGGGCGTCGGCGGCGGGTCGCTGATCTACGCCAACGTCTCGGTCGAGGCCAAACCCGACGCCTTCGAGCATGGCTGGCCGCCGGAGATCACGTACGAGGCGCTCGAGCCTTATTACCAGCGCGTGGGCTGGATGCTGTCGGTCCAGGAGGTGCCCGACAACCAGATCAGCGAACGCACCCGCTTGTTGCGCGATGCGGCCGACGCCTGCGGCTGGGGCGATCGGTATCGCAAGTTGCCGCTCGCCGTGTCGTTTTCGTCGACTTACGATCCGTCCTTGCCCGACGCGCGCGACGACCGGCATTCCGTCAGGCACGTCAACGTGCACGGGGTATCGCAAGGCACGTGCGTACACTGCGGCAATTGCGACATCGGATGCCAGGTGTCGGCGAAGAACACGCTCGATCTCAACTATCTGGCCGTGGCCGAGCGCCATGGCGCAACGATCCTGCCGCTGCACGTCGTGCACAAGCTCGAGCCGCTCGGCCAGGGATGGCGCGTGCATTTCAACGTCATCGATCCGGCCGCGGGCAGTTTCATGCCCGGATACGTCACCGCGACCAGGGTGATCGTCAGCGCCGGATCGATCGGCAGCACCGAGCTGCTGCTGCGCTGTCGCGACGCGCATCGCACGCTGCCGAATCTATCGCCGCGGCTCGGCTGGGGCTGGGCCTTCAACGGCGACTTCGTGACGCCGGCCTTCTACGGCAGCCGGAAGATCTCGCCGTCGCACGGCGTCACCATTTCCGCCGCGATCGACCTGCTCGACGGGGCTGCCGACGGTGGTCAGCCTTTGTTCGTCGAGGATGGCGGCGTGCCCAACCTTGCGCATGATTTCGTGCGCCGCCACCTGCAGCGCTCGCACGGCACGGCGATGCGCACGTTCTGGCGCGCCTTCGCGCGCCATTTCGATTGCGACGACCCGGTCGAGAACATGATGCCCTGGTTCGGCCAGGCGATCGATCCAGGAGACGGGCGCATGCGTCTCGGTCGCTGCTGGTTTGCGCCGTGGCGTCGCGTGTTGCGGCTCGACTGGTCGTACGCGCGATCGCAGGCGGTGGTCGATGCGATGGTCGACACGCACCGGCGCCTGTCGGCCGCCACGGGCGGCGAACCCTTCGTCCCTCCGACGTGGAGCGACTTCCACAGGCTGATCACCCCGCATCCGCTCGGTGGTTGCAACATGGGGCTCACGCACGCGGATGGCGTGGTAAACGCGGACGGAAAAGTATTCGGTTACGACGGGCTCTACGTGATGGACGGTGCGACGATCCCGCGCGCGCTCGGGCTGAATCCGTCGCGCACGATCGCCGCATTGGCCGAGCGCAACGTCGCCGTGTTGCTTGGCCGGCGTTAAGCGAAGGTGTTCCGGATCGGCGACGGTTGACGGGGCATCCTGATCGTCACAATGGATCGCGTGGAAACGCGCGCCGAACGCATCGGGATCGGACCGAATATCGATATGATTTCCACGCGCGTACCGTTCGGCGGTCCTGCCTTTGCGAATCGGCAGGTATTGCAGGAGGCAAACACCTATTGTTCGTTGCAAGACGGAGCGATATTGCTTCATCACGAGCAACCGGGTAAATCTGCGCTGCACGGTGGCTACTGCGAGGCGGAGATTGCGTTTGATCGTCTGCAGGCAGGAAAACGTATGCTCAAGCGCCCGGCATCAAGGGCGATGCGACAAATGGCGTTGTGTCGAACGAGGTCGAGGTTACCAAGGTCAGGGAGAGTCCAAATGGGACAGTGCCGCCGCAACTATGCGCGCTTCGTCGTCGCCAGCTCGATCGCCGGTCTGGTCATTCTGGCAGGCGCGGGCCACGCGCACGCCGAGGACAATCCTGAGAGCTCGCCGGCCGGCTTCAAGCCAGCGGAAAGAAAGATCGACGTCTATGCGGTGTATGGCGACGGACGCGCGACCGAGGGCGGCGACATGCATTGGCGTGCGTACGAAGTCGGCTTCGGCGACGTCCTGAACGACTACTTCTCCGTCTATCTCGCGTATCTGAACGAGGGCCATCCGCTGAATCACCACCGCGATGGCTTCGCCGCGCTGGGTTCGTTTCGTTGGCCGCTCGGCAATCGCTTCGCGCTCGAATTGTCGGCCGGGCCGTATTTCAGCATGGACACGACACACGTCGACAACCAGCCGCGCAACGACAAGCGATGGGGCGTGCGTGCGTCTGCAGCGGTGCGGTATTACGTCGTTCCCGACCGCTTCTTCCTCAAGGTGCAGTACAACCACGTGCAGATGATCGGCGGATTCAACTCCGACGCGGTGCTCTTCGGCATCGGCTCGGATTTTGGCGGCGATCCGGGGCCGGCGTTTTCGGACGGCAAGACGCAGGTCGGCGTGTGGGCCGGAACGTCGCAGACGAACCGTCCGCAAGTGCCGATCGAAAAGGGCTACATGGTCGAAGTCAAGCGGCCGCTCGGCAATGCGTGGGCCTATTCGGCGAGCTTCATCTACGAGGGCAACAACGGCGTCGCCGGCCGCAGAGGCGTGGCAGCGCAAATCTGGTACGTCGCGCCGATCAGGAGCAAATGGACGCTTTCGGCAGGCGTAGGTCCGTACCTGTCGCGTGATCGGGACGAGGCCTCGAGCACAACGAGGCTCAACGCGTTGCTCAGCGCACAGGTGACGTATCAGGTCACGCCCGATTGGGCGGCGAGCTTGCGCTTCAATCGCGTCGCAACCGGCAACGACAAGGATCAGGACATGTTCATGGTCGGCGTGGCACGCAATTTCTAGCACTTGTTTTCAAGCGCAGGCGCATTCTGTTCAGAAAGCCTTGCTCGACGAGGCACAGGACCCGGCGGTCAGCGAATCGTACGGAGGCACGGGCAGCGCGCTCGAGCACGGGTGGCGCCTCGACGTTCCCGCGATGCGAATCGAGACGCATGCCCATGCGCGGGCCGGTGCGGCCGTCACCCATATCGCGAACGCAGGCGGCGCTGCGTTGCGATCAGGACTCACCAATGCGCATGACTTTCACACCGTCCACCGATCCCAAGTCGATCGGCTGTCCCTGTCGCCGCGTTTGCCTTCAGGGAGATAAGACTCCGGAAATTCGAGTATCGCGGCGCAACGGGACGACCGGCGAATGAATTCGGGGTCAGGATGCCGGCTCATCGCTCGATCGCCGCGTACAATACGCACGAGCGCCCGTGCAAGGTCTCGCGAGCACGAATAGGCTGCCGAATATCCATCAGGCGCTTGGACGAAACCGGCTTCACCGGTCGATATCGCGAGCCCGTGCGGTCGCCTTCGAGCGCGCTTCCGATAGCCGGCTGCCAACCTGATAGAGTGCATGGCCACGAACAGGCCCGGCCCGTTGCGGAACTGCGCCCCGATCCATGTGACGCCCCAGCGGTTGGCGCCCGACAGGCGACGTCCAGCTACAGCATCAGGAGAAAATCAATGTCACGGCAAGAGCCGACCCATCAGGAGCAGCCACACTCGTCCACCACGGTGAAGAGCGATCTGCCGTTTCCGGTTGTGGGCATCGGGGCATCCGCTGGCGGCACGACGGCCTTGCAGACCTTCTTCGAGAGCGCGCCGACGGGCATGGACATGGCGTTCGTGGTCATCGTCCATTTGGCACGAGAACAAGTCAGCCATATGGACAACGTCCTGCAGCACACGACGGGTATGCCGGTGCATCAGGTGACGACCACGGTAGCGATCGAAAAAAACCATATCTACGTGATCGCGCCCGGCATGCAGCTGGAGATGTCCGACGGTTGCCTTCGCTGTAGCCCGCTGAGCTCCGCCGAAGGTGCCGCGCTCTCGATCGACCACTTTTTCCGGACGCTGGCGGACGCTCACGACTCGCGCGCGATCGGCATCGTGCTGTCCGGTACCGGCTCGGACGGCGCGGCGGGCTTGAGCCGTATCAAGGAGGCGGGCGGCATCACGCTCGCCCAGACGCCGGACGATGCGGAGTACGCGGAGATGCCGCAGCATGCGATCTCGACGGCGCGCGTCGATATCGTGCTGCCGGCGGCCGAGATGCCGCAAAAATTGCTGGACCTCTGGGCGAATGCGCGGCGCATCGAGCAACAGACCCTCGAGCTCACGCAGATGCAGCAAATCGGCGATCGGCCCGGCGCCAATGATCCCGAACGGGCGCTGTCGGACATCCTGATGCACCTGCGGGTACGCACCGGCCACGATTTCAGGCTGTACAAGCGGGCGACGGTGCTGCGACGTATCGAGCGGCGCATGCAGGTAAACGGCCAGCGCGACATGCTCGCGTACCGCGACTTTCTGCGGACCGCCCCGGACGAGGCCAACGCGCTGCTGGCCGACATGCTGATCGGCGTGACCCAGTTTTTCCGCGATCGCGAGGCCTTCGACTTCCTCGAACGCGAGGTGATCTCCCAGTTGTTCGCGCCGGAATCCGCCGAGGAGCAGGTCCGGGTCTGGGTGGCCGGATGCGCGACGGGGGAAGAGGCGTATTCGATCTCGCTGCTGCTCGCGCGGGCACGCGAGGCGTCGATGTCGAGCCAGGCGATCCAGGTATTTGCTACCGATATCGACGAAGCCGCGATCGTCCGCGCACGCACGGGCTCCTACCCGCTGTCGATCGCGACGGACGTGCCTGCGCCGCTGCTGCAGCGCTACTTCACGCGCGAGGGCGCGCACTACGTGATTGCCAAGGCCGTGCGCGAGCGCATCCTGTTCGCCGCCCACAGCCTGCTGCGCGATCCGCCGTTCTCGCACCTCGACCTGATCTCGTGCCGCAACGTGCTGATCTACCTGGAGCGCGCGGTGCAGCGGCAGATCCTCGAGTTGTTTCATTTCGCGTTGCGTCCGAACGGCTATCTGTTCCTCGGCACCGCGGAATCGGCCGACGCAGCCGACGATCTGTTTACGGTCGTCGACAAGAAGCGGCGGATCTACCAGGCGCGCGTCGTCACGCATCGCGCGAAACCGGTCACCGGTTTCCCGCCGCTTTTCCAGGTCGAATCCGGCGGGGACGAGCGCTCCGCGCCTCAACCGCCGATGCGGGTTCCGGCCAGCCCGGCCCAGCGCAACTTCTCCTATTCGGAGCTTCATCAGCGTGCGCTGGAAACGTATTCACCGCCGAGCGTCATCATCGACAAGGAATCCAACGTGGTTCACCTGTCGGACAACGCCGGGCGATTCCTGCGGCATGTCGGCGGGGAGCTGTCCAGCAACATCATGACGCTGGTGCTGCCGGACCTGCGGCTCGACTTGCGCACGGCCATTTTCCGCGCGTTGCAAACGGGCACGAGCGTCGAGGCGCGGCGCGTCAAGTGGACGCACGAGGCCCGCGTGTCGTGGATCAACATGACGGTCAGGCCATTTCACGACAAGGTCGCCAATTCGGAATTCCTGCTGATCGTGTTCGACGAGGTGGCCGGCCGCATGACCGAGGAGGATCAGGCGGAAGCGAGCGGACAGGATCCGGTGCTCGCGCAGCTCGAACAGGAGTTGCAGCACAGCCGCGAGCAACTGGCGACGATCATCGAGCAGTATGAAACGTCGGTCGAGGAGCTGAAGGCGTCGAACGAGGAGCTGCAGGCGATCAACGAGGAACTGCGCTCGACGAGCGAGGAGCTCGAAAGCAGCAAGGAAGAACTGCAGTCGGTCAACGAAGAGCTGACCACGGCGAACGCCGAAATGCAGGCGCGCATCGAGGACACCGCAAAGGCGAACGACGACCTGCACAACATCATCGCGTCGAGCGAAATCGCCACCGTCTTCGTCGACAAGGAGATCCGCGTCAAGCGCTTCACGCCGAACGCGACGGCGATCTTCAACCTGATCGATACGGACCTCGGCCGGTCGCTGTTCCATATTACGCACGCGCTGCGATATCCGACGCTCGCGGACGACGTCCGCCAGTCGTTCCAGTCGCTGCGCCTGATCGAACGCGAAATCGAGAGCGAGACGGGACGGTGGTACCTGATGCGGCTGTTGCCTTATCGCACCGCGGACGATCACATCGACGGCGCCGTCATTACGCTCATCGACATCACCGACCGGCATCACGCGGAAGAAGCGGCACGCGCGGGCGAGCAACGCCTGCGGCTGGTCGCGCAGTCGACCAAGGACTACGCGATCATCATCCAGGACAACAACGGATCGATCGTCAGCTGGAATGCCGGCGCCGAACGCATCTTCGGCTATACGGAAGACGAGATGATCGGTCAGGACGTGGAGCTGATCTACGAACCGAACGACCGGCAGGCGCTCGTGCCGGCGCGCGAGCGCGACATCGCGACCCGGGAAGGGCGCGCGGACGACGAGCGCTGGCACCGTACCAAGGACGGACGCCGCATCTTCTGCAGCGGCGTCGTCACACCGATTTCGGACACCTCGTTCAGCGGGTTCGCGAAGATCATCCGCGATCTGACGTCGCGCAAGCAGAGCGAGGATGCGAACCGGGAAGCGCTCGCGCGGGAACAGGCCGCACGCGAGCAGGCCCTGAGCTCGAACCAGCTGAAGGACGAGTTCATCGCGGTGCTGTCGCACGAGCTGCGACATCCGCTCAACCTGATCGGCGTCAAGTCGGAGATGCTGCCGCGCCTTCCCGAGACGCGCGACATTCCCGCCGTGCGCGAGGCGGCCGATTCGATCCGCCAGGCCGTACGCGCGCAGGCCCAGATCATCGACGACCTGCTCGACCTGTCGCGCATCCAGACCGGAAAGCTGGCACTCGACGTATCGCGGGTCGACCTGACGGCCATCTTGCGCACGATCGCGGATACCTGCGAGGCCGACGCGCACGCGCGCGGGCTGGTTCTGAAAACGGAGTTGCCGGCCGGTCCGGCCATCGCGCTCGCCGATCCGGTGAGATGCGAGCAGATATTCTGGAACCTGATGTCCAATGCGCTGAAGTTCACGCCGCCGCATGGGCAGATCGGGGTGCAGTTGACGCACGAAGGGCGGATGCTGCGTGTCGACGTCGTCGACAACGGCCAGGGCATCGATCGCGAGATGCTTCCGCATGTATTCGACATGTTTCGGCAGGCGCCGCGCGACAGGGCTCGCGGTGGCCTCGGCATCGGTCTGGCGCTCGTGCGGCAACTCGTCGAGATGCACGGCGGCCGGATTTCGGCGGCTTCCGATGGTCCGGGGCAAGGCACGCGGATGACGGTATGGCTGCCGGCCGCGGCGGACGAGCGCGCGGTGTCCGCCACCGGCGGTGACGTGTCGGAGCGGAGCATCGCCGGCCTGCGCGTGCTGCTCGTCGAGGATGACCAGGAGACGGCGCTGTCGCTCACTGCGCTGCTGGAGTTGGCGGGCGCGGTGGTCAGCACCGCCGAAACCGCCGCCTCGGCGCTCGAGATCCTGCCGACGACACCGATCGACGCGATCGTGTCCGACATCGGGCTACCGGACATGGACGGCTACGAGTTGCTTCGCAGGATCAAGGCCGCCCCCCGGTGGGCGAACCTGAAGGTCGTCGCGTTGACCGGCCGTAACCGCCAGGACGACGTCGACGCTGCCGCAGACGCCGGATTCGATGCGCATCTCGCCAAACCGCTGGATTTCGGGATGCTGCTTGCCGCATTGACCGACCTTCAGTGAAGTCGCGCGCCTGTTCAATGCGCGTGTGACGGGAGGGCAGCGGACGACGGTCCGCTGTCGTCCATCTGCATGCATTCGTCCCCGCGTCGAGGTCGTCTATTCGAGCGTCGGTCGGCGCTTCGTACCGCCTGCTCGTACGTGGTTCATTCGGCAGCATCCCGTATCGGGCACTAATCTTGCTGCACCATCCGCATAGGAGGTGCCATGAACCACCGAGACATTGTTGTCATCGCCTCGTCCCGCGGTGGCCTCGCGGTACTCCGGACGCTGGTGGCGGGCGTTGCCGCGGATCTCCCGGTGCCGATTTGCATCGTGCAGCACATTGGCCGGCATCGGACGATCCTGCCGGAGCTGCTGACGCGATGGGGTCCCTTGCTGGCAAGCCAGGCGATGCATGGGGAACGCCCCCAGCAGGGAAGGATTTACATCGCGCCGCCGGATCGGCACATGATCCTACGCGGCGGGATCTTCTTGTTGCTCGATACCGCTGCCGAAAACTACACCCGTCCGGCCGCCGATCCGCTGTTTCGATCGGCGGCACGTGAATACGGTGCCGGGGTGGTCGGCGTGGTGCTCAGCGGCGATCTGGACGACGGCGCAGCCGGACTGGCCGCAATCCGGGCCCGCGACGGCTACGGGATCGTTCAGGACCCCGATGAGTGCGACGCGCCTTCCATGCCGCGCAGCGCGCTTGCCGCGGCGGGCGCCGATGCGATCGCCCGGGCCGATGAACTGCCGCAGACCATCCATGCAGCGGTCTACGGTGCACGTGTGGAGGAGAAGGACAAGATGGCAGAGTTGCGCGATCTGGACGAAGAGGCCCGGCTTGCGGAGCGCGGCCTCGTGACGCCACAGCTACTTGATGCGATTGGCGAACGCTCCGCGCTCACATGCCCCAGTTGCCACGGCGTGTTGTGGCGCATGAGCGACGATCGCCCGTTGCGCTATCGGTGCCATACCGGGCACGCGTTCTCCGTGCTTTCGCTGGAGGACGCGCAGGCGCAGAAAGCGGAAGACACGATATGGGCGGCGATCCGGGCGGTTCACGAGCGCATGATCTTTGCGCTCGAGCGCCAGAAATGGGCCCGACAGAGCGGCAATGCCGAGGACGTTGCAATCGAGCAGGCCCGCATCGATGAGAACGAGCAACTCGCGGAGGTCCTGCGCAATGCCGTGGGGGCGACGATGCACCGGAGCGAAACGCAGTAAGCGGACGCTGATCGGAAACGCGGCAGACGACGTATGTTTCAGGGTGGCCTTGATTTCCGTTCAGTTTTCCGATGAGAGCGATCTCGACCGCATGCGGTCTTGCGAACTGCCCCAATAGACATCGGTTTTAGATCAAACGGTCGTTGTCTGGATGGCAACGCGTGGGCAAGGACAACGTGTCGTCAGGCGATATCCACGTGAAGACGCGCCACGGCGACGTCGTGCTGACGGGCAGTGTGCCGGACCTGCAGCAGCGCACGCTCGCCGTCAATACGGTGAAGCATGTCGATGGCGTGCAGCACGCCCACGACCAGCTCACGATCCGGCCCAGATGACGGCGCACGTTTCCATGCTGCTCTCCTGCGACGATGCAACCGCCGCGTGTCAGCGCTGGCGTCCGTCGTGCCCAGGAACATTTGGCGCCAGCTGATCTTCAGGCATATCGGACCCGAACTCGTCATCGACGCTCCAGTGAGGCACGCTGCTGTAGTAGTCGCGGATCGGTCCGGCCCATTGCGGATCGGCCAGAGCCGGCCAGTGGTCCTTGTCGAATCCCGGCGCGCTGCGAACCTGTTCGATTGACACCGACAACACGAAGCACTTGTGTGCAGCGTCAAGCGTGAGCTCGTTCCATGGAATTGCGAGCAGCTTGTCGCCAATCCCGAGCAGGCCGCCGCTCGACAGCACCGCATAGGCGACTCGACCGGAGCCGACATCGAGCATGATCGCCTTGATCCTGCCGGCGTGGTCGCCGTCCGCGGTGAGCACTTTGTCGCCTTCGAGCGTACTGGCGGCCATGAAGTCGGGGCCAGGGCCGCGCGCAGTTTCACGTTCCTTGCGAATGATGCGGGTTCCGTGGTGGTCGGTGGTGGTCGGTGGTGTTCATGGTGATCCTACTGGCTGGCGCGAATGTCGACTCTGTCGGGCAGCGTTTCGCGCGGGTGAGTTTCCAAATCGGCGGGACGCGTCGCGCATCGTCGACATGCTGCTCCGAACGATACGCATGCGTGCCGCCGTGATACGCCTGCGGCGGCGTCGAATGTACGGCGCGCCGGCCCAGGGTCAACGCGTCGTCGCCGGCGTGGTGGGGTTTGGTCGTGTCGGATGCTCCTTCGGGGCACGCGTTCGCCAGCGCAACGGACGTTCCCGCGGCGGCGTGGCTATGCCGCTTGCGGCAGCCCCTCCCGTCACATCACGACGCCAGCGCCGCGGCCGGGCGGGGGAGCGAGCCTGCGGGCCGCGACATGGCAACGGCCGTGCAACGCCCGCAACGGCGGCGTCGACAATGCAGGAGGGCGCTACGACTTGGCCGAAACCGACACATCCGGTCCACTACGAAGTCAACGTTCGCGGCGGTGGATTCGATACGGCGAGGGACCGTTTTCAGGTTTGGAAGCACGAGCCGCCGGTTTCGCGGCCCGACAGGCTGATGTTCGAGGGCAAGAGGGAGGTGCGGTGGCTCGGGAATGCCGGCTTCGACGATACCGAAGCCGTGCGTCGGGCGTTGCAGTCGGCGAGCCATCCGCAGGACGATTTCGCACTCGCCGCGCGGGAAAAACAGCTGGACAATCGTGGTTTTTCAACCGGAACAATCGACAAGTCAAACAGGCACGCTCGATCGAATCCGACGCCGACGAGCGCGCGTGAAGCATCCGCAGATGCCCGCAAATGCACAGTCGATCCGGGCGTGGTCCGCGATGGAAAATGCCCGCTTGGTCGAGTGATGTGCGGTGACAGGCTGCGGCACTGCCGGCCAAATTATCGTATCGCCGCGCGCTGCTCCTGCTCGATCGCGCGCCTGGCGCTCTTCGACACCGCGGCCGCCGCCACATCGACGGTGCTTTGCGCGACTTCGACCGCCTGCTGCCCGGTTTTCCCTAGCGTCAGATAAAACTCGTTGGCGGCATCGATCGCGGAGTTCAAGGCAGCGACAGCCGCCTCGGAGCCGCTCGGCGCGTGTTTCGTCGCGTTTTCCACGAAGGTCTGGACACGACGAACATACGTGTCGCTTCCCTCCTGCGCGGCCTTGAGCATCGACGTCTGGGCGGACGACACGATTCCCCAGAACTCGCTGCTGTAGGACTGAACGTTCTCGGCCATCGGCGCGACGGTCGCACTCTGGATCGCCAACCAGTCTTGCGGATTGACGATCGCGTTCTGTCCGATCTCCAACGCGCTCTTCAGCGTCGACCGCGTGAAGCGCGCGTGGAGTTCAGCCAGTTTCCCGACGCCATCGACCATCGTGCCGGCCAGATCGAAAAAAGTGTCGAGATTGGCGCGCTGCGCGCCGGAAACCAATTCATGGGTTTGCATGATCGACAATCTCCTGAATTGAATGAACTACCGTGGATGTTCACCTGCTCGGCGCGCGGACGTTGGCCACGTCACGGCTTTTCGCCTGTCGCGCCTGGCCGCCATGACCCGGTCGGTCAGCGAAGGCTGGTCAATGTGCCCGCATCACTGCACGAAGCAGCAATTCGCCGTCATCCGTCACCGAGGGACGCCGCACGCCGGAAGCGAGCCGCTCGAGTATGACGAGTTGCTGCTCGAGCAGCGTATCGAGTTCCTCGCGTTCCATGTCGATCTGGTCTGGCGACGACTTGATCAGCATGAGCGCCGCCAATTCGTGAGGGCTCAGCATTTTTGTCTCCTGGAATTTGAAATAGGCGTTTTTACCGATCCACTGAGTGTCGGTCGTGACGACCGCAAACCGGGACTACGTCTCGCGCTTTGGCGCGATCATTTTCGCCTGGAGCACGTGACGTGATCCGTGACATCTCCGGCCAGCGTCAGCCGCGGACCTGAGCGTACGCGTGCGAATGGACCGACCGCGTCACGTGCGCCGCCCGTCCCCGATGCAGGCTCGGCTCCGGGATTCGAGATCACCGTCAAATGAAACGGCGCGACTCTCATTTCGAGATGCGGGTCGCCGAGCATGGCGGCGAGGTCGGCGATGCGCATCGGATGGGCGCCGATAACGTCGACCGTCATCGATTCCATGCGGGTCGTCCGATCGACTTCAACTCTCCAACGACACACTTTCATGCCGTTTTTTGCGAGGCATTGCCAGACCGCGATGACCTTCAGCTTGCCGAAGTCAGCACGAATCGAAAGCCTTTGAACAACCATCGCGATTTCCCTGTAAGGAGCTCGTCCGAGCCGGGATGGGACCGTACGTAGCATAGGCCAGGGACGATCGCGAGTACACGACGTAAACATGTCCGTATGTTGAGCATTACGGACAGCTGCGCCGACTGCAGGCAAGAGCGATTTCTCGCTCGTCGATACGTTCGAGCGTGAGAATGCGACGCCTTCGGTTGTCGATAGCGAACAAGGAGAGACGCGGCGGGGCCGGCACCTTGTCGCGACCCAATGGTCGGCGAGATCGCGCACTGAGCGTGCGGCGCGAAAACTGCGCGTGCTCCCTGTTGTCGCCAACGACGTGGATGTGCGAAGCCCGAATCCAATGGATACGTTTCCATCAGGCACATTCATGACCGATTTTCGTTGCAATATCCCGCGCATCGGAGATTTCAGTTTCGGCAACTGTCTGCGCAGCTGTTTCGGTTATGCGAGATGTATGACGATCGATGTGTCGGGCGTACCGCGGGAAAAAATACTCGGCGGGGCGGTGCGGCGACCCTGCGTCGCGGCGGGGGAAGAGGCGGGCGGCGGCCCGGCGCGCGCGGCATGGCGGCATGCGGCAAAAATCTTGCAGTCGCTGCTTCTCGAAGGATAATGGAAGTTTACTGCGCATCTTGGTGCAAGCGGGCCAGGAGCCTGCCTGACCCTGGCCGCGAATACCTATTCTTCCGAAGGATCAGCAGCGATGTCGAAAAGACGCGGCCACACTCTCCCGAGCCAGGCAAATCATCCGATCGTCGGTATCGGCGCATCGGCGGGCGGGTTGAGTGCGCTCCTTGAATTTTTCGAAGCGCTGCCGGCGCGCACGTCGATGGCGTTTGTCGTGGTCGTGCATTTGGCGCCTGATCACGAAAGCAACATGGCTTCGCTGCTGCAGAAGGCAACCAGCATGCCCGTGCTCCAGGTAACGAGCGCCACGCCCATTCAGCCGGATCACGTCTATCTGATCGCACCCTCGCTCGCGCTGACGATGGTCGACGACTATTTGCGCGTCGCCCCCAATCAGCCTGAGGAAGGGGGGCGCAAGGCCGCGATCGATCTGTTTTTCCGGACACTGGCGGAAGCCCACCGCGAACGCGCAATCGGCATCGTGCTGTCCGGCGCCGGCTCGGACGGGTCCGTCGGGCTGTCGAGAGTCAAGGAGATGGGCGGCATCACGCTTGCCCAGGACCCGGCGGAAGCGGAATACGACAGCATGCCGTGCAGCGCGATTGCGACCGGCATGGTCGACTTCGTGACCACTGCGGCGGAGATGCCGCAGCGGCTAATGGACCTGTGGCTGACTGCAAAGGAAATACATCTGCCGGTGGTCGAAAACGAGGAACACCTCTACGATCTGGGCAACGAGGCGGCAGAACGGGCGCTGCGCGAGATCATGATCATCCTGCGCACGCGCACCGCGCACGATTTTCGTCATTACAAGCGGGCGACCGTTCTGCGACGGATCGAGCGCCGCATGCAGGTCAACGGCATCACCGATCTGCAGGCGTACCGCGACCACCTCCACCTGCACCCGGAGGAAACCCAGGCGCTGCTGCAGGACATGCTGATCAGCGTCACGAACTTCTTCCGCGACAAGGAGGCGTTCGACGTGCTGGAGCGGGATGTCCTGCCCGGTATCTTCGATAGGCGAGACGAGCAGGACCGCGTCCGCGTATGGTCGGTCGGATGCGCCACCGGCGAAGAAGCCTATTCGCTGGCGATGCTGCTGCAGGACCGATCGCTGAAGTCGCCCGAGGGCAATTCGTTCCAGGTCTTCGCGACCGATATCGACGAGCGGGCAATCTCCTTCGCGCGTGCCGGCCTCTATCCCGATTCGATTCTCGCCGACGTGACGCCGGGCCGCGTACGCCAGTTCTTTACAAGAGACGCCGCGCACTATCGGGTCAAGAAGGAACTGCGCGAGCACATGCTGTTTGCGCATCACAACGTGTTGAGCGATCCACCGTTCTCGCGGCTCGATCTGATTTGCTGCCGTAACTTGCTGATTTATCTGGATCGGGAAGCCCAGATTGAAATTCTGAAGATGTTTCATTTCGCGCTGCGTCCGGGCGGCGTGCTGTTTCTCGGCAGCTCCGAATCGGCCGACAGCGTCAGTTCGATGTTCACCGTCATCGACAAGCGCAACCGCATCTACCGTGCGAACGTGGCGGTGCGCGGCGATACGCTCGTGCCGGCGTCGATTTCCAGCACCCTGAGCGCACGGCCGATCGTTTCGACGGTGCAGCCGCCGGGACGCCGCCGCCTCTCCTTTGGCGACTTGCATCAGCGTCTTGTCGAGCAACATGCACCGCCCAGCGTGCTCGTCAGCCGCGATTCCGAAATCGTTCACTTGTCCGACCGCGCAGGGCGCTTCCTGCAGTACTCGGGGGGCGAACCGTCTCACAACATCATCGCGGTGGTGCGCCCCGAGCTGCGGCTCGAACTGCGCACCGCGATCTACCAGGCCTTGCACACGAATCGCAGTGTGGAAGCGCGACGTGTGAGGATAGAGCGCGAGGCACGTTCGTATTTCGTCAACATGACGGCGCGTCCCGTGCACGATCCCGAGGCCAATGCGGATTTCGTGCTGGTGTTGTTCGATGAAGTCGAAGACAGCATGAGCGGATCGGAAACGTCGACGGCCGACGCGCAAAAAGATCCGATCATCAACCAGCTCGAGCGCGAGTTACAGCGCACGAAAGAGCAGCTTCAGTCGACCATCGAGCAGTCGGAAACGTCGACGGAAGAGCTGAAGGCCTCCAACGAGGAACTTCAGGCCATCAACGAAGAACTGCGTTCGGCGACAGAGGAGCTCGAAACCAGCAAGGAAGAGCTTCAGTCGATCAACGAGGAGTTGACCACCGTCAATGCCGAGCTGAAATCGAAGGTGGAGGAAACTGGCAAGATCAACGACGACTTGCACAACCTGATTGCCGCGAACGACATCGGCACGATCTTCGTCGATCGCAATATCTGCATCAAGCGTTACACGCCGCGTGCGACCGATGTCTTCAGCATCATTCCTTCCGATATCGGACGATCGTTGCTGGATATCACGCATCGGCTCGAATACCCGAAGCTCGCCGACGATGCAGCGGAGGCGTTCGATTCGCTGCGCCTGATCGAGCGGGAGCTGAAGAGCAACGATGGGCGCTGGTATCTCGCGCGCTTCGTTCCCTACCGGACGACGGAAGATCGCATCGACGGCGCGGTGCTGTCGTTCGTCGACATCACGGACCGTCGTCACGCGGAAGACCGGCTGCGCGAAGGCGAACGGCGCATGCGTATCGTGGCCGAGGGCACCAAGGACTACGCGATCATCACGTTCGACGACGACGGCCTCATCACGAGCTGGAATGCCGGTGCGAAGCGGATCTTCGGGTACACGGAAGCGGAAATGATCGGGCAGTCCGCCGATATCCTTTCGACCGAGGAGGACCGTGTCAATAACGTTGCCCGGCGCGAATTCGCGGAGGCTCGACTGAATGGGCGCACCGAGGAGGAGCGTTGGCATCAGCGCAAGGACGGCACGCACTTCTTTGCGAGCGGCGTGCTGGCGCGTCTGGATGAACCGGGTGTGAGCGGATTTGCGAAAATCGCTCGTGACCTCGGGGAATTCGCCGAGTCCGCGACGGCCGCCCGCGCCGCAAAGCCCGAACTCGTCCGAGAAGCCAGCGAGCGGGATACCCAGCGGCGGCGCGACGAATTCCTCGCCGTGGTATCCCACGAACTCAAGCATCCGCTCAATCTGATTTCGGCGAGCGCGGAACTGATTGCGCGCGCGCCGGAAACGCGGCAGAACCTGAACCTCTTGCGTGCAACCGACACGATCCGGCGCACCGTGATGGGTCAAGCCCAGATCATCGACGATTTACTCGATATCTCGCGCGTACGGACCGGCAAGCTGTCGGTCGTGCGGACGCCCGTCGACCTGCGCGAGGTCGTCCGTCGTGTCACCGACGCCGTTCAGGCCGAAGCGAACCAGCGCAGCCTCGCGCTCAACGTCACCATGACGGGCTCGCCCGTCATCATCCACGCCGACATCACGCGGATCGAACAGACGGTCTGGAACCTGATCAGCAATGCGCTGAAATTCACGCAGCGCGGTTCGGTGGATGTCTCGCTGCAGGTCAACGAACATGCCGAGGCCTTGCTGCGTGTGGCAGATACCGGCAGCGGCATCGAGCCGTCGCTGTTGCCGCACATCTTCGACATGTTCCAGCAAAGCCGGGACTCGAACGCACGCCGTGCCGGCCTCGGCATCGGCCTTGCGCTGGTCAGGGATCTCGTGAGCCTGCATGGCGGCGCGGTACGGGCGGAATCGGAAGGTGTCGGCCGCGGCGCGACCTTCACTATCACGCTCCCGACTCATCGCGCTGTCGCAGTTACCAGTCCTGCCAGCGGACCCATGGCGGAATCGTTGCACGGTCTGCATATCCTGATGGTCGATGACGACGCTACAACCGTCGAAACCTTCAAGGTCCTGCTGGAAAGCGATGGCGCGATCGTCCAGACGGCGACCAGCGGAGAAGAGGCGTTGTCCCTGCTCGACGGCCAGATACCGGACCTCGTCCTGTCCGATATCGGCATGCCGGGCATGGGTGGGTTGGCGTTCATCGCGAAGCTGCGCGAAGCGCCGGCGCTCAGATCGGTGACCTGTATCGCGCTCAGCGGCTTTGGCCAGGAGGCCGACGTGAAGGAGGCCACGAATGCCGGCTTCGATGCGCATCTGCTGAAACCGGTGGCGCTGGACGACTTGCTGTCCGTTCTTGCGCGTTCGCGTCGTTGATGCCCGCTCCAGGACACCGTCGTGGCTCGCACTTATTTCTACCTCAACAAACCAGTCGATCGTCAGGATCCGGAAAAGGAGTTGTTCGAGCTCGACAAGGCCGGTTACACCGTCGTGCTCAGCCGCACCGCGATCGAACATGTGCACCCATACGTCGCGGCAGCTGGTCGGCCGGAACTGAAGGGTCTCTTGCGGCGTGTTGCTCCCGGCGATTCTCTGGTGGTACTCGAACTTTCCGCGCTCGGGTGCAGCGCGCGCGATGTACTTTCGACGTTGATGGCATGTCGCGACAAAGGAATTTCCGTCCTGTGCGTCGAGCTCGGCAACGTGGACCTCGCAGGCCGTCCCGAACGGCAAGCGGTCAAAACGCTGCGCGCGATCGTCCAGATGGAAATCGCGACGAGAAGCCAACGCAGCCAGAACGGCCTGAAGTTCGCGCAGGAACGCGGACAGCATACTGGCCGGCCAGCCTCGCTGTCGCGCCACGATCAGGAGCGCGTCATGCGTTCGCTCGACAAAGGCCTGTCGGTCAGCGAGGTCGCACGTAAATTCGGCACCTCGCGTCAAACCGTCATGCGGATACGGGCGTCTTCCGCGACTGCCGCTACGGAAGACTGACGGGTGCGCAAGCGCGTCGCGCAGCGTGACGGGCCCGGTCGCGGCGATCCGCGATTTCGACAAGCCCGAGGACGCGCTCGCCGCTCAATGCCGGCTGCTGCCGCGATAGCTTTCCACTTCCGCGTCATACGCGGCGAGAAACGCCTTGCCGAATACCGACGCGAAATCGTCTTCGATCGCGAACACCGTGTCGCGATGCGTCGCCGCGTAGCGGTCCCACATCCTCGCCTTGTACAGCGCGGGCACGCGCTTCTCGTACCAGCGCATCGCATCGTCGCGCTCACGCAGCCGTTGCGGCGAAAAGCGCGTCAGCAGGTCCATCAGCGCGGCGCGCATGCCGGCGACCATGCCGATCTGGTGCGCGTGCAGATCCTGGAACGCGTCGCTGACCGCGCTCTGCGGCGACATGAAGCCGGGCAGCGGCAGCCCGAACATCTGGCGCAGCACGGCGCCGCCGTCCGGCAGCAGCTTCAGCGGATTGTTCTCGCGATCGAGCAGCATCGTCATGTGCGCCTTCACCTCCCGCTTCAGGATGCTGCGCGACGACAGCAGCTCGACCGTGCCGTTCGCGAACAGCGCCAGCAACTGCCCCGCGATGTACAGCTGTTCGGCCGACCATTGATGCGACTCGGCGGCGGTATCGAGTCCGGCGCCCGCGAAGAACGCGTTCAGCAATTCATCGGGCGTCGGCACGCGGTTCGCCTGCGGTGCAGGCTCATCGATGGGACGTGGCTCGGCATGCGCCGTCGCCGGTTGCACACGCACGTGCTGCGCCCACTCGGGCGCATGATCGGCTTGCGTCGCGGACGACGCGCCGCGATCCGCCTTGCCGCGTTCGGACGGAGACGCCGAACCCGATCCACCGATATCGGGCGACGACGGTACAAACAAGTCGAGCGGGTCGGTCGATAACTGATTCAGATCGCGTTGCGATGGCACCGGCGGCGCGGCGCGGCTCGCGGGCTGCGCCGCCTCCCTGCGCGCCGCCGTGCCGGATCGCGTGCCGGTGTCCGCTGCTTTGCCGCGCGGAGCGAGGCGATCCTGCAGCAGGCCCCACAACCGGTTGCCGGTCGTCTTCGCGTCGACGTGTGCGTGTGCGGCGGTTCCCGGCGTGCCCCGCAGGTCGGCGCGCGCGCTGGAAGCAGCGGTGGGCATGTCGACGACCGGCGCGTCATGTCCGTCGTCACGCTCGGCACGCAGCACGTAGGGTCCGATGCGGATGATGTCGCCGGTATTGAGCGGGCGCTCCTGTGCGTAGCCGACGGGCTCGCGGTTCACCTCGATCGTCGACACGCTGCTCAGGTTCTTCAGCAGGCACGCATCGTCACCGACCTGCAGCAGGGCCTGCAGCCGGGAAATCTGCCGGGTGTCGTCGCGCAGCACGAGATGGTTGTCGGTCGCCCGGCCGATGGTGCCGCCGGGCGGGTGGAACACGACGGCGTCGTAGGAGTCGCTTTCGACCGGCTCGCCAGCATGTTCGATCACGATCAGTTGCATGTCACACGTCGCTCGGTAAGGAAACGCTCGCGGGGATTCCGGTTCGGTCAGGACGACGACGCATGTCTGCGGCGCGCGAACTCGAACGCGGGCCCCCAGACCGGATGTCCCTTCTCGGCCGGGGACAAGTCGAAGCGCCGGTTGAGGTCGAGAATCTTCGAGAACTCGGCGCGGCACTGCGCGATGCGGTTCGTCACGCAATAGCTGAACGCGAGCAGCTTGTGCGCGGCGACCTGCGTGTCGGTATCGGCCCCGTCGATCTCCTTCGCTCGGCTCAGGATCGCGATCGTGCGTCCGTAGTCGCCGGCGCCATACGCCGCGCGCGCGCTGTCGACCGCGGCGCGCGCCGCCGACTGCGTGGGCGACGTGCTGCATCCGCCGATTCCCAGCAGCAAGGCGCCGAGGAAAATCACGATCGATGAACGGCCTTTCATTTTGAAATGAAATATTTGCGTTATTGGAAGGTGGCGCACAAGCGCTGTTGGATTCTAGTGCCAATCAGGGCCGGTGATGTCGCCGTTACGTTTTGTTTCAACTTGGGAAATTGCGTTCGAGTTGCCACTCAAATCAATTCCGGGTTTTCGACTTGTTAATCCATAAAATCGATTCTATAGTTCGCTGTGCTTTTTTGGGATTCGTCAGTTGTTTGCCCGGCGCCGGTCAATGATCGTAAAGACCGGCCTGCCGTTCGGGAAACGCAAACAGCGTGACACGACCCGCAGGGCGTCGCCACCCATCGCCGACGGCCGTCAGGCTTGGGTTCAGCGTCCATACAGCAAGTGTCCATGCAATAGAACCGGGCCGCCGTGGCGAACCGGCCGGATTAACACGACTTTTCAAAATGACAGAAATCAATTCATCGCCATCTCCCCAATTTCGATTCCGTCCCGTAATTGGAGATTTGACCCGTCTTTTTACAAGAATAAATTGCCGAATGAAATTTGAGTGGAAGGATATGCAGGTCACGTAATTACCGGTCAATTAATCGTCCCCTTTTAATTCGATGCGTCGATTTCGCGTACGGAAATCGACGGGGGGATTATTGCGCTGCGAGGGTGAAATATGCGCTGGCGGTCGAGCGGGTTCATCGTATTGGGATGTGCATTGCTGTTGCCCGGATGCGGCGCCACCGAGCGTGCCGCCGCGGTGCCGTATGCGATCACGGTCGACGTGGCGCCCGACGTCAATCCGGACCTCAACCGCAAGCCTTCGCCGATCGTGCTGAAGGTGTTCCAGCTGCGCGCGGCATCGGCGTTCGACGGCGCCGACTTCTTCTCGCTCCAGGACAAACCCGAGAATATCCTCGGCGCGGACCTGCTCGGCACCGACCGCGTGATCCTCCGCCCGGGCGAGTCGCGCACGCTGCATTACCGCGGCAACGTCGAGGCCGGCGCGATCGGCGTGATCGCCGAATACCGGATGCTCGACAAGAACCGCTGGCGCCTGACGGTGCCGCTGCCGCGCGCGAAGCAGTTGAACGTATACAAGTTCTGGCAGACGTCGCCCGGCGAGCTGAAGCTGTCGATCGCGGTCAGGAACGGCGGTCTCGCGCTGAACGACACGCGGGGGCGCCCATGACCGAACCGACGATGTCCGCGACGCCTCTCGCCGCGCTGCGCCAGCGCGTGGTGTGGACCGAAGGGATGTTCCTTCGGCCGCAGCATTTCCAGCAGCTCGAGCGGCACTGGGAGCGCTACGTCGCGCTGCGCTGCCTGCCGCTGCAGGGCTTCTACTGGGGCTTCGACACCCTCGAGATCGACCGGGAGCAGCTCGCGCTCGGCAAGGTCGCGCTACGCGCGGCGGCGGGCGTGATGCGCGACGGCACGCCGTTCGACCTGACGCATCCCGACGATCTGCCCGAGCCGCTCGATGTGCCGCCCGATGCGAAGGATCAGCTCGTCGTGCTCGCACTGCCGCTGTGGCGCGGCGGCGGCGAGGAGGTGTCGTTCGGCGTGGACGCAGGCGGTAACGGCGGCGCGGACGTCGCGCGCTACGTCGTGCGCGAATACGAAGTGGCCGATGCGAACGCGGTCGCGCTCGGCCCCGCACTGCTCCAAACGGGGCGCCTGAACGTCCGGCTGATGCTCGACACCGAGCTGACCGGCGACTGGCATGCGCTCGGCGTCGTGCGGATCGTCGAGCGGCGCACCGACGCGCGGCTGCTCGTCGACGACGGCTACATTCCGCCGCGCCTGGTCGCGCAGCGCGATGCGGCGTTGCTCGCATACACGCGCGAGCTGCACGGATTGCTGACGCAGCGCAGCGACGCGCTGGCTGAGCGACTGTCGGAGCCGGGGCGCGGCGGCGTATCGGAAGTCGCGGATTTCCTGCTGCTGCAACTGGTGAACCGCTATCTGGCGCTGACCTGGCACGCGCAGCAGGACGTCGCGACGCATCCGGAGGCGCTGTTCCGCGACTGGCTGAAGCTCGCATGCGACCTCAGCACGTTCACGGCGGCCGGCCGGCGCCCGCAATCGCTCGTCGTCTACGTGCACGACGACCTGCGCACGAGCTTCGCCGAATTGATGACGGAGCTGCGCCGGTCGCTGTCGACGGTGCTGGAGCAAAACGCGATCCAGATCGAGCTGCGCGACGCGGGCAACGGCATCCGGGTCGCGACGCTCGCCGATCCCGCGCTGCGCGACACGGCCGGCTTCGTGCTGGCCGTGCGCGCGGACGTGCCGGCCGACAGCCTGCGCGCGCGGTTTCCCGCGCAGGCGAAGCTCGGCCCGGTCGAGCGGATCCGCGACCTGGTGCAGTTGCAGCTGCCGGGCATCACGATGCGCCAGTTGCCGGTCGCGCCGCGGCAGATCCCGTATCACGCGGGTCATACGTACTTCGAGATCGACAAGGGCAGCGACCTGTGGAAGCAGCTGGCGCGCTCCGGCGGTCTCGCATTTCATTTCGCCGGCGAATTTCCGGGGCTCTCGATGGAGTTCTGGGCGATTCGCGGGTGAGGGCGGGGCAGCGCGATGAATTCTTCCTCCGATTCGATTTCCGCCGGCGCAGGCGGATTCGTGCCGCCGAATCCGGGCGGCATGCATCCGCCGGCCGCGGCCGGTGCGGCCGGGCCGACGGCCACGCAGCCGCGCCCGGGACGCTGGGCCGCGAGCGGCACGAACCCGCTCGTCGCGGCCGCGAACCCGCTGCTCAATCTCGTGCCCCAGATCCGCTCGACCGTCCATCATCCGAATCCGGCGTGGCTGCGCGAGCATCTCGTCGTCGAGATCCGTCAGTTCGAGGCGCGCGCGCAGGAAGCCGGCGTGCCGTCGGAGGCGATCATCGGTGCGCGCTACTGCCTGTGCACGGCGCTCGACGAAGCAGCCGCGCTGACGCCGTGGGGCGGCAGCGTGTGGTCGTCGCACAGCCTGCTCGTCTCGTTCCACAACGAAACCTGGGGCGGCGAGAAGTTCTTCCACCTGCTCGAACGCCTGTCCCAGCAGCCGCGCCAGCACCTCGACCTGCTGGAGCTGCAGTATTTCTGTCTCGCGCTCGGCTTCGAGGGCCGCTATCGGGTGCTCGACAACGGTCATGCCGAGCTCGACGCGCTGCGCTGGCAACTGGCTCACACGATCCGCTCGGTGCGCGGCGAATTCGAGCCCGCGCTGTCGCCGCACTGGCGCGACGTCGTCACGCGCGACGTGTCGCGTCGCTTCATCGTGCCGCTCTGGGTCTGCGCGGCGCTTGCGCTGCTGATCGGCTTCGGCACGTTCGTCGGGCTGCGCATCGCGCTGGCCGGACATTCGGACCGGCTGTTCGCGTCGATCGACGCGCTGCACGTGCCGAAGCTGCAGCCTGCCCAGGCATCGCCGCGCGCGGCGCCGGCGCCGCGCGTCGCGAAGTTCCTGGCGCCCGAGATCGCGGCCGGCCTCGTGTCGGTGCGCGACGACGCCGATCGCAGCGTGATCGTGCTGCGCGGCGACGGGCTGTTCAAGTCCGGCTCGACGTCGGTGATCGACCGTTACGCGCCGGTGCTCGCACGCGTCGCGGATGCGCTCGACCAGGTGCCCGGCAACGTGCGCGTGACCGGCTATACCGACGACACGCCGGTGCATACGGCACGCTTCGCGTCGAACTGGGACCTGTCGCGCGAGCGCGCGGAGGCCGTGCGAGGCATGATCGCCGCGCGCCTCGACCATCCGGAGCGACTCGCGGCCGAGGGGCGCGGCACGCTCGATCCGGTCGCGCCGAACGATACGCCCGCGAATCGCGCGCTGAACCGGCGCGTCGAGATCACGCTGCTGCCGGCGCCCGGCAGTGCCGCCGTCGGCGCGACGCAGGGAGCGCACTGACATGAACCAGGCCGTCGCGCGTTTCGTCAGGCCGTTGCCGTCGCGGGAGATCTGGACCTTCGCCGGTCTCGTCGTGCTCGCGTGTTTCGTGTGGCTCGCCGGGCCGCTGTTCGCGTTCGCCGAGATCCGGCCGCTCGAGAGCGGCTGGGCGCGCGCGGTGACGATCGCGGTGCTGTTCGTCGCGTGGGGCGCACGCGTGGCGTGGCGAAGCTGGCACGCGAGCCGCCTGAACGCGCAGTTGCTGAACCAGTTGCGCGAGGCCGCGCCCGGGCCGGCCAACCCCGACGATCCGGCCAAGGCCCAGCTCGACGAGCTGCGCAGCCGCTTCGACGAGGCCGCGGCGCTGCTGAAGAAAGTCCGCTTCGGGCAGGCGGACACCGCGCGCAAGGGGCTGGCGCGCTGGTTCGACCGGATGTCGCGCCAGTATCTGTACCAGCTCCCGTGGTACGTGTTCATCGGTGCGCCCGGCTCGGGCAAGACGACCGCGCTCGTCAATTCCGGGCTCAGTTTTCCGCTGGCCGAGCAGTTCGGCCGTGCCGCGATTCGCGGCGTGGGCGGCACCCGGCACTGCGACTGGTGGTTCACGAACGACGCGGTGCTGATCGATACGGCCGGCCGCTACACGACCCATGAAGGCAACCGCGCACTCGACGAAGCCGAGTGGAAAGGCTTCGTCGAGCTGCTGAAGAAGTACCGCACGCGCCAGCCGCTGAACGGTGCGATGCTGACGATCAGCGTCGCCGATCTGGTCGGCGCGTCGGAAGCCGAGCGCACGCAGCACGCGATGGTGCTGCGCAAGCGGCTGCTCGAGCTGCGCGCCCAGCTCGGCATCCGGTTTCCCGTCTACCTGCTCGTGACGAAGGCCGACCTGCTGGCCGGCTTCGCCGAGTATTTCGGCGGCTTCGGCCGCGCGGAATGCGCGCAGGTGTGGGGCTTCACGTTCCCGCTCGCGCAGAGCGAGGCGCCGGGCTTCGACCTGCGCGCCGCGTTCGACCGCGAATACCGGCTGCTGCACCAGCGGCTGAACGACGGGCTGCCCGAACTGCTCGCGACGCAGACCGATGCGCGCCAGCGCGAGATGGCGTACCTGCTGCCGCAGCAGGTCGCGGACTTGCAGGACATGCTCGGCCAGTTCGTCGCCGAAGTGTTTTCCGTGTCGAGCTTCGAGCCGATGCCGATGCTGCGCGGCGTGTACCTGACGAGCGGCACGCAGGAAGGCACCGCGTTCGACCGCGTAATGAGCGGCATCAAGCGCTTCCTGAAGATCGAGGGCGTGCCGCCGGTTGCCCAGGTCGGCTCGACCGGGCGCAGCTTCTTCCTGAAGTCGCTGCTGCAGGAGCACATCTTCCGCGAAGCCGCGCTCGCCGGCAGCGACCTGCGCTGGCATCAGAAGCGGCGCGTGTTGCAGATCGCCGGCTATGCGCTCCTCGCGCTCGTGAGCGTGGTCGTGCTGGCTGCCTGGCTGCGCAGCTATGCGAACAATCGCGCGTATCTCGACCGGATCGCGCAGCAGGTACCCGCCGTCGATGCGCAGATCGCCGGCGCGAAGTTCTCGGATGCGACCGACATCGCGCGGCTGCTGCCGGTGCTCGATGCGCTCGGCGGGCTTGCGAATGCCGGCGGCGTCGACCGCTCGCATCCACCGCTCGCGTACCGCTGGGGGCTGTTTCAGGGCGAGAAGATCGACCAGGCCGTCGACGCCGTGTACCGGCGCGCGCTCGACGACGTGCTGCTGCCGATCGCCGCGCGCCGGATGGAGGCCGCGCTGGGCGATGCACGGCCGGACGAAACCGACTACGCGTATGCGGCGCTGAAGGCCTACCTGATGCTGTACGACAGCGCGCATTACGATCCTGCGTTCGTGCAGGCCGTCGTCGACCTGGAAATGGAGCGCTCGCTGCCGCCCGATTTCTCGCCGGCCGAACGCTCGGCGCTGCGCGCGCATCTCGCCGCGCTGTTCGGCAACCGGGTGGCCGTGTCGCCGTATCCGATGAACGAGCGGCTCGTGGCCGACGTACGCGACCGGCTGCGGCAGGTGCCATTCTCGCAGCGGCTGTATCGCCAGCTCACGCGCACGCTGCGGCCGGCGACGTCCGCGTTCGATTTCAGCGTCGCGCGCGCGGTGGGGCCGGACGCGTCGCTCGTGTTCCGCCGCCAGAGCGGCAAGCCGCTGTCGGAAGGCGTGCCGGGTCTGTATACGCGCAACGGCTATCGGAACGCGTTCGCGCCGCGCCTCGCGGGCGAGGTCGACGCATACGGGCGCGAGGAGGTATGGGTGCTGAATCTCGGGCTGTCCGAGATCCCCGGGCCGAACGACGCCGCCGCATGGGCGCGCGACATCCGCCAGCTGTACCTGAACGACTATCTGAAGATCTGGGACGACTACCTCGCCGACCTCAAGCTGCAGCGCACGGCGACGCTCGCGCAGAGCATCCAGGTCGCGCGCGCGCTGTCGTCGGCGGATTCGCCGCTCACCCGGCTGATGATCGCGCTCGCGCGCGACACGGCGCTCGGCGATGCGCCGGGCGGCGCGCGCAATCTCGCGTCGCGCGCGCAGGACAAGGTCGACGAGGCGCGCAGTTCGCTGTCGCAGATCTTCGCGGGGCAGGGCGCGAGCGACGCGAATCCGTCAGCCGCGGCGCCCGCGAGCCCCGAGCAGGTGGTCGACAGCCACTTCGCCGGACTGCGCGCGTTCGCGCCGGGCAGCGGCGACCAGGCGCAGGCGTTCGACGCGGTGCTGAAGTCGATCGACGCGCTCTATACGTACCTGACGGCCACCGACGATGCACTGCGCAGCGGCGCCCAGCCGCCGCCGTCCGACGCGCCCGCGCGGCTGCGCGCGCAGGCCGGCCGGCTGCCCACGCCGTTCCGTGAAGTGCTCGACGACCTGTCGAACGTCGCGAACGGCAGCGTCGCGACCGTCGAGCAGCGCAGCGTCGCGCAGCGGGCCGGCGCGAACGTCGGCGATTTCTGCCGGCAGGCGATCGCGGGTCGCTACCCGTTCGCGCGCGGATCGTCGCGCGACGTCGCACCGGCGGATTTCGCGCAGATGTTCGCGCCGGGCGGCCTGATGGACGATTTCTACCAGAAGAACCTGCAGTCGATCGTCGATACGACGTCGCACCCGTGGCGTTTCGCGAACCGCAATGCGGACGCCGATCCGGCGGCCGCCGCGATGCTTTCGTCGTTCGAGAAGGCCGCGGTGATTCGCGACGTGTATTTCGGCGGCGGCGCACGCACCGCGCAATTGAAGGTGCAGATCCAGCCGCTCGAAATGGATCCGTCGCTCACGGAGATGGTGCTCGACGTCGACGGCCAGATCGTCCGTTATGCGCACGGCCCGCTCGTGCAGAGCGCGGTGGACTGGCCGGGCACGCGCGGCAGCAACCAGGTGCGCCTGCAGGTGTCGGGGCAGGCCGGCGCGACCGACGGCTTCACGACCGGCGGGCCGTGGGCGCTGCACCGGCTGTTCGACCGCGCGGCCGTGTCGGCCGGGCGCGGGTCGGACCAGATGGTCGCGCGCTTCACCGTCGACGGCAAACCGCTCGTGCTGCAGGTGAATGCGGGCAGTGTCCGCAATCCGTTCAGGCTGCCCCAGATGGAGTCCTTTACATGCCCTCCGAAGCAATGAGCCGCCTCCCGCCGCTCGCGCGCGCCGATGGCGACGCCCCGGCCTGGTACGGAAAGATTCCCGGCGCCGGCGACTTCGTGAACAGCCGGCTGCCGCATGCGCTCGCGCAGTGGTGGGAACGCTGGCTTCAGCAGGGGATGGCCGCGATGCGCCAGCGCGGCCCGGACGAGATCGCGCGCCACTACACGGTCGCGCCGGTCTGGAATTTCCTGGTGCCGGCGGGCGCCGGCGCGTCGTGCGTGCAGGCAGGTTGTCTCGCGCCGAGCTGCGACCGCGTCGGGCGTTACTACCCGGTGATCGTCACGCTGGCGATGCCGGCGGCCGATTACTGGAACCGGCTGCCGGACGCCGCCGACGCGTTCTACTGGCAGATCGGCCATGCACTGCTCGACGCGATCCGGCATGCGCGCGCGCCGGTCGATCTCGAGGAGACGCTCGACCGCGTGCGGCTCGCACCGGGCGACGGGCCGACGGCGGACGTGGTCGACGGGATCACGGCGACGCTGCCGGAGCGGCCGGCGCTCGCCGCATGGCCCGGGCTGTCCGGCTATTTCGATCCGCACGGCGGGACGAGCTTCTGGTGGACCAATCGCGCCGACGGCTCGCCGCTGCGCACGCATGCGCATACGGGCGCGCCCGACAACGCGCTGTTCCTGACGTTGTTCGGCGGTCGCTGACGGTGCCGGCCGGCGGTCGGCGGCAGGCAACGCAGGCAATACGGATGCGGTATCGCGAGGTAGACATGAAGGACCCTTCATCGAGAGACAACGAGCACGACACGGCGACCCGCGGCGACGCACCCGAATTCACGGTGCGGCCGCTGCCACTCGGTCATCGCCTGGGCGAGCTGCAGCTCGACGAGGTGCTGGGCATCGGCGGTTTCGGCATCGTCTATCGCGCGTTCGACCGCACGTTGCGGCGCGCGGTCGCGATCAAGGAATACATGCCGTCGATGCTCGCGACGCGCGGCGGCGACTACACGGTGTCGCTGCGCTCCGAACGGTTCGCCCAGGCGTTCGACGCGGGACGCGGCGCGTTCCTCAACGAGGCACGCCTGCTCGCGCAATTCGACCATCCGGGACTCGTGAAGGTGCTGCACTTCTGGGAGAGCCACGGCACCGCGTACATGGTGATGCCGTTCTACGAGGGGCGCACGCTCAAGCAGCTGCTCGACGGCGGTGTGCGGATGAGCGAGACGCAATTGCGCAACATCGTCGGCGCGCTGCTCGGCGCGCTCGACACGCTGCATCGCGCGCAGTGCTTCCATCGCGACGTTGCGCTCGACAACGTGCTGATCCGCCCGAACGGCAGCGCGATCCTGCTCGACTTCGGCGCGGCGCGCAAGCGGATCGGCGATCTCGTCGACGACGGTGCGATGATGATCAAGCCCGGCTACGCGCCGATCGAGCAATACACCGACGACCCCGCGTTCAGCCAGGGGCCATGGACCGATCTCTACGCGCTCGGCGCGGTGATGCACGCGTTGATCACCGGTGAACTGCCGCCCGCGGCCGTCGTGCGCAGCATCAAGGACACGTACCGGCCGCTCGCGTCGCGCGAGTTGCCGGCCGGCGAGGTGTACAGCCCGGCGTTCCTCGCGGCGATCGATCATGCGTTGCAGTTGCGGATCCCGGATCGGCCGGAGTCGGTCGCGGCGTTCGCGGCGGAACTCGGGTTGCGCGATCTCGACCGGCCGGGCGGCGGGTATGGTGCGGCCGTTGTGTCGCCGGCAGCCGATGCCGGGGGCGGCGGAGCAGGGAAGGTTGCTTCCGGCGTTTCGGGTGCGGCTGCGGGAGCGCTGGCTTCACAGGCGTCGTCCGCTTCTTCAACTGCTTCGTCATCCGTATCGCAGGCGTTGTCGCCCTCCGCGAAAACGGGGCTGTCCGATGGAAGTGACGATGATGAGAAGCATGCAAAGGAAGCGTCACACGACGACCAGTTGGCTTCGAAGACCGAAATGCATGGCGATGCCGGCATGCGATCGGCAAGCGCCGGGGCGGACAGTGGGCAAGGCCGTGCAACGGATACAGGGAACCTGAACGGAACGGCACTGCCGATTGCTGGCGCTGCTGGCGCTGCTGGCGCTGCTGGCGCTGCTGGCGCTGCTGGCGCCTCCACATCCACGCCCTCGCCGGGCGCAGCGCCTCCGATCCACCCGCCGCGCCGCCCATCGTTCATCGCGGCGGGCAACCGGCGCACGAAGACCTACGTGGGTGGCGCGCTGGCAGCACTGATCGTCGTCGGCATCGCCGCGACCTATCTGTCGCGTCCCGCGAAAGTCGCGGGCGAACCGGAAGCCGGCGCAAGCCAGCCGCCGGCCGGCGTCGCGTCCTCGGCCGGCGCGTCGGATGCGATGCTCGCGCAGCGTGGCCCGACGCCGATCGTCGTGCCGCCGTCGAGCATGCCGGGCGGATCGTCCGCGCAGGTGCCGCCGCCATCGCTGGCCGCCGCGCCGGCCAGCACGCCCGCCGCGGTGGCTGCCGTTTCCGCGCCGCAGGTCGCGACGACCGCCAAGGACATCGCGGGCGTCACGCCGTCGCAAGCGGGTTCGAGCGCGACCATCGCGCCGGCCGGCAGCCTCGACGCATCGGAGCGCGTCGTCAACGTGCCGCCGTCGGAGGCTGCTGCGTCGCCGTCGGCCGCACCGGTGCCAGCACCGGTGCCCGCGCCGGCGTCGCCATCGCCATCGGAAGCGGCGACAGCCGTCGCGGCGATCAACGCGCCGGCCGTCGAGCAGCGCCCGCCGAAACAGGAGACCGTCCAGGTCCGTTTCAACGTGCGTCCGTGGGGCGACGTGTACGTGAACGGCGCACGGCGCGGCGCGAGCCCGCCGCTGCGCTCGGTGTCGCTGACACCGGGCGTCTATCAGATCGAGATCCGCAACGGCTCGCTGCCGCCGTTGCACCGCACCGTGGCGATCGACTTCGGCAGCAAACCGGTCAACATCGACTATGCATTCGAATGACGTCAGCCAGGCGGCGCCGGCCGCCGCCGCATTGTCCTCGCCGTCGCCCGGTTTGCCGGCCGCGACGCCGCGCGCCGGGTTGATCGGCCGGTTGCTGGCGGCGGTCTCGCCCGAAGCCCCGTGCGGTCCGAACCTCGAATACGACGCCGACTTCCTGCAGCTTCAGGCGCGGGCGACACCGCGCGCCGAGCAGCAATACGGCGACACCGTGATTCCGGCCGAGACGCCCGACTGGCGCGCGGTCGAGCGCCTCGCACTCGCGCTGGGCGAGCGGACGAAGGACTTGCGTGTCGCCGCGTATCTCGCGCGCAGCTGGACCGAGCAGCACGGCATTCCGGGCTACGCGGACGGGCTCGCGGTCGTCGCCGGCCTGATCGAGCGCTGGTGGGACGACCTGCATCCGCGCCTCGACGCCGATGGCGAACCGGATCCGACATTGCGAATGAACGCGCTCGCCGATGTCGCCGGCGCGCACGAATGCGCGCGCGCGGCGCGGCGCCAGCCGCTGTTCGACGGCGGCCCGAGCGTGCGCGACGCCGAACGCGCGCTCGACGGCCGCGACGAAACGGGCGACCCGGCCGCAGGCAGCCGCGACGGCCTGGTCGCCGCGCTGTCGACCGCACGCGACGACGGCCGCGCGCCGATCGACGCGGTGCGCGCGGTGCTGGGTGCGCTGGATGCGATCCGCACGCACGTCACGGACCGGCTCGGCAGCGAATGGTCGCCCGATGCGAGCGACACGGAAAAGGCGTTGCAACGCATCGTGCGCGAAATGCCGGAGCCGGCACCGCTGCAAGTGGCACGGCCGGCGGACGGTTCGATTCCGGCAACGCCGACCGCATCCGGCGCCGCGCACGCCGCGTCCGCGCCGGCCGCGTTGCCGCACGGAGAGGCCTGGCGCGATGCCGAGGTCGCGAGCCGCGACGACGTGCGGCTCGGCCTCGACAAGATGTGCCGCTATTTCGAACTGCACGAGCCGAGCCACCCGGCGCCGCTGCTGCTGCGGCGCGCGCAACGGCTGCTCGCGCTCGACTTCTACGAAATCATCCGGGACCTCGCTCCGGAGAGCCTGCCGAAGCTGGACCTGCTGAGCGGCGAGCGGAGCGAATGAGGCAAGCCGCCCGGCGGCGGCGATGTACACGCAATCTGATCGATGTGAAGGAGCGGACGATGACGGACAGAACCAAGGCGGCAGGCAGCGGACAGAAGTTCATCGCGCGCAATCGGGCGCCGCGCGTGCAGATCGAGTACGACGTCGAGACCTACGGCGCCGAGCGCAAGGTGCAGTTGCCGTTCGTGATGGGCGTCATCGCGGACCTGGCGGGCAAGCGTGCCGAGCCGCTGCCGGATTTACCGGAGCGCAAGTTCCTCGAGATCGACGTCGACAACTTCGACGAGCGGATGAAGTCGGTCGCGCCGCGCGTCGCGTTCCAGGTGCCCAACACGCTGACGGGCGAAGGGATGCTCAACGTCGACATGACGTTCGAGCAGATCGACGATTTCTCGCCGGCGGCGATCGCGCGCAACGTCGACGCGCTGCGCCGGCTGCTGGAGGCGCGCACCGAGCTGTCGAACCTGCTGTCGTACATGGACGGCAAGCACGGCGCCGAGCAGCTGATCGAGCGCGCGATCAACGATCCCGACCTGCTGAAGACGCTCGTGCGCGAACCGCGCGCCGACGCGCAGGCCGGCGACGCGACCCAACCGGAGGCCCGCGATGAATGACTCCGTCCAGTCCCGCGCAGAAACTCGCAACACCCGCGACGCCGCGCCGCCGGCCGTCGCGCACGGCGAGTTCGCCGCGCTGCTGCAGAAGGAGTTCAAGCCGAAGACCGCCGAGGCGCGCGAGTCGGTCGAGCGCGCAGTGCGCACGCTCGCGCAGCAGGCGCTCGAACATACGGTCGGCATGACGACCGACGCATACGGCAGCGTGAAGCAGATCATTGCGGAGATCGACCGGAAGCTTTCCGAACAGATCAACCAGATCCTGCATCACGACGAATTCCAGACGCTCGAAGGCGCATGGCGCGGCCTGCATTACCTCGTCACGCACACCGAGACCGACGAGCTGCTGAAGATCAAGGCCTTGCCGGCGTCGCGCAACGAGGTCGCGCGGATGCTCAAGCGCTACAAGGGCGTCGCGTGGGACCAGAGCCCGCTGTTCCGCAAGATCTACGAGGAGGAATACGGGCAGTTCGGCGGCGAGCCGTTCGGCTGCCTCGTCGGCGACTTCTACTTCAATCACAGCCCGCCGGACGTCGAGATGCTCGGCGAGCTGTCGAAGATCGCGGCGGCCGCGCACGCGCCGTTCATCGCGGGCGCGTCGCCGGAACTGATGCAGATGGATTCGTGGCAGGAGCTGTCGAATCCGCGCGACCTCACCAAGATCTTCCAGAACACCGAATACGCGGGCTGGCGCAGCCTGCGACAGTCGGAGGATTCGCGCTACGTCGGCCTCGCGATGCCGCGTTTTCTCGCGCGGCTGCCGTATGGCGCACGCACCAATCCGGTCGACGAATTCGACTTCGAGGAAGACACCGACGCCGCGAATCACGACCGCTACACGTGGGCGAACTCGGCTTACGCGATGGCCGCGAACATCAACCGCTCGTTCAAGCTGTACGGCTGGTGCTCGTCGATTCGCGGCGTCGAGTCGGGCGGGGCCGTCGAAGGGCTGCCGAGCCACACGTTCCCGACCGACGACGGCGGCGTCGACCAGAAATGCCCGACAGAGATCGCGATCAGCGACCGCCGCGAGGCCGAGCTCGCGAAGAACGGCTTCATGCCGTTCGTGCACCGGAAGAACTCGGATTTCGCGGCGTTCATCGGCGCGCAGTCGCTGTACCAGCCGGCCGAATATCACGACCCGGACGCGACCGCGAACGCGCGGTTGTCCGGCCGCCTGCCTTATCTGTTCGCGTGCTGCCGCTTCGCGCACTACCTGAAATGCATCGTGCGCGACAAGATCGGCTCGTTCCGCGAGCGCGACGACATGGAGCGCTGGCTCAACGACTGGATCATGAACTACGTCGACGGCGACCCCGTGAACTCGTCCCAGGAAACCAAGGCGCGCAAGCCGCTGGCCGCCGCGCAGGTGGTCGTCGACGAGGTCGAGGACAACCCCGGCTACTACACGTCGAAATTCTTCCTGCGACCGCATTACCAGCTCGAAGGGCTCACCGTGTCGCTGCGGCTCATCTCGCGCCTGCCATCGGCGAAGGCGGCGAACGAGTGAGCGGCACGCGCATTCGATACGGCATTCAACCCGGCATTCAACCTGATTTCGCACCGAAACGGAGACGGCAATGGGCGTGGCAATGTTTATGAAGGTGGACGGCGTGACCGGCGAATCGGCGGACGCGCAGCACAAGGGCTGGACCGACATCGAATCGTTCACGTGGGGCGCGAGCCAGCCGGGCGCGATGGCGAGCGGCAGCGGCGGCAACGCGGGCAAGGCGAGTTTCAACGATCTCGTCGTGGCTGCGTACATGGACAAGGGCGCGCCGGCGATCGTCAAGAACTGCGCGAGCGGCAAGCACTTGCCGAAGGTCGAGATCTCCGCGTGCAAGACCGGCGGCACGCAGGTCGAGTTCATGCGCGTGACGCTGCAGGAAGTGCTCGTCACGTCCGCGCAGGTCGCGGGCATCGACCCTGGCGACGCGGCCGACCGGCTGATGATGCACTACGGCTTCCAGGCCGCGAAGGTGAAGAAGCAGTACTGGCAGCAGAACGACAACGGCGGCAAGGGCGCCGAGGTGTCGGTCGGCTGGAACATCAAGGAAAACACCGAGATGTGACGGTGGAGCGATGACGATGGACGACCCGCAAGCCCGCGCCGGCCGGCACGCCGGTGTGCGCGACCGGCTGCAGCCCGCGCTGCTCGACCGGCTGACCGACGACGCGCCGCAGCGCACGGCCGATCCGCCCGGCACGCAAGGGATCGGCGCCGAGCGCCTGCGCGCGGCCGTGCTGCGCGATCTCGCGTGGCTGCTCAATACGCGCAACGCCGAGGACGGCTTCGTCGACTGGGCCGCGTTCGCGCATGCGCAGGCCTCGGTGCTCAACTACGGGATGCGGCCGCTCGTCGGCAAGCCGATGTCGGGCGTCGAGCGCATGTCGGTCGAGGCGTCGATCCGCGACGCGATCGTGCGCTTCGAACCGCGCATCGCGCCGGACAGCGTCGAGGTCCGCAGCGTCGCCGATGCATCGGACGGGCGCGCCGGCGAACGGCGTCACAACGTGCTGCTGTTCGAGATTCGCGGCACGCTGTGGTCGATCCCGCATCCGGTCGAATTCGTGCTGCGCTCCGACCTCGATCTCGAGACGGGCGCGATGTCGCTGCGGCCGGCGGCGGGAAACTGACACGATGGATACGCGCCTGCTCGACTACTACAACCGCGAACTCGCATACCTGCGCGAGCTCGGCGACGAATTCGCGCAGCAGTTTCCGAAGGTCGCCGCGCGGCTGCGGCTCACCGAATCGGGGCCGCCCGATCCGTACGTCGAACGGCTGCTCGAAGGCTTCAGCTTCCTCACCGCGCGCGTGCAGCTGAAGATGGATGCCGAATTTCCGCGCTTCACGCAGGCGCTGCTGGACGCCGTGTATCCGGGCTATCTGGCGCCGTTGCCGTCGATGGCGATCGTTCGGTTCGCGCCGATGCTGAACGAAGGCAGCCTCGCGCAGGGCTGGCGGCTTCCCGCCGGCACCGCGCTGCGCGCGCGGGCCGCCGCGTCCGAGCAGACCGCGTGCGAATTCCGTACCGCGCACGACCTGACGCTGTGGCCGCTCGAGCTGACCGATGCGGCCGTCACCGGCGCGCCGTCGTGGCTGCCGCGCGGCGCCGTGCCGGCACGCCAGGACGTGCGCGGCGCGCTGCGCATCCGGCTCAAGGCGCGCGGCGGCGCCAGGCTGTCGCAACTGCCGCTCGAGCGGCTGACCTTTCATCTCGCGGGCCCGGAACGCGACGCGCTGCACCTGCTCGAACTGATCGCCGGGCACGCGCTCGGCGCCGTCTGCCACGACCCGGGGCAGCCGCCGAGGTGGCTGCACACGCTCGACGCCGATGCGATCGTCCATGAGGGCTTCGATCCGGCGCAGGCGATCCTGCCCGACGACGGGCGCAGCTTCCACGGCTACCGGCTGCTGCGTGAGTATTTCGCGTTTCCGGCGCGCTTCCTGTTCTTCAGCATCGGCGGGCTGCGCGCCGCGCTCGCGCACGCCACCGGCGACGAATGCGAGCTGACCGTGCTGTTCGATCGCCACGACGCCGCGCTCGAGGCGGCCGTCGATGCGCGGCATCTGGCGCTGAACTGCACACCGGCCGTGAACCTGTTCGCACGTCGCGGCGACCGCATCCTGTTGCAGCCGGGCGCGCGCGAGCATCATGTCGTCGTCGACCGCAGCCGGCCGCTCGATCACGAAGTCTATGCCGTGCAGCGGCTTGCGAGCGAGCAGCGCGACGATGGCCGGTCGCGCGAATTCCGGCCGTTCCATGCGTCGTTCGCGCGCGACGACGGCAACTACGGCGCGTACTACACGGTGCGGCGCGAGCCTCGGCTGGTGTCCGCGCAGGCACGCGCGAACGGCACGCGCACCGGCTACGTCGGCAGCGAAACCTACGTATCGCTCGTCGACAGCCAGTGCGCGCCGTACGACGAGACGATGCGCTACCTGTCCGTCGACACGCTGTGCACGAACCGCGATCTCGCGCTGCTGCTGCCGCCGGGCGACGCGAACGCATTCACGCTGCGCATCTCGGCGCCCGTCGAGCGCATCGTCGCGATTCGCGGCCCGTCGCGGCCGCGCCCGCCGATCGCCGACGCACAGACGGCCTGGCGGCTCGTTCGCCATCTCGGGCTCGCCCGCCAGACGCTGACCGATCTCGACGACGACGAGGGCGCGCATGCGCTGCGCGAGCTGCTCGGCCTGCACGCCGACCCGGCCGATGCCGCGATGCGCCGGCAGATCGACGGCGTGCGGCGCGTCGCGTTCTCGCCGGTGTTCCGGCGGCTGCCGGCGCTCGGCCCGCTGATGTTCGGACGTGGCGTGCAGGTCGACGTGACCGTCGACGATCATGCGTTCTCCGGCGACAGCCCGTTCCTGCTCGGCGCGGTGCTCGAACAGTTCTTCGCGCGGCATGTTTCGATCAATGCGTTCGCCGAATGCGTGCTGACCAGCGTGCAGCGCGGCACGCTCGCGCACTGGCCTGCGCGCATCGGCAGACGGCCAGCGATATGAAACACGGCACGCCGCCCGGCGCTCGATCGGCCGTCGAATCCGCCCGCCGCGATGCGTGGTGGGCGCGACTACGCGCCGCGCCGCATGGTTACGACCTGTTCCAGGCGTTGCGCTGGCTCGACGCGCTGTCGTCCGGCCGCGCACCGCTCGGCCATGCCGCGCGGCCGCGCGACGAACCGGTGCGGCTCGGGCAACGGCCGTCGCTTGCGTTCGCGGCGTCGATGGTGGTCGGCGCATACGACGGATACGACGGGGACGGCGGCGCCACGCGGCCGCGCATCGCGATCCACGGTTTCGGATTGTTCGGACCGAACGGTCCGCTGCCGACCCACCTGACCGAATACGCGCACGAGCGCGCGGCCCAGCACGACGACCCGACCTTCGCCGCGTTCGCGGACCTGTTTCATCACCGGCTGATCCTGCTGTTCTACCGCGCATGGGCCGACGCGCAACCGACGGTGAGCCTCGATCGTCCCGGGCGCGCACGGTTCGACGCGTATGTCGCGAGCCTCATCGGGCGCACCGCGCATGACGACAGGCCGGCCGCGCAGGCCGATGCGGAACGCACGGCCGCCGACACGCTCGCGCCGCATGCGCTTTATTTCCACGCGGGTCATCTCGTGCGGCACACGCGCAACCCGGAAGGGCTCGTGCAGATCCTGCGACGCCATTTCGGCGTCGACGCGCGCATAGTCGAGCACGTGCCGCGCTGGGTCGCGATCGAGCGCTCGCAGCGCTGCGTGATCCGTGCGACGCGGCCGACCCTGCGCGTCGGCGGCGTCGTGCTCGGCATCGCGGTGCGCGACGCGCAGTCCCATTTCCGGATCGTGCTCGGGCCGCTATCGCTCGACGCGTACCGGCGCTTCCTGCCGGGCGGCCCGCACGCGCGGCAGCTCGCGCACTGGGTGCGCGAATACGTCGGCATCGAGTTCGACTGGGACGTCCAGCTCGAACTGGCGGCCGACGCGGTGCCCGCGATCGCGCTCGGCGTGCCGCAGGGCCTCGGCCGTAGCGTGTGGCTCGGGCAACGGCTCGACGCGGGGCCCGCGCGCGATCTCGTCGTCCGTTACGACGCGCGCCGTGGCGGCCCGCCGCGCACCGGCGCCGCTCCTCATCGCGAAACCGCCTAAACGGGAACCGTCATGTCCGATATCGGCCGCGTCAACCTGTTCGGAAAGCTCGACCCGCTCCTCTACGAGACGCTCGAGCAGGCGACCGGATTCTGCCGGCTGCGCGGCAATCCGTACGTGGAACTCGCGCACTGGTTCAAGCAGCTCCTGCAGCGGCCCGACGGCGACCTGCAGCGAGTGCTGCGCCGGTTCGAGATCGACGAGGCCGCGATCGAGCGCGGCCTCGTCGCGTCGCTCGATCGGCTGCCGCGTGGCGCGGGATCGGTGTCGGACCTGTCCGTGCACATCGACGACGCGGTCGAGCGTGCGTGGGTCTATGCGACCTTGAAATACGACGCGACGCGGATTCGCGGCGCGGTCCTGCTGCTCGCGATCCTGAAGACGCCGCAGTTGCGCAACGTGTTGTACGCGATCGCACGCGAGTTCGAGCGCATCGTGCCCGACGTGCTCGCCGACGAACTCGCATCGATCGTCGACGGTTCGCCCGAGGCGCAACCGGCTGCGCGTGGCGACTCGGGCCTTGACGCCGGCTCCGACGCCGCCGCGATGCGCGGTGTGCCAGCCGCGGAAGGCTCGGCCCTGGCGCGCTTCGCCGTCGACCTGACCGCCCGAGCGCGGGCCGGCGAGATCGACCCCGTCGTCGGGCGCGACGCGGAGATCCGCCAGATCGTCGACATCCTGCTGCGGCGCCGGCAGAACAACCCGCTGCTGGTCGGCGAGGCCGGCGTCGGCAAGACTGCCGTTGCGGAAGGCTTCGCGCTGCGCATCGCCGCCGGCGACGTGCCGCCGTCTCTGCGAGACGTCGCGCTGTGCCTGCTCGACATCGGGCTGCTGCAGGCCGGCTCGAGCGTGAAGGGTGAATTCGAGAGCCGCCTGCGCGGCGTGATCGACGAAGCGATGTCGTCCGAGCGGCCGACGATCCTTTTCATCGACGAAGTCCATACGCTCGTTGGCGCGGGCGGGGCCGCCGGCACCGGCGATGCCGCGAACCTGCTGAAACCGGCGCTCGCGCGCGGCCTGCTGCGCACCATCGGCGCGACCACCTGGTCCGAGTACAAGCAGTACATCGAGAAGGATCCCGCGCTGACGCGGCGCTTCCAGCTCGTGCATGTTCTCGAACCCGAGGAGGCCGCCGCCGTGACGATGCTGCGCGGCCTCGCCGCGAAACTCGAAGCCCACCACCGCGTGCTGATGCTCGACGATGCGCTGCAGGCCGCCGTGACGTTGTCGCATCGGTATATTCCCGCGCGGCAGTTGCCGGACAAGGCGATCAGCCTGCTCGACACGGCCTGCGCGCGCGTCGCCGTCAGCCAGCACGCGGTGCCCGCTCCGATCGAGGACGCGCGCCGACGCATCGACGGCCTGCGCGTCGAGCGGGAACGGATCGCGCGCGAGTGCGCGCTCGGCAGCGGCGACACCGCGCGGCGCGACGCGATCGATGCCGAGCTTGCCGCCGTGCAGACGGAACTCGATCGGCTCGATACGCGCTGGCAAGCCGAGCGCGACGCATTGGCCTCGATCGTCGAATCGCGCGCCGCACTGCTCGACGACGCGCCGTCGCGCGCGCTCACCAGCGACGCACGCGCCGATGTCCTGTCGCGCCTCACAGCCGCGCAGCAGGCGCTGGCCGAGATGCAAGGCGACGCACCGCTCGTGCTGCCCGCCGTCGACACGCATGCGGTCGCCGCCGTCGTCGCCGACTGGACCGGCATCCCGCTCGGCCGGATGGTGCGCGACGAGACGCAGGCCGTGCTCAAGCTCGCCGAAACGCTCGGCGAACGTGTCGTCGGCCAGCACCATGCGGTCGAACTGATCGCCCAACGGATTCAGACCGCACGTGCGAAGCTCGACGACCCGACCAAACCGCACGGCGTGTTCCTGCTGTGCGGGCCGTCCGGCGTCGGCAAGACCGAGACCGCGCTCGCGCTGGCCGACACGCTGTATGGCGGCGAGCGCAACGCGATCACGATCAACATGAGCGAGTTCCAGGAGGCGCACACGGTATCGACGCTGAAGGGCGCGCCGCCCGGCTACGTCGGCTACGGGCAGGGCGGGGTGCTCACCGAGGCCGTGCGCCGGCGGCCGTACAGCGTCGTGCTGCTCGACGAGATCGAGAAGGCGCACCGCGACGTGCACGAGATGTTCTTCCAGGTGTTCGACAAGGGCTGGATGGAAGATGGCGAAGGGCGCGACATCGACTTCCGGCATACCGTGATCCTGCTGACGTCGAACGTCGGCGCCGATCGCGTGATGCAGCTGTGCCGCGACCCCGAGCGCCTGCCCGACATGCAGACGCTTGCCGATGCGCTGCGCGCGCCGCTGCTCGACGTGTTCCCCGCCGCGCTGCTCGGCCGGCTGACCGTCGTGCCGTACTACCCGCTGACCGATGCGACGCTCGCGCGCATCGTCGAGTTGCAGTTGCGGCGCTTCGAGAAGCGGATCGATCTGCATCACGGCATCCGGCTGCGCTGCACCGATTCGGCGACCGCGCTGATCGTCGAGCGCTGCCGGACGATCGAATCCGGCGGCCGCATGGTCGACGCGATCCTCACGCATACCGTGATGCCGCGCATCGGCCGCGCGATCCTCGAGGCCACGCTCGAAGGCCGTGCGCTGGCTTCGATCGAGGTGAGCGCGGCCGGCGGCGAATTCGCTTACCGGTTCGACGAGGAGGGAACGACGTGAATCGCGTATTCACACTCGACAGCCCGCACGGCGACGACCTGAAATTCCATGCGCTCGACGGCAGCGACGAACTCGGCCGCCTGTTCGAATTCCGGATCGACGCGCTGGCGGACAGCCATAGCCTGTCGCTGAAGGACATGCTCGGCAAGCCCGTGACCGTGCGGATCGAGCAGCAGGACCTGTCGACGCGTTACTTGAACGGCATCGTCGCGCGCGCGATGCTGGCCGGCCGGCGCGCCGAGCGGCACTACGGCTACGAGCTGATCGTGCGGCCGTGGCTGTGGCTCGCGACGCGCCGCTCCGATTGCCGAATTTTCCAGAATCACACCGTGCCCGACATCGTGCAGGAAGTGCTCGCGCCTTACGGCTTCCCCATCGAGAACAAGCTGACCGATGCGTACGTGCCGCGCGAGTTCTGCGTGCAGTACAACGAGACCGACACCGCGTTCGTGATGCGATTGATGGAATTCGAGGGCATCTATTTTTATTTCCGGCACGCGGCCGACAGTCATACGCTCGTGCTGTGCGATGCGATGTCATCGCACGTCGCGTTGCCCGGCTACGAAACGATCCCGTACATCGCGCAGGATCGCACCGCGATCGCCGACGAGGAACACGTCGACGGTTGGTTGCCGGCGCAGGAGGTGAGCGTCGGCAAGCATCAGACCGCCGACTACGACTATACGAAGCCGCGTGCGGATCTCTCGTCGCAGAAGGTCGATCCGCGTGGGCATGATCACGACAGTTTTGCGTCGTTCGAATGGCCGGGCGGGTATCGCGACGATGCGCCTGGTGCGCATTACAGCCGCGTGAGACTCGAGGAGCAGCAGGCCGAGCATGAGCGGGCGAGTGCGGATACCGACGTGCGCGGTGCCGCGCCCGGGTATCTGTTCACGCTTGCACATTGTCCGCGCGCCGATCAGAACCGCGAGTACCTGATCGTGCGGTGTCGATACCGTTTCCAGGAGAACGCGTATGCGAGCGATCAGGGCGCGGAGGCTGTCGTGCATCGAACGACGATGCTCGTGCAGCCGTCGAGCCTGCCTTATCGATCGCCGCGTGAAACGCCGCGCCCGCGGACGAACGGGCCGCAGACGGCAACCGTTGTCGGACCGCCCGGCGAGGAGATCTGGACCGACCAGTACGGGCGCGTGAAGCTGCAGTTTCGCTGGGATCGGTATGGGCAGAGCAACCAGGATTCGTCGTGCTGGGTGCGGGTGTCGAGCCCTTGGGCGGGCGGTGGATTCGGTGGCGTGCAGATCCCGCGCGTCGGCGATGAGGTCGTTGTCGATTTTCTCAATGGTGATCCGGATGAGCCGATCGTGACGGGGCGGGTTTACAACGGCGAGAAGATGCCGCCGTGGGGGTTACCGGGCAGTGCGACGCAGAGCGGGTTGCTGTCGCGCTCGTCGCCCGGCGGGACAACCGACCATGCGAACGCGTTCCGGTTCGAGGACAAGAAGGGCGCCGAGCAACTGTGGATGCATGCCGAAAGGAATTTCGATGCCGAGACCGAACTCGATCATTCGCTGTCCGTCGGGAACAACCACACGCATACGGTCGGAAACGACGAGACGATGCAGGTGAAGAACAACCGGCAACGGAGTGTCGGGCAGGACGAGACGGTGAATATCGGCAAGAACCGGGTCGCGCAGATCGGGGTGGATGAGACGCATGGGGTCGGGGGGAATCGCACGCGAACGGTCGGCAAGAACGAAACCGTGACGATCGCCGCGAATCGCGACGCGACCATTGGTGGAATACATACCGAGACGGTTGTGAAAGCCAAGACTGAAACGATCGGCGAAGGCAAGACGCTGAATGTCGGACAGATGTATCAAACGACTTCGCAGGACATGAAGACGCTGGTTGCGTCGTCGCATACCGAGGAAATCGGTGCACGTACATCGACGATTGCGAACGCCCATACGCACACGGTCGGCGGCGAACACACCGTCAACGTCGGCGCGAACCAGACGACGAACGTGCAGCATCAGGTCACCGTCAACGCCGGCGATCAGCTTTCGCTCGTCTGCGGGATGTCCAGCATCGTGATGAAGCGCGACGGCACGATCACGATCCAGGGCGTCAACGTCGCATCGACCGGCTCCCAAAGCCATAGCGTGCGCGGAACGACGGTCACGTCGTCGGCCACGGGCGAGCACACGGTCGAAGGCACGGTCCTGAAACTGAATCCATAACGGAGGCTCGCACGAATGCAGAACTGGCAGCCGACCAATCCGGTGGAACGCAGGTTCATGGATGCGCATACGGACTGGATGCGTTTTGCGAAGGATCGCGATGCGCGATTGATGATCTGGCAGACCGACGAAAAGGATGCGGAGCTCGTGCGGCTGTATTTCCAGGTTCAGGACGAGACGTCGTGTGCGGTAAGGACGATGAGGGCGTCGTTCGTGAGCGAAGCCGGTTATGCGTCGGCGCTGACGGATGAGCTCATCGCTTTCTACGACAGCCGGCGCGACGCATCCGCCGCGCAGGGCGTGCGTGCGGATTGGCAAGCGCCGTATGACGATGGCAAGCACCCGGTGCTGTATCTCCTCACGGTTGCCGACAGCCTGATGCAGCACCATCCGGAAGTTTTTCCGGCGATGGTGTTCGTGCTGGAGCCGGCGCACGTGCGGGATGACGCGGCATGGGTGCGATGGATGGACGGCTTGTTGTCGGTCATCGGCGCCGCACCGAAGCTGGGCGAACGCGTGCGCTTCGTCGTGCCGCGTACCGGGATTGCGTCGTTCGCAGCACTGATGCTGCGGTATCCGGCCACAGTGCGAGTCGTACAAGGCAAGTACGCGATAGCGAGCGTGCCGCGTGAGTTGCTCGCGGAATCGGGCGAGCGCGGATCAAGCGGCGAATTCCGCCGACTGTTCGTCGCGATGAGCGAGACCGTCGAAGGCGGCAATCCCGCGCGCCTGGAGGAACTCCGCGCGGCTGCGCTGAAGGTGGCCGAGCGCGAAAAGTGGTTCGACCAGTGTGTCGTCGTGCATTTGATTGCCGGTGCCGCGTATCTGAAATGGCGCAATCGCGAGCAGGCCGTCGACGCGTATCGCCATGCAGCCGAAAGCGGGGCGCATGCGGTGAACACCGGCCATCCGGCCGGCCACAAGCTCGTCGCGAACGGCTTGTTCGGCGAGGCGAGCGTGCACCTGACGTACAACGATCATGCGCATGCCGCCTACTGCTACGAACGGGCAGCCGCATCGACGACCGCGGCGCAGGATACGCTGATGACGGTCGAAGCGTGGCGCATGAGCGCCATATGTTGGGAGCGCGCAGGGGAGCGTGAGCATGCGATGGAAGCCGGCTTCAACGCACTCGATGCGGGATTGGCGCTGGATGACTCGACGCGCGTCAACAGCAACCTGCAGTTCGTCGTCGAGTGGATGGCGTCGCAGGTCGGGGCGTTCGACCGGCGCCGCGCCGAACTCGGCGAGAAAGTCGCCGCGTTGCGCGGTGCCCGCTGATCGGAGACACGCATGGGGCTGCCGGCGGTCAAGCATCTCGATCCGGTCGTCGGCGTCGACTTGCATTCAGTCATGGTCACGCCGAGCCCGACGCCCGTGTTTCTGCCGCACCCCCATATCGGGTTCATGCTGGATCTGCGCGAGTATGTGAACGCGGCGCTGGGCGTGATCGGTGCAATCGCCTTCACGATCGTCGAAGAAAAAGCCGTCGAGTATCTCGAGGATCATCCGGACGACGCGAAGCAACTCGGCGACACGGTCAACGCCGCCTCCAACGAAGCCAAAAAGCTCGAAAGCAATCCGACCGTCGCACACGTACTGAAGGGCGCGACCATGGCCGCCGACATCGCGAATGCGGCGGGCGCGGGCGTCGGGATGGGCAGCATCGCCGGCCGGCCGATCTTCGTGAACGGGATGCTGCGCGCGACAGCGGGCACGCACGCGTTTCATGTGCCGTCGCTGCATTTTCCGCTGGGCGCATCGTTCGCGCCGCCCGATCCGGACCCATCGAACGACGCGGAAGCGTACATGGGCAGCAAGACCGTGCTCGCGAACAACGATCCGATGGCTTTCCTGGCGCTGCCTGCGATGAGCTGCTGGGCGGTCGGGCTGGAACCGCCAACGCATAACGGCGCCCATACGAAGCGCGAGCATCTGTCGCTGCCGACGTCGTTCATGCTGCCGATTCCGACCGGACGCCCCGTGCTGGTGGGCGGGCCGCCGATCGTCAACATGGCGGCGCTTGCGAAGGGGCTGTTCAAGGCGTTTCGCGGGTCGGAGTGGGCGAAGTCGCTGGCAGACAAGCTGAATTTGAAACCGGGGTTTTTGAGGTGCACCGTACTGAAGGCGGAGCCGGTCGACGCGACCACCGGAGAGGTCGTCGTTCAGCAGAGCGATTTCACTGTGTCGGGGCGTCTGCCGCTCGAGTGGGACCGGTGCTATTCGAGCCATGAGCGATACGTGAGCGCGGTCGGCGTTGGCTGGCTGACGCCGGCCGACACCCGACTCGAACTGATACGGCACGAGCATGGCGTCGGCGCGGCGGCGTATTTTACGGATTACGCGACGGCGTTCGACACGCTGCCTGACGAGGCGGGGTGGCAGGCCCGTGTGTACGACTGGCAGCATGGGTACGCCCTATACCGCCGAGGCGCACACCTGGTGCTGCGAACGACCGCCGGAATCGAGTACGCGTTCTTGTTGTCGCCCGACCGTCAGGTTCAGTGGTGCGCAATGGCAAGTGAGCCCGACGAGCGTGCCGGGCTGGTCGCGCCGGTCGATCGCATGGCCGATCTCAACGGCAACGCATGGATTTTCGAGCGTGAGCCGGACGGCAGCCTCATACGCCTGGTCGAATGCACGCGTGACGGTCCAACGAAGCGCGTCATCGAGTGCGGCCGGGGCCATCCGCCGCACGCCGCACGGCTGACGTCATTGACCCTGATCGATGCGGATGGCCGCGTGCATCCGCTCGCACGTTACGAGCACGATCACGAGGGAAACCTGGTCGCCGCAATTGATGCGATGACACAACCGCATCGTTTCGAGTACGCCAGCGACCATCGCATGGTGCGTCATGCCAGCGCGCGCGGCGTGTCGTTTTACTACAGCTACCTGAAGCACGACGACGGCGTCTGGCGCGCGGATCGTGCGTGGGGAGACGAGGGCGTCCTCGACTATCGCTTCGTCTACGATCGCGAGCGAATGGAAACGCGGGTCACCGATTCGCTGGGCCACACCACCGTCTTGCAGCTCAACGCGCGCGGCATGCCCGTGGCCGAAACCGATCCGCTGGGTGGGGTGACGACCTATCGATACGATGCACAATCCAGAGCGAGCGCGCGCATCGATGCAGCCGGCCGCGCGACGACCTGGGAATACGATGCGTACGGCAATCTGCGGGCGCAGACACTGCCGGACGGCAGCGCCTTGCGCAACGAGTACGACGAGGATCTCCGGCTCGTTTGCGTGACGGCGCCGGGCGGCAGGATGTGGCGCTATGAATGGGATGCGTGCGGCAACTTGCTCGCTCAGACGACGCCGGCGCAGGCAACCTCGCGGTACGCCTACGATGCGTGCGGACAGCTCATTACGCATGTCGGGCCACGCGGCGGAGTGACCCGGTTCGAATACGATCGCGACGGCAATCCGTCGACACGCTGCGATGCGCTCGGCCGCTATACGCAGTACGTCCATGACTCGCGCGGCAATCTGATTCAAGCCGTGAACGCCCTCGGCCAGACGAGCCGTTACGAATACGACCGCAACGGCAATCTTCTTCGTGCCATCGAGCCGGGCGGACTGGAGATCCACTGCATCTACGATGCAGATGGCAATCTGACGCGCTATCGCGACCCGCTCGGACATGTGACACAGCTCGAGTATTCGGCGCTCGGGCATGTCAGCAAACGACTGACGGCCGACAGAAATGCCGTCGAGTACCTGTACGACACCGAAGCGCAACTGGTCTGCGTCGTCGACGAGCGCGGCAGGCGCTACGAACTGCAACGCGATGCGATGGGGCGGATCGTCGAAGAAGTCGACTACTACGGGCAGTCGCGCCAGTATGGCTATGACTTGCAGGGTCGGCTACTGCGCAGTATCGACCCGCTTGGACAGGCAATCGTCTACCGGACCGACGCACTTGGGCGCATCGTGCAAAAGCAGGTGCCCGACTCGCGACAGCCTGACGGGTTTCGCATCGAAACGCTCACGTACGATGGCGGCGGAAATCTCGTCATCGCGGAGAATCCGGATAGCCGCGTCGAACTCACCTATGACCTGGCGGGACGCGTCGTCGAAGAAAAGCAGGGCGATGATTTCACGATTGCCAACGTGTACGACGAATCGGGAAACCGAATCGAACGCACGACCCGGCTGCTCGCCGGGACGGCCGTGCTCAGTCATACCGTCCGGTACGCGTACAACGAGCTGGATGAAGTCACGACGATACAGATCGGCGACGAAGCGCCGATAACGCTGGAGCGCGACGAGCTCGGACAGATCCGCGTCGAGCATCTAGGCACGGCGTTACGCCGCGAGTTGTCGTACGGCATAGACGGGCGACCGGCGAGACAAACGTTGTTGAACGGTACCGGTGTGCTGTTCGCAAGCGAATATACGTACGACGCAAATGGCAACATGCTCGAAAAGCGTGACGCTCGCCTCGGTGTCGAGCGCTTCGAGTACGATCCTGTAGGACGACTGACGCATCACGTCGACCCGACCAGCGGGCTGCAACGCTATTTGTTCGATCCGGCGGGCGACCTGCTGAAAACGCCGCCGCACGCGAGTCACGAACGACACGCGCAGACGCGCGAAGGTAGCTATGCCGGCTGCCACTACACGTTCGACTTATCCGGAAATCTCGTGCGCAGGCGGGACGCCACGCAGGATCTGCTGCTGCACTGGGACAGCGACGGGTTATTGATCGAAACCGAGGCAAGACGCATTGCGATCGATGGCGAATCGAACACGCGCACGCGCTACACCTACGATGCGCTTCACCGGCGGATCGGGAAGGTGTCGCATACGCAGTTCGGCGGAATGCCGGCTTCGCGACAGCATTCCCCTTCGAAACGGCGTTCACGTGTCAGCCGCTTTTTCTGGGACGGGGACGCGCTGGCGCGGGAGTTCGTGGTCGATGGCACCGGACCGGACGTCAGGGAGCTAACGGGATCCATCGACACGCAGGACGTGAACGATCAAGAATGGATCTACTACCCTGAAACGTTTTGTCCCCTGGCGTTGTTGAAGCATCGGCACGACGCGAGCTTCGATGGGGGAGACAGACAGCATCTCTTCTATCAAACCGATCCGAACGGATCGCCGGTTCGCATCGTCGACGCGCGCGGGCAGGTGAGGTGGGAAGCGTCGTATACGGCCTGGGGCGGGTGCCGCGCGATCGACACGTATGCCGGATTCCGTCAGCCTCTTCGTCTTCAGGGGCAATATTTCGACGACGAGTCGGGGCTGCACTATAATCGCTATCGCTATTACGATTCACTCGCCGGAACATACATCTCACCGGATCCGCTCGGTTTTCGGGCCGGAGAGAATATATACGGCATCGCTCCGAATGTTTTCGACTGGATCGATCCGCTGGGGTTGAAGCGGAAGAGTTCGCGGAACTGGAAAGCCTTGAAGTGGATGCCGACCAAAACAGGGCATCAACGCCAACACATTATTCCGCACTCGCTTCGCAACCACCCCATATTCCTGGCATCGGGCGCCAATATCGATGCCCCATCCAACCTGATGTATATGCCCAAGCATTGGTCGCGCGCGACCGATCCACATCAACTGATCGGGCTGCATCGAGGATGGACGAAGAAGCACAAGGAGTACAACGAAATGGTCGAAATTTATCTGGATGATCTTGAGGAATTGGCGCACCAGTCCGGCTGGGACCGCCAGACCATCAGGCAGGAGATATACGGGCTTCAAAGCGAGCTGCGGCGAGGTAGCCGTGACGGCAGGTTCACCTGTGCGAAATTCAAATAATGAATATTTACTCGATACGAACGACGGTGCAATCCGAGTTTGCCATCGTGGATTTCTCCCGAGACCCGAAGGGCATCTCGAATTATTTTATACATGGCCGTGGAGATCTGCGCGATCTGAGCATTCCGTTAAAGGCCGTCGCACAGAGCGGATATACGAAATCCAATATCCAGGCGACCGACTATATCGCGGCCTCCATTCGAGTTCCCATTTTTTCGACTCGATTCCAGGACGTTCTTGGGGAGACGTTTTCGGGAGAGCTGGAATTCGTCCCCTGTGTAATCGCGTGCGATGGGCAACCATTCCAGTGTAGTGCCGGCCGGATATTGCGGTCGCTGCCGCTGATCGACACCGAAAAATCGCAATATCGAAAGCTTGCGTCGGGGGCGTCTCTGCTATTGCGTGCTGTCTACCGGCCGGAGATCGAATCCAAATTCTTCATCTGCAGGGACAACGACAGTCATGGCCGATTCGTCGTGTCGGAAGCGTTCAAGACGCTTTGCGAAGCGCACGATTTCAGTATCGAATTCGGCTCGCCTGTCTGATATTGATCGAAGATCGAAGGCAGGTGACCGGCATCGCTTTTCGCACGTGGGAGCAAGGGGTGGCTTGTCGACATGCCGGACTCGTGCCCGATGCGTGTACACGCAGGAGGCGGCGTATCGAAAACCGCACAAACTGGCTCCGCCGATTCGTTCCGGCAGATCTGATCGATGACCTCGTCCGCTCGATGCCTTCCGACATCGCGCACACTCTCGCCAAATCTGTGTCCGGATTCGCTAGACCGCTACACCAGAACACAAGCGTGATCTCGGGAACCTTGTTGAGCCAGCGTGTGATGGGCTTGTCGGTAGCGGTCGACATAGCGCGACTCCTTGGCAGTTGAGTGTCACGCAGTCTAGTTGAACAGACTTAGGGGAACCTTAGCGTGGGGTCCTGGAGGAGTCAGACAGCCGGCAGTCGTCATGCGTGTTGGTCGATGATGTTTATTTTACATAATGCCGATGATCGAACTTTTTGA